>NZ_CP014671.1:324353-648707 GCF_001697225.1 Immundisolibacter cernigliae
AGGCTCGGACATGGTGACGCCGGTCAGCTGGCCGGCCAGCTCCATGGTGGTCTTGTTGTGGGTGATGACGATGAACTGCACCCGCGCCGACATCTCGCGCACCAGGGCGCAGAAGCGGCCGACGTTGTGGTCGTCGAGCGGCGCATCCACCTCGTCCAGCATGCAGAACGGCGCCGGGCTCAGCTCGAACAGCGCGAACACCAGCGCGATCGCGGTCAGCGCCTTCTCGCCGCCGGACAGCAGGTGAATCGAGCTGTTGCGCTTGCCCGGCGGGCGGGCCACGATGCCGACGCCGCTTTCGAGCAGGTCGTCGTCGAGCAGTTCCAGGCGCGCCTCGCCGCCACCGAACAGGCGCGGGAAGGCCGCCTGGAAGCCGCCGTTCGCCCTGTCGAAGGTCTCCTTGAAGCGGCTGCGTGTCTCCCGATCCATGCGCCGGATGGCCTGCTCCATGGTTTCGAGTGCCGCCGCCAGGTCCGCGTGCTGGGCGTCCAGATAGGTCTTGCGCTCGGCCAGCTCGCGCTGCTCGTCGATGGCCGCCAGGTTGATCGCGCCCAGGCGCTCGATGCGGCGGGCCAGATCGGCGATGGCGAGCTCCAGGGCCGCCTCGTCCGTGTCCGGCAGCAGCTCGGCCAGCAGGCGCCCGGGATCGGCATCGAATTCCAGCGCCTGTTCGCGCAGGCCGGCAGCGCGGGTTTCCAGCTCCGTCAGCTCCAGCCGGCGGGCCTCGACCTCGCCGCGGCGCTCGTGCAGCGCCCGCTCGGCCACAAGACGCGCCTGGTCCTGCTCGCGCAGCGCCGTGTCGGCCGCCGCCACTGCATCCCGCGCCGCCGACAGGCGCGTTGCGGCCGCCTCACGCTCGGCCAAATACGTTTGCAGTTCCTGCTGCAATACTTCCAGCGGCGCGGCGGCGCTGTGCTGCTCAGCCTGCAGCGCCGCCCGGCGCTCGCGGATGCCGTCGCGCTGCGCCTGCCAGCCGACCAGAGTCTTTTGCAAGGTCGCGACTTCGGTCTGGGACACCTGAACGCGCATGCGCAGGGTCTGCACGCGCTCGCGGGCTGCGTCCTGCGCCTGCCGCGCGGCGCGCACGGCGGACTCGGCCTCGCGCCGCCGGGCTTCGCAGTGCTCGCGTTCCCCGGCCAGGCCGGCCTGTTGCCGGACCGCCTCATCGCAGGCCGCCCGGGCGGTCGCCAGTTCCGCAGCGTCGTGCGCGGCCTGCGCATCGATCTGCGCCAGCTCGTCGGCAATGGCCGCTCGCCGCGCCTGTGCGCGCTCGCGGTGGGCCTGCGCCGCCGCGTGGCGGGCTTGCAGCTCGCCCAGCTGCCGCACGCTGGCCGCCTGCTGCTGGCGGGCCTCGCCGCGGGCGCGTTCGGCCACGGCCAGCGCCGTTTGCGTCGCCGCCCGCTGCGCCTGCAGGGCGGCCAGTTCCTGCTCGGCCTGCGACAGCGCTTCGCGCAGGCTGGCGATTTCGGCGCTGCGTTCCAGCACGCCCTCGCCGTAGTCACGGGCCGGCACGGCCAGCCAGTTTGGCCCCACTCGGATACCGTCCGCGGTGATCAGGCTCTCGTGCGCCGCCAGCGCATGACGGGCGACCAGCGCGCCGCCCAGCGTGTCCGCCCGCCGCACGCCGCCGATCAGGGACCGCAGATCGACCGTACTGCGCACGGCGTCCAGCAGGTCCCCGGCCGCTTCCGCCCTGCCCGGCCGCGACTCCACCAGCAGCAGCCCGGCCGCCTGTGCCAGCCCTTCGGCGGACAGATCATCGAGGCTGGCCACTACGTGCGCGCCCAGCCACGGGCCAAGAGCAACTTCCAGCGCGCTGCGCCAGTCGGCCTCGGCATCGAGCTCGCCGAGCAAGGCTCGCACCTCGACACCCTGTTCGCTGAGCCAGCCCTCGGTCCGGCCACTGCCGACAAGCGCCGCCTGCTGCAGGGTTTCAAGCGAGGCCAGGCGCCCGCGCTGCTCACGCGTCGTGCCTTGCAGGCTGGCGAACTCGGTGGCGAGTGCGTCCAGCTGCGCCCGACGGGTGGTGATGTCGGCCTCCACCGCCGCCAGCGCCTGCTCGGCAGCGGATGCCTGCGCGCCGGCCCTGGCCAATTGGTCGGCAAGCCCGGCCTCATCCGTGGTGGCTTCGGCCGCCAGTTGCTGCTGTTCGCGCAGCAGGCGCTGGCGTCGTTCATCCAGCCGGGCGAGATGCTCCGCCAGGCGCCGGGCGCGCTCCTGCTCCAGGCGCTCACGCTGGGCGGCCTCGCTGGCCGATGTGCTGGCCGCGTCGTGCGCGCGCCGGGCTTGGCTCAAGACCGCTTCGGCGGCAGTGAGCTTTTGCGACGCATCTGCCAGCTCCGCTTCCAGGCGCTCACGGTCGGCGTCCGCCGTCTGCTGCGCTTCGGCCAGCTGCAACAGGCGCGCCTCGGTCTCCACGCACTGCCGATCGATCTGCTCGGCACTGGCGTCCAGCCGCGCCAGCTCCTGTGCCAGACGCTCCCGCTGCTGGCGTAAGGCTGTCAGTGCCTGCTCGCAGCGGGCGACTTCCGCGCCGACCTGATACCAGGCCTGTTGGGTTTCGCCCAAGGCGGCCGTGGCCTGCGCGTGCGCGTCGCGCGCCGCCTCGACCTGCGCCTCGCCGGCACGCACGGCGGACAGCGCCTGTTCCTGGGCCGTCAGACTGCGCTCGAGCGCCGCTCGCCGCTCGCTTGCAGCCGTCTCCAAAGCCTGCAGACGAAAGCCCAGCAGCTGCCCGCGGGCCTGCCGCTCGGCGGCCTTCAGTTCGCGAAAGCTCTGCGCCGCGCGCGCCTGACGTTCCAGCACGGCCAGACGCTTGCCCAGCTCGTCGCGCAGGTCGTCCAGGCGCGCCATGTTGTCGCGGGTGTGACGAATGCGGCCGGCCGTCTCGTGGCGGCGCTCCTTGTACTTTGATATGCCGGCCACTTCCTCGATGTAGGCGCGCAGCTCCTCGGGCCGCGCCTCGATCAGGCGGGCGATCATGCCCTGCTCGATGATGGCGTAGCTGCGCGGGCCAAGCCCGGTGCCCAGAAAGATGTCGGTGATGTCGCGGCGCCGGCAGCGGCTGCCGTTGAGGTAATAGACCGACTGCCCGTCGCGTGCCAGCTCGCGCCGCACGGCAATCTGCGCGTAGGCCGCCCAGGCGCCGCCCAGACTGCCGTCGGAATTGTCGAACACGAGTTCGACACTGGCCTTGCCGACCGGCTGGCGGGCGCTGGAGCCGTTGAAGATCACGTCCGCCAACGCATCGCCGCGCAGTTGCCGGGCCGAGCTTTCGCCAAGCACCCAGCGCACGGCGTCGACCACATTCGACTTGCCGCAGCCGTTCGGGCCCACCACGCCGGTCAGCGGTCCGCGCAGGTGCAGCGTGGTCGGATCGACGAAAGTCTTGAAGCCGGCCAGGCGGATGGTCTTCAGTTTCATGCCTGACGGTATTCCTGAAGGCGCCCGGTTGGTCGTTGTGGCAGCGTGTCCGCCGACCGGATAATGCGCGCCCCAAACCCGACCCGGAGACACGCGTGGCCAGTTCGCGTCCTGTTCGCTCGAAAAAGTCGCAAGCCGCCGGCAGCGCACTCGAAACCTTCGCCAACCCCCACCCGGGGCGGGACTACACGGTGCGCATGCGCTGCCCGGAATTCACCTGCCTGTGCCCGAAAACAGGCCAGCCGGACTTTGCCACCATCCACATCGATTTCGTGCCGGACCGGCTGTGCGTGGAGCTCAAGTCCCTGAAATTATATCTGTGGTCGTTCCGCGACCAGGGCGCGTTCCACGAGGCCGTCACCGGCAGCATCCTGGACGATCTGGTCGGCGCCATGGCGCCGCGCTTCCTGCGCGTGACGGCCGAATTCCTGGTGCGCGGCGGCATTTACACCAGCGTCGTGGCCGAGCACCGGATGCCCGGCTGGACGCCCGCAGCGCCGGTGCTTCTGCCCTGACGCCGGCCCGCACCCGGCCTGTGATCTGAGGGGCACCTCGAAAAACCACTTCCCTGTGGTTTTTCGAGAATATCTTTCGCGGGAAACCCGCGAAAGACTCACGCCATTTCAATCGCTTGCGCGATTGATGCGTTGGGGCATCCATGCCCCAAGGGGCACCTCGAAAGGTTTTTCGAGGTGCCCTGACCGGGCTTGCCCGAAACCCCGCCGCGAGGCCGGATCGATCAATGCGCCTTGTCGCCGGACAGTGCCAGCCAGGTGGCAACCACCGTGTCGGGGTTCAGCGACATGCTCTCGATACCCTGCTCGACCAGCCACTGCGCCAGATCGGGATGATCCGACGGCCCCTGGCCGCAGATGCCGACGTACTTGCCGGCGCGCTGACAGGCGTCGATGGCGAGCTTCATCAGCGCCTTGACCGCGTCATCGCGTTCGTCGAACTCGCCGGCCACCAGGCCGGAGTCGCGGTCCAGACCCAGTGTCAGTTGTGTCAGGTCGTTGGAGCCGATCGAGAAGCCGTCGAAGTACTCCAGGAACCGGGCCGCCAGCACGGCGTTCGACGGCAGCTCGCACATCATGATCAGGCGCAGGCCGTTGTCGCCGCGCTTTAGGCCCTGCTCGGCCAGCAGTTCGGTGACCTGACGCGCCTCGGTGAGCGTGCGCACGAACGGGATCATGATCTCGACGTTGGTCAGGCCCATGTCGTCGCGGACTTTCTTGAGCGCCCGGCACTCCAGCGCAAAGCAGTCGCGGAAGCTGTCGGCGATGTAGCGCGAGGCGCCGCGAAAGCCCAGCATCGGGTTCTCCTCGTGCGGCTCGTACAGCTCGCCGCCGAGCAGGTTCGCATACTCGTTGCTCTTGAAATCAGACATGCGCACGATGACTTTCTTGGGCCAGAAGGCCGCACCCAGCGTGGCGATGCCCTCGACCAGCTTTTCCACGAAAAAGGTCTGCGGATCCGCGTAGCCGGCAATGATCTCGTCGATGGTGCTGCGCAGGTCGGCGCCCAGCGTGGCGTAGTTGATCAGCGCCTTGGGGTGCACGCCAATGCCGCGATTGATCAGGAACTCCAGCCGCGCCAAGCCGACGCCGGCGTTTGGCAGGCTGGCAAAGTCGAAGGCGCGGTCCGGGTTGCCGATGTTCATCATGATCTTGGTCGGCGGCGTCGGCATGCTGTCCAGGCGTACCTCGCTGACTTCGTTCTTGAGCGCGCCCTCGTAGATGAAGCCGGTATCGCCCTCGGCGCAGGACACGGTCACCGCCTGGCCGGTACGCAGGTGATCGGTGGCGTCGCCGCAGCCGACCACGGCCGGGATGCCCAGCTCGCGGGCAATGATGGCAGCGTGACAGGTACGCCCGCCGCGGTTGGTGACGATGGCCGAGGCCCGCTTCATCACCGGCTCCCAGTCCGGATCGGTCATGTCGGCCACCAGCACTTCACCCGGTTGCAGCTCGCCCATGCGGGCCGGGCTGTCGACGACCCGCACCTTGCCGACGCCGATGCCCTGCCCGACGCTGCGGCCGGTGACCAGAACCTTGGATTTCTCTTTCAGCTGATAGCGGCGCAGCACCTGTGAGTCACCGCGCGCCTTCACCGTCTCCGGCCGCGCCTGCAGGATGTAGAGCTGGCCGTCCTCACCGTCCTTGCCCCACTCGATGTCCATCGGCTGGCCGTAGTGGTCCTCGATGATCAGCGCCTGGCGTGCCAGCGCCTGGACCTCGGCGTCGGTCAGGCAGAAGCGGCGCTGGTCCGCCTGCGGGACGTCCACCGTGGTGGTCGACCTGCCAGCCGAAACCGCATCGGTATAGATCATCTTGATCAACTTGCTGCCGCGATGGCGCGAAATCACGGCCGGCCGGCCAGCGCGCAGCGTCGGCTTGTGCACGTAGAACTCGTCCGGGTTGACCGTGCCCTGCACCACCGTTTCGCCCAGGCCGTAGGAGGCGGTCACGAACACCACGTCGCGGAAACCGGACTCGGTGTCCAGCGTGAACATCACGCCGCTGGCGCCGGTGTCGCTGCGCACCATGCGCTGGATGCCGGCCGACAGGGCGACCAGCTCATGGGCAAAACCCTGGTGCACGCGGTACGAAATGGCGCGGTCGTTGAACAGCGACGCGAACACGTGGCGCACCGCGTGCAGAACATGGTCGGCGCCGCGGATGTTCAGAAAGGTTTCCTGCTGGCCGGCGAAGGAGGCATCCGGCAGGTCTTCGGCCGTGGCCGAAGAACGCACCGCAACCGACACCGCATCCTGCCCCGCGCAAAGACGGCCGTAGCCCTCGACGATGAGCTGCTCAAGGCCATCCGGGAATGGCTGATCCAGAATCCAGCCGCGGATTTTCTCGCCCGAGCGGGCCAGGGCCGCAACATCCTCCACGTCCAGCGCGTCCAGCTCGGCGTTGATCCGGTCGGCCAGCTGCGCATAGGCCAGGAAATCGCGGTAGGCCTGCGCGGTGGTGGCAAAGCCGCCAGGCACCTGCACGCCCAGCGGCAGGAGGTGGCTGATCATCTCGCCCAGCGACGCGTTCTTGCCCCCCACGATCTCGACATCGTGCATGCCCAGGGTATCGAACCAACGCAGATATTCGGCCATGCGGCACTCCAGGAAGTTGAGACAGCAAACATCACAGCGCCCACAGGCAGGCACCCCGGACACACTGCGCACGGAAGCGCAGTCTCGGTCAGGTGATGGGAAACGCCATTTTGCCAGACCCAGCCCCGACGTCGCCCCCAGTCCGGATTCTGGCTGATCACGCACCCATGCCCCCAACCAGGCATTGCTTGATCGCAATCAGCCGCACCTTTTGCTTTTCTGCAGCACCGGCCTATAATTCCGGCCGTGTTGACGTTTGCAGTGCGGGCTTGCGCCGCATTGGTTTGGTTTCAGTTACCTCAGCTTTTCAGGGGCTCTATATGCAGAACAAATTGATCATTGGCAAACTTGCGGCCGTTGCGCTGCTGGCGACCCTTTCCGCCGGTTGCGCCACCAAGGGCTACGTGAACGAGCAGGTTGCTCAGGCCAAGTCGGCCGCCGACAGCGCCCAAGCCACCGCCAGCGCCGCCTCTTCCAAGGCCGACGCTGCCAGTGCCAAGGCCAGCGAAGCCCTGGCCGCTGCCCAGGCTGCCCAGCAGTGCTGCGTAGACACCAACGAGAAGATCGACCGCATGTTCAAGAAGTCGATGCTGAAGTAAGCATCCGCTTCTCCAGGCGTTGAAAAAGCGGGGTCAGCCAGGCTGGCCCCGCTTTTTTTACGTCCGCAACGCGAACTGACTGTAAGCGCCGCTTCGCTGCGCGACCATCGCCCGGCATGGCCGGGCTCCTGCAAATCCGCAGTGTCCAATCAGTGCTGGACCGCCACCTGCGCGCCCATATCGTCAACATTTGCGTCCAGCAGCATCACCTCATCCGACTGGCTGATCGCCACCGGCATGCCGCTCGGCTTGGCCAGCTCGCGCCGCACCAACACCCAGTCCACGTCGACCGTGGCCACACCGCGGTTCGCAAGCAGCCGCGCGATCTCGCCAAGCGCCCCTTCCTTGCGGCCCTTCTCTTCCTTCAACGGGTGGTGCACTTCCAGATAGGTGATGCCAAAGGCCTGCCCGATCTTGTACGGCTGACTGACAAAATTGACCTTCACGCCCGGCGCCACCTGCCCGAACAACGCGGCGATATCTTCCGGGTACAGGCGCAGGCAGCCATGTGTCACGCGCATGCCGATGCCGTAGGGCTTGTTGGTGCCGTGGATCAAATACCCCGGCACGCCCAGCCGCAGCGCGAACTGACCGAGCGGATTGTCCGGCCCGGCCGGCACCACCGGCGGCAGGATGTCGCCCTTGGCGGCGTGCTCGATGCGAATCGACTCCGGTGGTGTCCAGCTCGGGTTCGGTACCTTCTGCGTGATCCTGGTCACGCCCAGCGGCGTGCGCCAGTCGAAACGACCGATGCTGATCGGATAGGTCACCACCTGGGGAAAATCCCCTTTCGCCGGCAGGTAGTAGTACAGGCGCATCTCCGGCAGGTTGATGACGATGCCGTCCCGCGGCGCCTGCGGCAGGATGTGCTGGGTTGGCAGCACCACCTGCACGCCCTCGCCCGGCATCCACGGGTCAAGGCCACGGTTGGCCATCTTGATCTCCGTATAGCCAAGCCCGCCGCGACGGGCTATGTCCAGCAGCGTGTCCTCGTGACGCGCTGCCACCACCCGCACCTGACCGACAAGGTCCACGTCCGACGGCGGCAGGGAGACGGTCTCGGCTACCGCGGTCAGCGGCGTCACGGCGAGGGCCGCCAGCATGGGACGAAGCCAGGTATGGGGGGGATGCACGCGCGGGGACTCTCTCTGGTGCGGCCAAATAGCCGCGAAGTCTAGCAAATCGAGCCAATACCCCGCCCGCCCGCAGGCCGAATCAGGCCAGGTTGCCTGCGCGCAAATCCGCCAGAAAAATCTCGTCCTGCCAGGCCGGCCGCTGGCGCAGGGCAGCCAGCCAGCGCCGCAGCGCCGGATGGGGCGCGAAATCCACACCCAGCGGCAGCAGCGCCGGCACGCCGGCGCCAAGGGCAATGTCGGCGATGGAATAGGCATCGGCCACCCAGTCCCGGCCGCTGAGCTGCTGTTCCAGCATGCCGAGCAGAAACTCGACCCGCGCCGCGGCGGCGGCATCCTCGCCGCCACCGATGCGCGCCATGTACAGCGCCATCAGCGCCGGGATGAAGGTGCTCGCCTCCCAACCGAGCCACTGCAGCACGCGCGCCCGCTGTTTGGACTCGATCGGCAACAGCGGCGTCGGGCCGCGGCTGTCGCACAGGTACTGCAGGATCGCGGCCGATTCCCACAGGATGAAACCGTCGTCGTCCAGGATCGGGGTCAGGCCGTTCGGGTTCAGGCGCCGCAGCGGTGCCTCGGCCGGCCGCAGCTCGCGGGCCGGATCGACATCGATCAACTCGAACTCAAGACCCAGCTCGCGCAGCAGCACCGCCACCTTGAGCGCGTTGTGCGAGCCGGGATGATCGGCCCGCGGCAGGATGTGATACAGGCGCAGCATGCTCAGAACACCCGCTGCCAGGGGTAGATGGTCTCGACCGCGAAGTAGCCGTACCGGGCCAGCGGATCGGCGTCGTGCAGTACCCGCGCCTCGTCGGCGGAGCCGGCCTCGAAGATATTGATGGCGTTGACGAAACCGGTGCAGGGCCCGCCGCTGACCAGCTTGCCGCTGCCGCGCAGTTCGGTCAGGTGCGCCAGATGTGCCGCCAGCACGCCGGCCAGACCCGGCGCCACACCCTGCGCCTCGATGTCGGCCTGACTGGGCACGCGCTGGTGGTGGATGGCCTCGTCGATGTAGGCGAAGGCCGCCGGCGGCAGCTCGCCGCGCAGGCGCGCCACGGCGGCCTCGTCGAAACGGGAAATGATCACGTACAGCATCGCGTTCTCCTCCGGTGGATGGTTGTCTTACTGCCGGTCGGGCAGCCGGTGCGGCCCATCCATGGGCTTTTTTGTCGATGCTGCGCCTGCAGCCGGCGCGCGGCAACTATCCGGAACGCGCGATGCGATCCAGGCCGCCCAGATATGGGCGCAGCACCTCGGGCACGACAATCGAGCCGTCGGCCTGCTGATAGTTCTCCAGCACCGCCACCAGCGTGCGCCCGACCGCCAGGCCGGAGCCGTTCAGCGTGTGCAGCAATTCCGGCTTGCCGGTGGCCGGGTTGCGCCAGCGCGCCTTCAGGCGCCGCGCCTGGAAATCGCCGAAGTTGGAGCAGGACGAGATTTCCCGGTACTTGCCCTGGCCCGGCAGCCAGACTTCGAGGTCGTAGGTCTTGGCAGCGGAAAAGCCCATGTCGCCGGTGCACAGCGCCATCACGCGATACGGCAGGCAGAGCGCCTGCAGCACGGCCTCCGCGTCGGCGGTCAGTTCCTCGTGCGCCTGCCAGGAGGTCTCGGGCGGCACCAGGCGCACCAGCTCGACCTTCTCGAACTGGTGCTGGCGGATCATGCCGCGGGTGTCCTTGCCGTAACTGCCGGCCTCGCTGCGAAAGCACGGCGTGTGGGCAACCAGTTTCAAAGGCATATCGCTGGCATCGACGATGCTGTCGCGCACGATGTTGGTAACCGGCACCTCGGCAGTCGGGATCAGGTAATAGCCCCCGCCGACGGCAAACAGGTCTTCCTCGAACTTGGGCAGCTGGCCGGTGCCGACCAGACTGTCCGCATTCACCAGATACGGCACGTAGACCTCGGTGTAGCCGTGCTGGCGGGTGTGCAGGTCCAGCATGAACTGCGTCAGCGCGCGTTGCAGCGCCGCCAGCGGGCCGCGCAGCAGGCTGAAGCGGGCGCCGGCGATCTTGGTGGCGGTCTCGAAATCGAGCCCACCCAGCGCCTCGCCCAGGTCCACATGATCGCGCGGCGTGAAGTCGAACACCGGCGGCGTGCCCCAGCGGCGCACCTCGACGTTGTCGTCCTCGCTGTTGCCGACCGGCACCGAATCGTGCGGCAGGTTGGGGATTTCCAGGCAATAGGCGTCAAGCTCGTCCTGCACGGCCTTCAGGCCCGCTTCGAGCTGCGCCAGGCGCTCGCCGACGCCGGCCACCTGCGCCAGCAGCGGGGCAGCATCCTCGCCGCGCCGCTTGGCCTCGCCGACCGCCCTGGACACCCGATTGCGCTCGGCCTGCAAGTGCTCGGTTTCGGTCTGCGCGGCCTTGCGGCGGGTTTCGAGCGCCGCCAGGCGCGGCAGGTCGAGCGCAAAGCCGCGCGCGGCCAGACGCGCCGCCACCGTCTCCGGTTCGCGGCGCAGCAGTTGCGGGTCCAGCACCGGTTAGTCCTCGAGGGCTTCGATGATCATCTGCGCCGCCTGCACGGTCATGCGGTTCAGCGCCTCGCGCGTGGCGGCGCCGATGTGCGGGCACAGCACCACGTTGTCGAGCGTCAGAAGTTCCGGATGATTCGGCGGCTCGGCCTCATAGACGTCGAGCCCGGCGCCGGCAATCTGGCCCGCTTGCAGGGCCGCGATCAGCGCCGGCTCGTCCACCACTTCGCCGCGCGCGGTGTTGATCAGGATGGCGGTCGATTTCATGCGCCCAAACTGCTCGGTGCTGAACAGGTTGCGGGTCGAGTCCAGCAGCGGCACGTGCACGGTGATGTAGTCGGCCACGTCGATGATCCCGTCGACCGTCTCCACCTTGCGCACGCCGTGCTCGGCCATGCCGGCCGCATCGACGAACGGGTCGTAGCCCACCGGCTGCATGTCGAAGGCCAGCGCGCGCCGGGCCACCAGCTTGCCGATGTTGCCGAAGCCGACGATGCCCAGCGTCTTGCCGGCCAGCTCCACGCCCGTGAAGCGGTCGCGATCCCAACCCTCGCGGCTGCGCACGTAGCGGTCGGCCGCGGCCAGCTTGCGCGACACCGCCAGCATCAGCCCGAACACCAGCTCGGCCACCGACACCACGTTGGCCTGCGGCGTGTTGCGCACCGACAGGCCCTTTTCCTTGGCGTAGATCAGGTCGACCTTGTCCAAGCCACTGCCGGCGCGGGCGACGATCTTCAGTTTCCGGGCGTTGTCGATGACCTGCTTCGAGACCCGCGTGTAGGTCTTGATCATCAGGCCGTCGTAGTCGCCGATGATCCGGGCCAGGGTTTCCTCGTCGGTGCGCTCACGCACGTCGACCTCGAAGTGCTCGCGCAGCAGGTCGATGCCGGCCTGCTCCAGGGTTTCCGCCACCAGGACGCGTTTTTTGCTGCTCATGTTGGATCAGGCCAGGTAGTGGTCCAGCACCTTGATGATGCGATACGCCGCGGTCACGGTCGGCACCGGTATGCCCAGCTCGCGGCCCTTGTCCACGAACGGCTTGACGATGTAGTCGACCTCGGTCTTCTTGCCGCGCACCACGTCCTCGTGCATGGACGTGCGTCCGACGTAGTTCTGCTGCTTCATGCGCTCACCGAAGCCCAGGATCAGCTGGACGGCGTCTTCTTCGGTCTTGCACTCGTACACGTCCTTCAGGCGCGACAGCGGCGCGTAGAAGTTCTGCGGCGAGTAACCGAGCGCCGTGTAGACCGCCAGCAGCTCCAGGGAAATGGCCACGTAGTGCTCGGCGCCCTCGCGCAGGGCCATGCCGTGCACGAAGGTCAGATCGTTGTTGCCGGCCAGCGTGCTCACCGACCAGGCCGACGCGTTGCAGATCTGCGCCAGCTTTTCCCACAGCACTTGCTGGATGCAGTCCACCGCCTTGGCGCCCAGGCCGGCCTTGTTGAATGCGTCGGCTAGCGCCTGCGCGCGCGGGCTGATGGTGCCGTCGAGCTCGCCAAAATAGGCCGTGGTTGGCACCGTGACGTGGTTCTTGACGAAGCCGGGCGCCTCCAGCGAGCCGCCCTCGATGGTCGAGGCGCCCATCACGCGCGCCGGGTCGCCGATCCAGTCAGCCAGCACCTGTTCCTTGACGATGGTGTTCTGGATCGAGCAGGCGGTGCGCACCCGCTCGCGCAGGCAATCGGCCGAGGCCAATGCCGTGTCGCTGTCCTTGGCCTTGGTGGCCAGGATCAGGTAATCGAACTCGCCCGTGGCCTCGGCCGGGTTGCTGATGGCGGTCAGGTTGTCGCGGATCAGGTGCTCGCCACGTACGCCCTCGATGCGCAGACCATCGCGGGCGATGGCATCGGCATGCGCCGGGCGGGCGATCAGGGTGGTGTCGACGCCGGTTTTGGCCAGGTAGCCGCCGATCACCGAACCGAGACCGCCGGCCCCCAGGATGCACACGCGCATGTCACGATCTCCACATGTAAGAAAGCTAGAAAAGGGCTCCGAACGGGCCACCGCTTCCCGCGCCAAGCCGGTGATTGTTCTGGCCCGCCGTCGAGGCTGTCAACGTGCCGACGGCGGGCTCTGGCCGCCACACAGTCTTCGCCGCGTTCCGCGCGCTGACTGAGGTCGAGGCCGGCAGACAGCGTGCACGCTCAGGCCAATCAGCGCACCGATACCCTGCACAAGCAGGCAGCTTGGCCGCCGCCCTGCCAGCGGACGGCATGGATACTCGGATATTGCGGAAACGCGCAGCTGCGCTCAGAGCGCGTCCGAACCGGTCTCGCCGGTACGGATGCGCACCACCTGCTCCAGGGGGCTGACAAAAATCTTGCCGTCGCCGATCTTGCCGCTGTTGGCGGCGTCGGCGATGGCCTCCACGACGCGTTCGGCGTCCTCGTCGCGCACGGCGACCTCGACCCGCATCTTGGCAATAAAATCGACCACGTACTCCGCGCCGCGGTAGATTTCGGTGTGGCCCTTCTGGCGCCCGAAACCGCGCACTTCGGTCACCGTCATGCCGGTAATGCCCAGGTCGCCGAGCGCGTCGCGCACGTCGTCCAGCTTGTGCGGCTTGATCACCGCGGTGATGAGTTTCATGCCCTTTCTCCCTGATTTATGGCCCGCGGCGCCTGGCACGCGCCGGGCCGCATAAGGTACACGAAAGCCACCCCTGGTCCGCTCTCGAATGGCACAGACATGCGGCCGTTTTGCCCCCACGCCGAGCGGCGAGCTGCACCTGGGCTCGCTGCTGGCGGCGGTCGGCAGTTACCTCGCCGCGCGTGCCGCGGACGGGCGCTGGCTGCTGCGCATCGACGATCTGGACCCACCACGCGTAGTGCCGGGCGCCGCCGATGCCATCCTGCGCAGCCTGGAAATCCACGGCCTGCTGTGGGACGGCGAGGTGCTCTACCAGAGCCGGCGCGCCGAGGCCTACCGGGCGGCCCTGAAGCAACTGCGCGCCGCCGGCCTGACCTATGCCTGCGCCTGCACGCGCCGCGAACTGGCCGCCATCGCCCGCGCCGGGGTGGACGGGCCGGTGTATCCGGGCACCTGCCGTGCCGGGATTGCGCCCGGCCGCCCCGCGCGCGCCATGCGCCTGCGGGTACCGGACGCGGAGATCGGCTTTTTCGATGCCGTACAAGGCGAATATCGTCACAACCTTGCTCGCGCCGTCGGCGATTTCGTCCTGCAACGGGCCGACGGCCTGATCGCCTACCAGCTCGCCACGGTGGTGGACGACGCCTTCCAGGGCGTGACGCAGGTGGTGCGCGGCGTGGACCTGCTGACCTCGACGCCGCGGCAGATTTACCTGCAGCAATGCCTTGGCCTGCCACAGCCGGACTATGCACACCTGCCGCTGCTGGTCGACCGTCAGGGCCTGAAGCTTGGCAAGCAGACCGGCGCCGGCCCGCTCGACGACCGGCACGCCAGCGCCAACCTGCGCTGGGTTCTGACCGCCCTGGCCTTGCCCCCGCCTGCTGATCTGGCGGGCGCACCGCCCGCCGAACTGCTGCGCTGGGCGACGGCACATTGGGAACCGGCCCGGCTGGCCGGACAAACGGCAATCCGAACCCAGGACATCCCTGCCATGCCGTGACCACGCGGCACGCCAGCGCCACTTCGTCGTCCCACGTGGTCACGCCCTTACGCGCGCAGGTCACACCATTCGACGACGTCGTTTTAGTGCCTTCGGCTCGCTACCACGAGCCATAAACCAGACCCATCATCAGCACGACGCGTCCCGCGCACGGCCCCGTCGCCCTGAGGAGCGCAGCGACGTGAGGGCCTTGCCTTTATGCGTTGCGTCGGCGCTGCCCGCGTGCAGGCAAGGCAAGGTTGCCGCGGCCGCTGCGCGGCCTCGCAACGACGCGGGGTATGGGGCGTACTGTGGAGAACGGGAGACAGCTGAAGAATCCCGGATTTCGCTGCGCTGCATCCAGGCTACGTTTGCTGCCACAAACCCAAAATCAGGCCAACCGTCAGCACCACGCGTCCCACGCGGTGAGCCCCCACCCCGTCGCCCTGAGGAGCGCAGCGACGTGAGGGCCTTGCCTTTATGCGTTGCGTCGGCGCTGCCAGCGTGCAGACAGGCAAGGTTGCCGCGGCCGCTGCGCGGCCTCGCAACGACGCCGGGATATGGGGCGTGCTGTGGGGAGGGCGAGACAGCTCAAGCATCCCGGATTTCGCTGTGCTGCATCCAGGCTACGCTTTTTGTCAGCGGTAAACCTCGCGCCGGTGACCGATGTCCACCACCAGCACCCGCAGAGCGCCATCCTGAATGTCGCAAATGACGCGGCAGTCACCGACGCGATAACGCCAGAATCCGCCCAGCGGACCGCTCAGCGCCCTGCCGGTGCTGCGAGGATCATCCGCGGGCGCAACCCGTGCGTCCATGAAATCGACGATGCGCCGGGCTGTTTGCTTGTCGAGCTTGAGCAGTTGCTTTCTGGCCGTGCCCGTGTAGTCAATCGTCCAGGCCAAGGTCTTTTCTCACCTGCTCGGCGGAGTAGACCTCCTCCTGGCCCGCGCGGACGCGCTCGACCACATCCGCGGCGAGGTAGTAGTCCTCTACGTCTTCCAGTCCCTTCTCGATGATCTGACGCAGGTAGAAGGCTTTGCTGCGCCCGGTACGCACGGACAGAGAGTGCAGGCGCTGCTCGGTTTTCGCGTCCAGGCGAATTGAAGTGGCCACGTGTCGACCCCGTTTGAATGCGTGTATTCACCCTACCACGACCCCAAAGTCAGGCCAACCGTCAGCACGACGCCCCCACCCCGTCGCCCTGAGGAGCGCAGCGACGTGAGGGCCTTGCCTTCATGCGTTGCGTCGGCGCTGCCGGCAGGCAGGCAAGGCAAGGTTGCCGCGGCCGCTGCGCGGCCTCGCAACGACGGACGGTATGGAACGTGCTGTGGGGAGGGCGAGACAGCTGAAGAATCCCGGATTTCGCTGCGCTGCATCCAGGCTACGTTTGCTGCGTTTGCTATTCTTGGACGAGGCGCTTGATGCCACACTGCACGCGAGGAACCCAGCCATGGCAACTCACCCGAACCACCTTCGCCGGCTGCACGACAAGATCGACCGACTACCGCCCGAGCGACAGGCCGAGGTCGAGGACTTCGTGGAGTTCCTGAGCCACAAGGATCGGGATCGCGGCCTGGTCCGGGCGGCCACCAGCGCGTCGCAGTCGAGCTTCGCCAAGGTGTGGGAGAACCCGGACGACGCTGTCTATGACGCGCTTTGAGTTCGGCGACGTCGTTTTAATACCTTTTCCGTTTACTGATCAGTCCACCACCAAGAAACGCCCGGCGATTATCGTCAGTTCGCAGCACTACAACGCGCAGCGGCCTGATCTGATCGCCATGGCGGTGACCAGCCAATTACGGCCGCAAAACCGTTTCGACATCCCGCTTCAGGATTGGCAACAGGCCGGACTGCTGAAGCCTTCCGTCACGAAACCCGTAATCGCCACGATTGAGAACACGCTCGTCATCCGGTCGTTGGGAAGACTCAGTGATAAGGATCGACAGATGCTGGCGGAACAATTGCGGACATTTCTTGGCTAAGAAAGCGCTGAATAAATCCATCCTGGATTTCTCAGCGCCCACCATCGGAAAAGCGTGGTTTTCCGATGGCTCACAAAATCAGCGGCTTACCGCCGCTGATTTTGGCAGCGCGTCCCTGCGCTGCGGGAAGCGCTGAATAAATCAGCGCTTCCCTAATTCAGGCGGGATATTGAATGTTCGGGCTGCCTGTGGGAGGCCCGCCCCGGGCCGAACAGGGCGGCGCAGGATTCGCGGCGGGGGCGCCGCTCCCACGATGAGATCAACCCTTTCTACGGCGGGCTGCGAGACCGAAGAATCCCGGATTTCGCTGCGCTGCATCCAGGCTACGTTTGCTGTACCCAGCGCAGGGTGGGCAAAGCGCAGCGTGCCCACGCGGACACGGCGCCAGCCCACGTAGGTGGGGTGAGGAACGAACCCCAACGCTTGGCAGCCGGATTTGTTGGGCTTATGGCCTTTGCCCACCCTGCCCTGGCTATTTGTACGGCAACACTTCCTGCAATGCCGTCAGCGGTTCAAATTCGGGGTCTTTGTGCACCAGCACCGCCGACGCCAGCTGCGCACACGCGCCGATCCAGGCATCGGCCAACGACAGAGCTTGCTGCGCCTTGATCGCAGCCGCCGACTCCAGCAGCTCGGGCGTTTCGTGTACCCATTCGATGGGCAGCGACTGACATTGCTCGTAAGCCAGGCGCCCAGCCGCTTCACCCTCATCCTTCCAGACCCGATAAAACACCTCCATCAGGCTTATGAAACAGCCTGAGCAACGCACTTTTCCGTGACCGGACAGGGTCAGAATTTCGGCCACGCGATCCGCCCCCGGTTCATCGTCGCGCAAGGTCAACAGCGCAGAGGTATCCAGCAGGTAATGCTTCATTCGTGGGCACGATCCAGCTTGCGGGTGGCGAGCAGACGCGCCGTCGCCCCGCCCTTGCCCTGGCCGCGAAAAGCACGCACCGGGTCCTCGCATACCGGGATGACCCGGATGCCGTCAGCCTCGATCACCCATTCCAGGCGCTGCGCGGGCGTGAGCTTGAAGCGGCGCCTTATCTGGGCCGGTACAACCGTCTGCCCGCGGGCGGTAATGGTGCTTCTCATGGCGAACTCCATTGAACTACGAAATATCGATAATAGTAATTCATTGCGCTTCACCCGTCCTGCGAATCACCCTCGTGGGAGGCCCGCCCTCGGGCCGAACGGGGTGGCGGAGGATTCGCGGCGGGGGCGCCGCTCCCACGATGGGCTTTACCCAAGGGTGGGCAAAGCGCAGCGTGCCCACGCGGACACGGCGCCAGGCGCCGCATGCGGTTCATCGAAACCTCGTCAGAACCGCGTGGGCACGGCCTTATGGCCTTTGCCCACCTACAATGGGCTTCGAGCGGCGGGTGAGCCATTAATAGTGTGATAATAAACATAATCAGCGCGTCAGGGCGCGTCTTCGTTCGGCACGTCGAGCAGGCGCTCACTGCGCCAGACCCGAACGACACGCACGTGCTTCGGGTCACGCCGATAGACGATGCGAAACGGTGGCCGGATCAGCTCGCGCAGAAAAGGCTGGTCGAACTCGGGGACGATACGCCCCAAGTCCGGATGATCGGCGAGTGCCTCGATGCCCGCTACGATTTCGCCGAGCAAGCGCTCGCCCACCTCCGGCACGCCCTGTTCGGCGTACCACGCCCGTATCGACTCCAGATCGGCCAGCGCGGATTCGGCGAGCCGGACAGCGACCTTGGCCACGCCGCTACTTCAAACTGAGCCGCGCCTTGGCCTCCGCCAACGACAGCTCTCGGCCCGCCTCGAGGTCGGCGAGACCGGCAACGACCGCCCGCATGAATGCACGTTCCTCCTCGGCCGCCTCGTAGTCGTGCACCGATTGCACCACGGCCACGCCGCGCCCGCGGCTGGTGAGCAGCACAGGCCGGTGCGCGTCTATCGCATGCTTGACGACGCGGCCGGGGTTGACCTTCAGGTCGGCCAGCGGAATCACATCCTCGGAGAACTTGGTGCCCATGCCGGGATCCTCAGGTCCTGTAGACAGGACCGATAATAGCACCCGTTCAAGCCCGTTCTCGGTGTGGCTGACGCAGGAAGCCCGACATTCTGCTCCCGCCGCATTCGACGCGGCACGTGTACTCACCCCACCCCGTCGCCCTGAGGAGCGCAGCGACGTGAGGGCCTTGCCTTCATGCGTTGCGTCGGCGCTGCCCGCATGCAGGCAAGGCAAGGTTGCCGCGGCCGCTTGCGCGGCCTCGCAACGACGCCGGGGTATGGGGCGTACCGTGGAGACCGGGAGACAGCTCAAGAATCCCGGATTTCGCTGCGCTGCATCCAGGCTACGCTTGTTTGTAGGAGCCCGGCTGTGCCGGGCGATGGCCGGCGCCGCGTTTCCCTTGTAGGAGCCCGGCTTCGCCGGGCGATCAGCCGAGACAATCGCGCAGCGAAGCTGCGCTCCTACAATGGGTTTCACCCATCCCGCGACTTGTGTTCGTGGGAGGCCCGCCCCCGGGCCGAACGGGGCGGCGCAGGATTCGCGGCAAGGGCGCCGCTCCCGCGACGGCCTCCACCCGTCCTGCGACCGGCTGCTAAGCTACGTTTACCGCGATTTCATTCTTCCGGCGCCCGATCTTCCCAACGCCATGCGACTCACCGACGTACAAAAAACCGTCATCCGCGAAGAAGTGCAGCGCCACTTCGGGGCCGCTGCCCGGGTGCTGCTGTTTGGCTCGCGCGTGCATGACGATGCCCGCGGCGGCGATATCGACCTCTACATCGAAGCCGAGGGCGACATCGACCAGACCCTGGCGCAGGAACTCGGCCTTTACGCCGCCCTGCAGCGTCGCCTTGGCGAACAGCGCATCGACCTGGTAGTCCATCGCGCCGGCAGTCCCCTGCGCCCGATCGATCGCGCGGCCCTGCAGGCAGGCATCCCCCTGTGAACCCGGCACAACAGCGTTGCTGGCAAACCCTGGGCGTGGTGGAAAAAGAGGCTTTTCACCTGCGTGACGTGGCCGGGCGACTGTTCGACGCACCTGAACTGACCGCAGATTGGCTGCGTCGCCTGCTCGAAGACCCGGCAGGCCGTGACCGGATGGAGGCTTTCGTCGGCAAGTTTTCCCGCCTGCAAGACACGTTGATCGACAAACTATTGCCGCAGTTCCTGGCCGCAGTCGGCGAAAAAACCGGCACGGCGCTGGACAACTTGCACCGCGTCGAACGCCTGCAGCTTCTCGCCGACCCTGACCAGTGGCTAGCCATGCGTCAACTGCGCAACCGCCTGGTGCATGAATACGTGGCGGACCTTGCCGAATTGGCGGCCGCGCTGCGCGCAGCCAGGCCGCTGGTCGACGCGCTGCTGTTGGCCGCACAGACATTTCGCCGGGCAGCGGAGAACCAATTTCCGCCGCTCCAGAGGGATGGCAGTACAGCCGGCTGACACGGATCCGCCGCCGCGTGGCACGCGCCCGGGGCACGGCGCCCCGGTCGCGATCATGGGCGCCATTGGGTCTTTATACGAGCCGTGCCCGCCGGCGATGGTGACGACAGCAACTCGCCCCGGAACGCGGGCTAATCCCGTCAAGCGAATAAAGCATCCCGGATTTCGCTGCGCTGCATCCGGGCTACGCTTGCTGCCACGACCCCAAAACCAGGCCAACCGTCAGCACGACGCGTCCCACGCGGGGCGCCCCCACCCCGTCGCCCTGAGGAGCGCAGCGACGTGAGGGCCTTGCCTTCATGCGTTGCGTCGGCGCCGCCCGCAGGCAGTCAAGGCAAGGTTGCCGCGGCCGCTGCGCGGCCTCGCAACGACGCCGGGGTATGGGGCGTACCGTGGAGACCGGGAGGCGGGCTGAAGAATCCCGGATTTCGCTGCGCTGCATCCAGGCTACGTTTGCTGCCACGACCCCAAAACCAGGCCAACCGTCAGCACCACGCGTCCCACGCGGGGCGCCCCCACCCCGTCGCCCTGAGGAGCGCAGCGACGTGAGGGCCTTGCCTTCATGCGTTGCGTCGGCGCCGCCCGCATGCAGGCAAGGCAAGGTTGCCGCGGCCACTGCGCGGCCTCGCAACGACGCCGGGGTATGGGGCGTGCTGTGGAGACCGGGAGACAGCTGAAGCATCCCGGATTTCGCTGCGCTGCATCCAGGCTACGCTCGCTCGTGGGAGGCCCGCCCCCGGGCCGAACGGGATGGCGGGGGATTCGCGGCGAGGGCGCCGCTCCCACGACGGCCTCCACCCATCCTGCTGCGGGCTGAAGAATCCCGGATTTCGCTGCGCTGCATCCAGGCTACGTTTGCTGCCACAAACCCAAAACCAGGCCAACCGTCAGCACCACGCGTCCCACGCGGGGCGCCCCCACCCCGTCGCCCTGAGGAGCGCAGCGACGTGAGGGCCTTGCCTTTATGCGTTGCGTCGGCGCTGCCCGCATGCAGGCAAGGCAAGGTTGCCGCGGCCGCTGCGCGGCCTCGCAACGACGCCGGGGGTATGGGGCGTGCTGTGGGGAGGGGGAGCCGGTAGCCGGACCTGTGCCCGGCCCCGGATGATGGGCTACGGCCTGGCGGCCTTCACCCATCCCGCGGCGGTTAAAGAATCCCGGATTCCGCTGCGCTGCATCCAGGCTGCGTTTGCTACTCCTCTACCCACACAGTCTGTCCGAGAAGCGAGGCAGTGATACTGCTGTATGGCTGGAGGGAAAGCGAGCAGTCTGCAATTCCACAATAAGTGAGCGTTGAAGGACTGAACTCGATACGGCCTGACCAACCCGAGGGCACGATACAGGTGTAGTCCACGCTCGCACCGACCACGTTCAGCGTACATGCGCCGTTGGACGTGCCTGCGAATCGGACCGAGGTGATCAGCAGTTGCGGGCTGCCAGCGGTCACGTTCGAGGACGGGAAGATGTCGCCGGAAATACCCGGAGAGCCGGGGGGCAGGTACGTTACGAAAACCGAGTCGTCGCGGTGTTCGAGCGGCGGCGTCGGCTCCGACGCCGGGTCCACGGTAGTAGCGTAGTAGAGCTGCCGATTCGCCGGTGCCCCGCCGGTAGGAAACACAAGCGGAGGTGTGTCACGGAAATGACCCTCGTCCTCGTTCGGACTGATGGGCGGCGTCGAGGTCACCCCGGTATTGCTCATACGCAGCGAGGCAATGAGCCGCACGTCTACCGGAACCGTCGATCCCGATACCGGAGTCGTCCTCGTATCGTATGGCACGCCCTCTGCCCTGCCGCGGCTGTATGCGTCCTGATTGATCGCTTCGGTCCTGACAGCGGTGCTGGTTACGCGCACCACGGGGCGGTTTCGGGAAGACCAGTCGGCGAGCTTGGTCAGGTTGAGGTCGTAGAACGGGACGCGGTCCAGAAAATCTTCGAACTGCCTGCTCGGGTCCTCATTGATGTAGCTCGCCAGCCCGTCTGGGACTTCGACGTACAGGGCACGCGCGAAAAGCTGTTTGTTTGCGCCGCTACGTACGGATGTGTCCCGCCCGGGTGGTTTTGCCGGCTCCGAGCCGCCCATCACCCGGTATTCTACGTAGTCCTTGACATAGTTGACATAATCTTCTTGCGTCTCAAGATTTGTAAGAAAGTCTCCCGGCAAAACTGTCAGGGTATCCAGCTTCCAGTCCTTGAACACCTGGAACACGCCGTTGACGCGTTTCAAGCGGCAGGCTTCGTCGTAAACGGCGCCGATACTGGTGGGCGACACCGGCGTTGTGTTGCTGACGCTCATGCGGTAATGGACATGCGGCGGGGTATCGCTTGGATCGCTCGGGTCATCGCTTGGATTGAAAAAATGATCTCCCTCGCCGTCGGAAAAATCGTGATGATCCCGACAGCAGATCTGGCACAGCGGCTGGGCGTTGACGCCAGTCTGGGTATCCACCCCGCGCGTTTTGGTTACGACCTTGCCCGGCACGTCCCGGATGGTGCCATTCTGAAACACCGTGCGAGCCGGAGTGCGCGCCAGACCATCCGCTGCAAACGCGCAGGTGCAGTTCACGGTCACGAACTCTTCACGCTTGTCCACCACGAATCGCGAACCATCCTGGTGGTAGTTGACAACATCGAACCGGACCAAATTGCTACCGGAATTACCGATCACGGTGGGCAGGGGCTTAGTGGTTTCGCGCTTGCCGGTGCCGGTGTCGATGGGTACGGAAATGATCTCCGGCGCGACGCCCGGCGTGTAGGCAATCTGCGGCCCATCCGGCCGCTCATCCAGCGGCTCGGAGGCCAGTGCGACATTGCCGGGTGGAATCTCGACGATGTTGGAAAGCACTTCAACTTCTTGCGTATCCCCAGACTCGTTTACCCATGACACGGTTACCGTGACGTTTTTGGTACGGGACGTGATGAGTGGCGGAGGAATGGAAGCCGTGAAGTCCAGGTCGCTCACCGTCCAATCAATCTGGAAATTCACGCCGGCTACTTGCCGGGCGGTTTGAGGCGCCAAGCGCCCGCCCTTGCTGGTATCGATATGCGACCACGCCGGCTCGAAGGTTGGGCTCTGCGCGGCGGCGGCAGTCCATGCGACTACGCTGTCAGTCTTGACGAAGGTACGCAAGTCTTCGATTTTCTCTTCCGCCAGGCTGAGGGCGATGGTCCGGGCGCGGGCGTCGCTGCTGCCGCGCACCAGGTCCACTTGCAGCTTGGCCAATGCGATCAGGCCGACGCTCAGGACCAGCAGTGCGACGAATACCTCGACCAGGGACAGCCCGCGTTGCAGGCGATGGGTGTTCACGTACATGGCGCGTTACCTTGGGATTCGGGTGGGCTTACCGTATGGAGTCGTTCCAGCTACCGGCGATCGGTCCGTACTGATCGAAATCGGTGCCCTCACCGATTGCTGCAAAAACGCAGGGGTCGTAGACCGCGTTATAGGTGCCGGTACCGTCGACCTCGCCCTCAACGATCATCGCGCCATGCAGGGTAAACGTGCCCTGAATATCCGCCGCATTAGGGCTGACGCTGGTGCAGGTTCCGCCGACGTAGTTGTTCCATCCCGGATCATCATATAGTTCCGTCTCGGTCCCCGCTGCTGCTGGCGCGCGAGGTGTTCCGGGAGCTGGCAGGGGACGGGAAAGCGGTTGATCGGGAGGTGTCCGCATGCTGATTGCACTGCACAAACAAGCCCGCACCACGCCCCACGTGCGGGCGCAGATCGCGGCCAGTGATGAGCCGGTGGCGGTGCTGGCCCGCCGCTTTGGCGTCACCGAGCCGACGATCTACAAATGGAAGCGGCGCCCGGATGTCTACGACCGGCCGCACACCGCGCACCGCCTGCAAACGACGTTGACCCCCGGCCAGGAGGCGATCGTGGTCTACCTGCGCCGGGCCCTGCTGCTGCCGCTGGACGACCTGCTGGCGGTGACGCGCGAGTTCCTGTGTCCGGACGTGTCCCGCTCCGGGCTGGACCGCTGCCTGCGCCGCCACGGCGTGGGCAACCTGCGCGCCCTGCGCCCGGCGCCGGACAAAGCGGTCAGCAAGACCTTCAAGACCTACGTGCCCGGCTTTGTGCACGTCGACGTGAAGTACCTGCCGCAGATGGCCGACGAGGACCGGCGCCGGTTCCTGTTCGTGGCCATCGATCGGGCCACCCGCTGGGTTTACGTGGCCCTGAAAGCCGACAAGAGCGCGCGCTCGGCGCGCGCCTTCCTCAGTGCCCTGGCCACGGCCTGCCCGGTGCGCATCACGCGCCTGCTCACCGACAACGGCACCGAGTTCACGGACCGGCTGTTCGGGAGCCGGGCGCGGGCCCCGACCGGGACGCATGAGTTCGATCGCCTGTGCCAGGAACTGGGCATCGAGCACCGTCTGACGCCCCCGCGCCACCCGCAGACCAATGGCATGGTCGAGCGCTTCAACGGGCGCATCGCGGACCTGCTGCGCACGCACCACTTCAGGTCCAGCGAGGACCTGGAGCAGACCCTGCACCGCTATGTCACGCTCTACAACCACCACTTGCCGCAGAAGGCACTGAACGCCCAGACTCCGGCTCAAGCGCTTCAGCACTGGTACGCTTCAAAACCGGAGCTGTTTCATCGAAGGCCAAATAATCGGCCGGGACGTGACACGTAGTAAGGATCTCCGGAACCGCCGCTGCAAGAGCGCTCGATATCCGCGCCCACCATCAAGCCCCAGAAATGGGACGTGCCCTGAAAGTGCGCATCCTGTTCAAAGACAACGATAGCCGGCGCGAAACGGCTGCCTATTACCTGGTTGTTGGACAGATTGCAATCGCCAGTCACCCAAAAAAGACCCGTCGAGTTGGCATTCAGACCACTGCAATTCGGTATGACGTTGCCTGCAGAGGCGGCGCTGGCCTTGACCGCCGCCTTGGAACGCCCGAAGACGTAGGCAAATATGTCGCCGGGAAAATTGGGATCGTTGTCGACGACATCATCGTTGACCCCCACGTCATTGCCACTGTAGGGGCTTTTCTCGGCGGGATTGACCTGGCATACGCACTGGTTCCAGGTCGGCGTGTCGTCCGTCGCAGGGTCTACGATATCGGGGCCGATACAGCGGGTGTCGGTCGGCGAAGGCCCGTCCCGGAAAGAGCCAAATCCACAGGTTTGCCATGTGCCGCTCGAAGGGAGCGGATCCTCGGACCAGATGGACAGCATCTGCCCGCTGCCGGTGAGGTCATCACAGTTGGATAGATTGACCTCCGAGATGTCGAGGTCGTGGTTGGGGTTGCCGACCACGGTGAAGTTGCCCCCAACGGCACCGTCGGCGCCATCAGTGGCGGCACCGGGCCGGGCTGGGCGATCAAATAGCGCGACATGCTCTGGCGCACCACGGCGCGGCCGGTACCGTCAGCAGAGGATGCCTGCGCCACCAAGGTGACCGGTTGGAAGCTGGTCGTAGCGGTAATGGGCGTCCCGTCGTTCTGGGTCAGGATGAACGGGCCGTCGGCGGAGTCCCAGGTCAGACCACTCAGAGCGTCGCCGCCACTCAACGTGTAGACGTTGACCCAGGACCAAGCAGATCCGAACTGGTTGGCCGTGCCATCGCCGCAAGGCGGCGTGGTCTCGGTGCCGGCACAGGCGGTCCAGCCCCAGCCCGAGAACCCCTGACGGTTGGCAGCCAGGAATGCCTTGGCCCGGTCCAGGCCGGCTTCGGCGGTGGCGAAGGCTTCCTTGTGCCGGTATTCGTTGGCCGACATGCGCTGTTCCTGAATGCCCACCTTGGCGGCGAAGAAGGTCAGGAAGGTGGCGGCGATCAGCAGCACGATGGCCACTACCAGGGTGGACACGCCGCGCTGGTGGGCTTTGGCCGCAAAGCTCTGGATGTGCATGGGCGGTGCTCCGGGCGGGTTACAGAACGGCGTCGTTGCGCAGGCGGATTTTTTCCACCAACTGACGGCAGACGACGTCGATGTTGGTGCAGTCGGCGGTTGTCGTTGCATTATTCGGGTCGAGACTGCGAGTGTGGGTGGCGGCACGCAGGTTGACGATGACGGTACGTACCGCAACGCCCGACATGCCCGGCTCGGTAGTGGTGGTGAAGACGAGGCTACGCACCCAGGCAATGTTTCCGTCAGTGACGGGCTGCCAACCGCCACCGCCGCAACTCCAAGTCCCCGTGTGGTTGTAAGTCTCAATCTCTCCGGCGGTGTTGAGCCGATACCCGAATCGATTAGTCGCAGCGGTATCGTCATCAGCGGTGCCGTCACCGGTGCTGACGCTATAAGCGAGCCGCACGCAGGAATTGGCGGCCACGCCGGACATGTTGCTGACCGTCCACATGCCAGCAGTGGGGGCGGTCGAGAACGGATTGTCGGAGCCCAACAGGGACGGCTGCCAGGCAAGGGTGCGCACGCCGGCCCGCCGGATGTCCCGCGTCATCAGGGACATGACGGCGCGCATTTCCTCGTTCAGGCGCACGGCCTTGATGTTCTGGGCGTTGGCCTGGTAGGTGCTCATGAACACCCCCATCACGCCGCCGATCACGACCAGCCCCAGCACCAGGGAGACCATCAGTTCGATGAGGGTGAAACCGGCCGAGCGTGCCCGCTGCGGCCGGGCACGGAGATTCTGACGCATTAGGCTCTTGATCATGGGCAGGGAGGTGGAGATGTTGATGGACATGGCTGATATCCCGGCATGCCAGTGGTAGTGCAAATGAGAACCCGCCCGAGCGGACTGACGCGCACCTGCAATTTGTCATTCTTGAGCACAAGGCATGCGGTTCCCGCCACATCCGCTGTTCCACGATGGGGCTCGAATTCAGCTCTTGGCAAAGCCACCGCTGGCGACGTCGCAGCCTGAAAAGTGACCTTGATAGAGACACCCGGGTAGTCGGTGCTTTGAGTCACTCGCAGCACATTTTCCGGCTGAAGATCACCGGCCGAGTCTCGATAGTAAAGCTGGCACGCATTTGCATCACTCAGGGGCACGGAAGGATCGCAGGTGGTTCCAGTTCGTGAGCCGTAGGCCCATGTCGTCGACGGCCCCGCACCGGAAAACGTGACGGTGACGTCCTGATTGCGCTTGATCGCCTCGGTCCGCGCCAGTTGCAGGTCGTTGTAGACGCTCTCCGCCGCGCCCTTGAGCCGGTTGCGCTCCAGCATCTTGGTGTACGCCGGCACGGCGATGGCGGCCAGAATGCCGATGATGGTCACCGTCACGAGCAGCTCGATCAGCGTGAATCCGAAACTTTTTCTCAGCACCGCCTAAACTCCCTTCGGTCGCAGCCGATTCTATGACCATGTATCGGCACCCGGAGCGGTGGGTTGACACCGTTCGTCGGGGCACAGGCGCCGTTGGTCGGAAAGCAGGGTAAACGAGTATGCACGGACACACACGCACACGCGGTTTCACGTTGATCGAGTTGATGATCGTCGTGGCGATGATCGGCATTCTGGCCGCCATCGCCGTGCCGGCGTACCAGGAGTACGCCCGCAAGGCGCGGCGGGCCGACGCCAAGCGGGCGTTGATCGCACTGCAGTTGCAGCAGGAGAAGTGGCGGGCGAGCAATATCAGGTACACCACCACGTTAGCTGACCTGAACTGGCCGAGCACCTCGAACGACGGTTACTACAGACTGAGAATCTTCCCTGTAGCCAATGTCAGCGCCACTGCCTACAACATGGAAGCCCAGCCCATCGGTCGACAGGCCAACGACCGCTGCCGCACGTTTGCCGTCAACCAGAACGGCAACAACACGACCGGCAGTTACGCCGACGCCGACTGCTGGAAATAACGCCGGACGACGGGTGACGGCCTGGCGCAGCCGTGGGAGGCCCGCCCTCGGGCCGAATGCTTGATTCGAAGATTCGCGGCGGGGGCGCCGCTCCCACAGAAAAACTCTCGTGGGAGGCCCGCCCTCGGGCCGAATGCTTGATCTGAAGATTCGCGGCGGGGGCGCCGCTCCCACGGGAAAACCCTGTGGGAGGCCCGCCCTCGGGCCGAATGCTGGATCTGAAGATTCGCGGCGGGGGCGCCGCTCCCACGGGAAAACCCTGTGGGAGGCCCGCCCTCGGGCCGAATGCTGGATTCGGGGATTCGCGGCGGGGGCGCCGCTCCCACGGGGGCACCTGACCGGGCAGCCAGCGTAGGTGGGCAAAGCGCAGCGTGCCCACGCGGACACGGCGCCGGTCGCCGCATGCGGCTCATCGAAACCTCGTCAGAACCGCGTGGGCACGGCCTTATGGCCTTTACCCACCCGCTGGCTGCCTGGGCGTTAAACTCCAGCCTTGAGGGTTCGTTGTTCGAGCCCAGTGAGTTCGCGCCGTAGCGAAGGTGTCTTGCGGCCTCAGTTCGAAGCAGCGTTGCAACCGTCCGTCAAGGAGAAAACCGTCATCATGGAGCGGATCGGCGGCGTGTTGTTCAAGCATGAGGTGAAACGCTGGTGCAGGCGTGTTAACACAACGAGGTAGTCCATATGGCCAACGTAAAAGAAGCGGCGAAGAAGTTGATCGACCATTTGCCGGATCAGGCAACGTGGGACGATGTCATTTACGAGATGTACGTAAAGCAGAAAATCGAGATGGGATTGCAGGCGGTGCGGGAAGGCCGCACGATTCCGCATGAACAGATCGAACGCGAATTCCTCGGCGATGAAAATTGAGTGGTCGCAACCGGCGCGCGATGATCTGGCACAGATTCGCGCTCACATCGCGGCGGACTCGCCGCGTTACGCACGGCAGTTCTCAGAGCGCATCATCGGGGCCGTGCGCAAGCTGTGCGAGTTTCCGTTGATCGGGCGCAAGGTGCCGGAAGCCGACCTCGACAACGTGCGCGAACTTATTTTTCAAAACTACCGGATCATCTACCATGTCGAAGAACACCACCTGTTCGTCTTGAGCGTGACGCACGGCAGCCGCGATCTGACTCGACAATCCAATCAGCCTTGGGAAATCGGGTAACAATACCCGGTACTTGCTGGTATCAAATGGCATGACAGCGAGCGTCTACGATTTCCAAAAACAACGACCGCCACGAAAGGTTTATTTAATTTTGATCCCTGTCTCGAGCGCCCCACGTGCTCCCTCCCCGTCGCTGCCATTGAAGCCAGCCCGGCAGCAGCGCCGGGCTGTGTCAGGGCCGCGGCGTCAGGCAGGGCGATCCGCATGGGCACGCTGCGCTTTGCCCACCCTCGCTGGCTGCACCTCGTCCAGGATGGCGCCGTCGCTGAAGCGCGCCAGAAACCGGCGCGGGTCGCGTTCGGCGAATTCGCGCTGCTCCGGGTTTTCCAGCGAGACGTAGGCCTTGCCGGCAAAGACCGCCTTGCACAGGGTGGTCTTGCCCGATTGCCGCGGTCCGGTCACGGCGAGGATCGGAAAGCCCTTGGCCAGACGTTGCAAGGTACTGGCGGCTTGGCGGGGGATCATTTTTTACAAATCCAAGTTGTTGGTTTGGATTTGTAATCATGCGGGTCGCCGGAAGGCATCGCAAGGTTGTGCCGATACGGCCGTGGGAGGCCCGCCCTCGGGCCGAATCGGTTGGCCGCAGCGATCGCGCTCCGGATTCGCGGCGGGGGCGCCGCTCCCACACGGGCGATCATCGCGCTGTAGGAGCCCGGCTGTGCCGGGCGATCATCGCGCAGCGAAGCTGCGCTCCTACAAGGTTTTTTCCCAAGCTCTCAGGCGCCCGTCTCCAGCGCCCGCCGCAGCGCGGCGTAATCGGCAATGCCCAGCGGGCCGGCAATGTGCTGCTGCCAGGCGGCGTCCAGTGCGGCCCGCACGGTGTCGGTCAGTTCGGTGGTGTTGGCTCCGGCGCGGCCGGCGCGCACCTTGCTGCCGCCGGTGTTGCCCGGCGGCAGGCCGCAGGCCGCGTCGCGCGCCTCGCGCAGCAGGTGATCGTCGAACTGGCGGGCGTGGGCGCGCATGAACTCGACGCTCGACTGGTCCAGCACCCGCTGCAGCAGCGCCCCGTCCAGCGGCACGCCGATGAAGCCCGCGATGCGCCGCACGGCGGCCTCGGGATCGGCCAGCATGGACTCGTAGCACAGCATCAGGGTGTGCGGTTCCCGCCGCTGCGGCCACCAGGTCTGCAGGTGGCGGTAGTAGTTGAACGGCAGGATCTCGTTCAGGAACAGGTCGCGGGCGATGTCCTGGACGGTGACGCTGCCGGCCTCGAAGAACCAGCCGTTCCAGAAGTGGAACTGCGACACCAGCACGTCGCCCGGATCGCGCACGGCGACCAGGTACCGGCCGCCCTTGGGAATCATCGGCCACGGCAGGTGGCATTTGTAGGCCCGCGGCTGGGCGCGCTGCGGGCCGTCGATGTCGAGGCCCAGATCGAGCGCCGTCTCCAGCCACGGCACGACCTGCGTGATCTCGTCGAATTCCATGTCGCCGCCGGTGCGCAGGCCGTGCACGATCTGCTGCAGCCAGGTGGTGCCGCTCTTGGGAAAGGTGGCGATGAACACGTCGCTCGGGCGCGGCTGGAAGGCCAGCGCGCGGCCCATGCTCTGCGGCGTGATCATGTGCTGCACGCGTTCGAGCATTTCCTGGACCGAGCGCGGGCGCGTCAGGGGTGGGTTGGTGCTCATTCGGTGAACTCCTTGGTCGGGGTTGCTGGGTTGCGGAATCGGGGCGCGAGCAGGATGCGGGGTGATCGCGCTCCTACGGCGCGATGATCGGCCTGTGGGAGCGCAGCTGCGCTGCGCGATCGCCCGGCGGAGCCGGGCTCCTACAGGGGGATGATATTGCTTGTCATCTCGCCACCCGTCGCGCGCGATAATTTCGTTTCCGGCAGGTAAGAATGCGGCGATGATCGCCCACCGCAGGTAAAAATGCCGCGCGGCTTTTCTGCATCGCTCGCTGCGCCAGCGCTCAGATCAGGCATGGACCGCATCAGCACGTCTCCACACGGCCGGGATCTGCGAAAAGGCCGCTGGTCGCTATCGGGACAGGTGTACCTCCTCACGGTGGTTACGGTGGACAGGGCGCCCCGGTTTGCCGAATGGACGGTCGCCCGTCAGGCGGTCCGCGCCTTCCACTCGCCGCCGGTCGCTGCCCAGGTGACGACCCTGGCCTTCGTGGTCATGCCGGACCATGTGCACTGGCTGGCGCAGCTGAATCACGGCGGCACGGTTTCGGAAGCGGTTCGCCTGTACAAGGCGACCGTGTCGGTGGCGCTGGGCGGCGGCGCGTGGCAGCGCGGCTTTCATGATCGGGCCTTGCGCCGGCAGGATGATGTGCGTGCGGTCGCGCGCTATATCGTGGCCAATCCGCTGCGCGCAGGGCTGGTGCGGGATATCGGGGACTATCCTCACTGGGATGCCGTGTGGTTGTAGGTGGTGATCGCCCGGCATAGCCGGGCTCCTACAGGGGGGTACGCAGTGTGGTTGTAGGTGGTGATCGCCCGGCATAGCCGGGCTCCTACAGGGGGATACGCAGCGTTGGCCATCGCCCGGCGGAGCCGGGCTCCTACAGCGCGATGATCGCCCGGCATAGCCGGGAGCGCACGGCCGCGAGATGGCCAGCGGCGGGGCGTCAGTGCGGCCCTGTTCGCGCGGCGCTGGCGCGCTCGGCGCGGCCGGTGACCAGCAGGGCCAGCTGCAGGCGGCCGGGGATGCCCAGCTTGCTGAACACGGCGCCCAGGTGGGCCTTGACGGTGCGCTCGGTGATGTCGAGCCGGCGCGCGATGATCTTGTTGCTGACGCCCTCCCCGACCAGCACGGCGATTTCGCGCTCGCGCGGGGTCAGCGCATCGAACGCCGCCGTGTCGATGTTCGAGGGACTGCGCGGCGCCGGGCTGCTGATGATCATCTGCACCAGGCGGTCGATGAGCTTGCGACCGGCCCAGACTTCGCCCGCCTGCACGGTACTTATGACCTTCGTCAGAAGCCGCGGGTCGATGTAGAGGTTGCAATATCCGCGGGCACCGGCGCGCAGGGCGGCGATGCCCTCGTCCTCGTTCGGGCTGCGGCTCATGACCACCGTCCGGCAGCCGGCATGGCGGCCGATCAGGTCCGCCACCGCGGCCATGCCGCCGAGACCGGCGAGCTCCAGATCCAGCAACAGCAGCGGCGCCGGATGCAGCGCCAGCAAGGCCGCCAACTCGACGTTGTGCTGTGCCGACGCGGACCCGTCCGCCACGGCGCCGCTCCAGCGCTCCCGAACGGCGGCGTCACTGCTGGCCAGAATGATCATGCCGCGAATCTACCGTTTGAATCCGTGATGTCGTTATCGTCAAAAACGCGCCCTGTCGAGTCTGTTAAGGAAGCGCTGAATAAATCCATCCTGGATTTCCCAGCGCCCGCATCCCCGGGCTGCGGGAAACGCCGAATACTTCAGCGTTTCCTCAACGCTCCCGCAGCGCCCGCTCCCTGGCACGGTTGATCGGCCGCAGCAGGTAGTGCAGCACGCTCTTGCGGCCGGTGAGCACGTCGACGGTGGCGGTCATGCCCGGAATTATCGGCAGGGAGTCGCCATCCTTGATGTAGCCGCGGTCCAGGGTGCGCACCCGGATCAGGAAGAAGCTGCGCTCGCCACCCTTGTCGTCCTCCTGCGTGATCGAGTCGGCGCTGATGTGCTCCAGGGTCGCTTCGAGTGCGCCGTAGATGGTGGAGTCGTAGGCGGTCAGCTTGACCATGGCGCGCTGGCCGGGGTGCAGGAAGGCAATGTCCCGCGGCTCGACCTTGGCCTCGACCAGCAAGCTGTCCTCCAGCGGCACGACTTCGACCAGGTCCATGCCCGGCTGCACCACGCCGCCGACGGTGGTCACTTTCAGGCGCTTGATGGTGCCGCGCACCGGCGAGCGCACCGAGGTGCGCGTGACCCGGTCCAGCGCCGCGGTGTTGTTCTGGGCCGTGGCGGCCAGCTCTGCCTTGGCGTCGTTGAGCAGCCCCTGGGCCTCGGTGCGGAACTTGATCCTGACGTCCTCGATCTTGTCGCGGCTCTCCTGCAGCGCCGAGCGGGCCGCCGGCAGGCGCAGGCGGATGCCGTCCAGGTCGCCGCGGACTTCGTTGACCTGGCGCTTCAGGCGCAGCAGTTCGACCTCCGAGATCACGCCCTCGGCCGCCAGCGGCGCGGTGCGGTCCAGTTCGTCGCGCAGCAGGGCGTTGCTGCGTTCCAGTTGGCCCAGACGCGACTGCATCTCGAACACTTCCTGCTGACGCTGGTCGCGCTGCTGTTCCAGGATTTGCACGCTGGAGGCCAGTTCCTGCTGGCGCGTCAGGTACAGCCGGCGCGCGTCTTCGGCCAGTTGCGGGGCTTCCTGTTCGATTTCCTGCGGCAGGGTCAGGGGTTTGCCCTCGGTCTCGGCGGTCAGGCGCGTGACCTGCGCCAGCAGCGCCAGGTACTTGAGGCGGCCTTCCTGGTAGGACGAGGCGAAGCGCGTGTCGTCGATGCGCAGCAGGATCTGGTCCTTGGCCACCACGTCGCCTTCGCGGACCAGGATTTCCTGCACGATGCCGCCTTCCAGGTTCTGCACGATCTGCACCTGGCTGGACGGGATGATCTGGCCCTCGGCGTGGGTTACCTCGTCCACCTGGGCCAGGGCCGCCCACACCAAGCCCACCACCAGCAGCACGGTAACTGCCAGCAGGATCATGTGCCCGGCCGGGTGGGCGGGATCCAGATCCACGGCCGTGGTGTCGGCCATGTAGTCCAGGTCGTCGCGGTCGACGTCCCGCCACAGCAGGCGCAGTTCCGCCCAGCGGCGGCGCAGGAAGTTCATGCCGGCCGCCCGGTCAGGCGACCACCGCGCAGGGCTTCGAGCACCTGCTCCTTGGGGCCGTCGGCGACGATCCGCCCGCCGTCCATGACGATGACCCGCCCGACCAGCGACAGCAGCGAGGCCCGGTGCGTCACCAGCAGCAGCGTGCGCCCATCCAGCAGCGGCAGCAGGCGGTTCTTGAATTGCTCTTCGGAGGAGTTGTCCATGGCGTTGGTCGGTTCGTCCATGATCAGCACCGGCGGTTCCAGCAGCAGGCCGCGGGCGATGGCCACCGCCTGGCGCTGACCGCCGGACAGGCCCTCGCCGCGCTCGCCGATCTGCTGCTCGAGACCGGCCGGATGGCGGGACACGAAGCTCATCACGCCGGCCAGTTCCGCCGCGCGCAGGATCGTCTCGTCATCGGCCTGCGGCGCCGCCAGGGCGATGTTGTCGCGCAGGCTGCCGAAGAACAGCGTCACGTCCTGCGGCACATAACCGATGTTGCGGCGCACGTCGGCCGGGTCGATCTGGCGCAGGTCGATGCCGTCCAGCAGCACCGCGCCGGCGGTCGGCTCGTACAGGCCCAGGATCAGTTTCTCGAGCGTGCTCTTGCCGGACCCGATGCGACCGATCACGGCCACCCGCTCGCCGGGCGCGATCTTGAGTGAAATATTGTCCAGTGCCGCGATCTGCTGGCCAGGGTAGCTGAAACTGACGTTGCTGAACTCGATCGCGCCCTGCAGCACCGGCCGGTGCAGGAAATTGCGCTCGGGCGGACGCTCCACCGGCAACTGCATGATCTGGTTGACCGAGCGCAGCGCCGCCATCGACTGGTCAAAGCGCACCAACAGCCCCGCGACCTGCGCCAGCGGCGCCAGCGCCCGACCGGCCAGCATGACGCACGCAATCAGGCCGCCGACGCTCAGATCGCCCTCGATGATGCGATGCACGCCGTAGACCAGGATGCCCAGCGATGACAGCTGTACGGCAAGACCGGCCACGTTGATGACCGACGCCGACAGCAGCCGCGAGCGCATGCCAAGGCGCGCCATGCTGGCGACCACCTGCTCCCAGCGGCGCTGGATGGGTCCGGCGGCGCCGACGCTGCGCAGGGTCTCGAAACCGGTCAGCGTCTCGATCAGCGTGGCCTGCTTTTGTGAGGCCTGGCGCATGCTCTGCTGCACCAGGTCGCGCAGGCGCACCTGCGCCCGCCAGCCATAGAGAATGACCACCGGCATCAGCACCAGCGGCACGAATACCAGCGGCCCGCCGATCCAGGCGATCACGGCCAGGAACAGCAGCGCGAACGGCAGGTCGATCAGCGTGGTCAGCGTGGCCGATGTGATGAACTCGCGAAAGCTCTCGAACTCCGACAGCTGGTTGGCGAAGGCGCCAACCGAGCGCGGGCGGGCCTCCATGCGCAGCCCCATCACCTGCTCGAACAGGCGCGCCGACAGCGCCACGTCGAATTTCTTGCCGGCAACGTCCAGAAAATACGCCCGCAGGGAACGCATCAGCACATCGAACAGCGCCACCACTGCCACGCCGATGGCCAGCACCCACAGGGTTTCGACGGCGCGGTTGGGCACCACCCGGTTGTAGACGTTCATGGTGAACAGCGGCAGTGCCAGGGCAAACAGGTTCACCAGAAACGCCGCCAGCAGCACCTCGCCGTAGATCGGCCACAGCTTGCGCAGGGTGCCCCAGAACCAGTGCCCCGAGCGCAGCGCACCGTGGTCGGCGCTGCGCTCGTCGAACACCGGCGCGGGCCGCACCAGCAGTGCGCTGCCGGCGTACTGATCCAGCAGTTGCTGACGCGGCCAGATATCCTCGCCCATGCCGGTATCCGGATCGGCGATGCGCGCCGCGCCGTCGGCCTGCCAGCCCAGCAGCACCACGGCTCGCCGTTCGTGCAGCAGCAATACCACCGGCAACAGCGCGGCGTTGATGGCATCCAGCGGGCGACGCACCAGGCGGGCGTTGATCCCGGCGCGCGCCGCCGAACGTGCAAACAGCGCCGGCGTGAGGCAGCCATCCTGCAGGGGCAGACCGGCGGTCAGCGCCTGCGCGGATTTTGGCCGCTGATGCAGGCGGGTCAGGAAGATCAGACAATCCAGCAACGGGTCTTCCGGGCGCTGGGAATCGACCGCAGCAAGCGGCCAGGCTACCGCCGGCGGGGCTGAATTTTCCATGCAAGGCTCAAGGTTCGGGCGCAACGGGCCGTAGACGATACACCAGCTGAAAGGCCGCACACGCCGGCCTGTGACACGGGTCACCGGCGTCACGGTCGCTTTGGCGGACACTGGATCAGTTGCCGGGGCAGCTCACGGAAATTCCGCTTGCAAAGCCTACTGAGCCACATTCGACGAGCGGCCGCAGCGGCCGGTCGCAGCGCGCAACGCAGCCACGGCCGTCGGCGCCGGCGCGCCGGGTTCGGTTTGCTGCTGGCGGTGTTGTTGCTGCCGGCCAATGCCGTCGGCCCGGCCTTCGACTCCGACGCGCTGCGTGCCATCGAACGCCGCTACGGTCCGGCGGCGGCCCGGCGCGTGCAGGACTGGCGCCAGCTGATCGACACCACCCGCGACCGGCCGTTGCCGGCCAGACTGCAGGCGGTGAATGAATTCTTCAATCAGATGCTGTTCGTGGATGACATCATCCATTGGAAAAAAAGCGACTACTGGGCCACGCCGGTCGAATTTCTGGCCACTGAAGGCGGTGATTGCGAGGACTTCGCGATCGCCAAATACTTCACCCTGCTCGAACTGGGCGTGCCCGAATCACGGCTGCAGATTACTTACGTCAAGGCGCTGCGATTGAACCAGGCGCACATGGTGCTGGCCTACTACGCCAACCCCGCCGCCGATCCGCTGGTGCTCGACAATCTGGTGCCGGATGTCCTGCCCGGTTCGTCGCGCGACGACCTTGTCCCCGTGTACAGTTTCAATGGCCAGGGCCTATGGATTTCGAGGGCTCGCGGGCGCGGCAAACGCGTCGGCGGCTCCGAGCGTCTGAGCCTGTGGCAGGACCTGATAACCCGCATGGAAGCACCCGCCTCCGCCCCGACCCGCGAGACCGTCCGATGACTCTGCTGCGGCAACTGATTCTGGCCATCCTCGCCCTGCTGCTGCTGGTGTTCGCCGGCAGCGTCGCCATCAGCGTCGCCAACACGCGCCATTACCTGGACGCACAGCTGCAGTCGCATGCCCAGGACGCGGCCACGTCGCTGGGTCTGTCGCTGTCGACCAGCGCCGCCGAGGACGATCGCGCCACCATGGAGTCGATGGTCGACGCGCTGTTCGACAGTGGCTATTACCGCTCGATCCGCATCATCGACACCGGCGGCGCGCCGCTGGTCGAGCGCGAGCAGCCGGTGCGCTTCGACGACGTGCCGGCCTGGTTCGTGCGGCTGATCCCACTGGACACGCCACTGGGCGAGGCCATGCTGATGTCCGGCTGGCGGCAACTGGGCCGGGTGCAGGTCACCAGCAATCCGGGTTACGCCTACCTCGAACTGTGGCGCACCACGCGCGCCTCGGTGGGCCTGTTCGCGCTGGTGGCGGCGCTTGCGGTGGCGCTTGCGGTGGTCGGTGTCAACATCATCCTGCGTCCGCTGCGCGCCACCGAGGTGCAGGCGGCGGCCATCGCCGACCGCGAATTCCCGGTCCAGGAACATCTGCCGCGCACGCGCGAGCTGCGCCGGGTGGTCGAGGCCATGAACCACATGTCGCGCAAGGTCCGGCAGATGCTGGACGAACAGATCGCGCTGGGCGAGCGCCTGCGCGAGAAGGCCTACCGCGACCCGGTCACCGGGCTGGGCAACCGGGCCCTGTTCCAGCGCGACCTTGAGCATCTGCTGGACTCGACCGAGGAGCATTTTCGCGGCCTGCTGGCGCTGGTGCAGTTGCGCGATTTTCGCGACTACAACGAAAGCCACGGCTACAGCGCCGGCGACGAGCTGCTGCGCCAGGCGGCGGCGGCCCTGCGCGAGGCCACGGCCCAGTTTCGGCCGCTGTGTCTGGCGCGCCTGGGCGGCGCCGATTTTGGCCTGCTGTTCCCGCGCGGCGGCGACGATGAAATCGCCGCCATCGGATCGGCCATGAGTCAGGCGCTGGCCAGCCTGCAGGAGCGCGGCGTGATGCCGGACGGCGACGTGGGACACATCGGCATGGCCGTGCACACGGGCAGCGACACCCTGTCCATGTTGCTGAGCCGTGCCGACGCTGCCCTGCGCCAGGCGCAGGCAACGACCGGCAACGCCTGGCAGCTGGCGCCGACGAGCGCGAGCCGTGCGCCGCGTCCGGCCATGACCTGGCGCAGGCTGCTGGACGAATCCCTGCAGGGCAAAAAGCTGGCGCTGTTCGCGCAGCCGGTGCTGCGTCCCAACGATCCGCTCAAGGTGCTGCATACCGAAATTCTGGTGCGCCTGCCGACCGACGAAGGCCTGTTGCCGGCCGGCGGCTTCATGCCGATGGCCGAGCGCCTGGGCCTGGCCAGCGCCATTGACCGGGCGGTGATCACGGCCGTGCTGGCGCGGGTGCGCCCGTCCGACAACGCCAGGCATTTCGCGTTGAACCTGAGTCCGACATCCTTGAGCGACCCGCGCTTTCGCAGTTGGTTGCTCGAAACGCTCGATCAACATCCGGTGCAGGCGGCCGACCTGACCTTCGAGCTGCCTGAGTACGGCGCCAGCCGGGATCTGCCGGCGCTGCGCGAGCTGGCGATCGGCCTGGCCAAGCGCGGCAGCGGACTGGCGCTGGACCATTTTGGACGCGGCTTCAATCCGCTGGGCTACCTGGCCGGCCTGAAACTGCGCTATCTGAAGGTCGACGGCCGCTACATCCACGCGCTGGCGCACGATGCGGACAGTCGCTACTTCATCGCCACGCTGCGGGAAATCGCGCACGGGCTGGACTGCAAGATCATCGCCGAGGCGGTCGAGACCGAAGCACAGCTGGCCGCCGTCGTCGAGCTGCGCATGGACGGCGCGCAGGGTTACCACCTGATGGCGCCGCGGGCGCTGTAGGGGAAGCGCCGAACAAATACGTCGTGGATTTCCGGGTGGCCGCCATCGGGAAAAAGCCGGGTAGGAGCGCAGCTTCGCTGCGCGATGATCGCCCGGCCCAGCCGGGCTCCTACAACGCGATGGGGTCCGGCATGGCGATAATCGCCCGGCACAGCCGGGCTCCTACCGCAGACGTCACAGAATCGCGTCGTCCTCGTCCACCATCGGGTTTATTTCGCCCAGCCGGGCGCGCAGGCGTTCGCGCAGCAGCAGTTTGCGCTGGGCGCCTTGCGGCAGGTCGGTGAACATGATCACGCCGGTTTCGGCCAACAGGCCGATCAGGTCCTCGATCACCCGCGCCAGATTGAGGTCGGTGGCCGCCAGGGCCTGCGCGGCGGCAGCGTCGCCACCGTTGCGCAACAGAAAATCCAGCACCTCGGGATGCTCGCCGGACAGCGGCGGCTCGGTGCTGCCCTGCGGGCTGACGGAAACCCCGGTCACCCTGCCGTCGGCGCCGCGCTGCACATAGAACATGTCGATAACCCCGTGCTCGCAATGGCGGCCATGATACCGGGCACCTGCCGGCCGCGACCGGTCAGGCGCCGGTCATCGCGTGCAGGATTTCCGGCTCGAAACCGAACTGGCGCAGGTCGCCAATGCGCTGCGGGTACAGCACGCCGTCCAGATGGTCGCACTCGTGCTGCACCACGCGGGCGTGAAAGCCGTCGGCCTGCCGCTCGATCAGGTGCCCACGTTCATCGAAGCCGTGGTAGCGGATGGCGCGCGGGCGCGGCACCAGCCCGCGCAGGCCAGGCACACTCAGGCAGCCTTCCCAGCCGTCTTCCAGGGTTGGGTCGACGACCTCGATAACCGGATTGATGAGCACCGTGCGCGGCACCGGTTCGGCCTGCGGATAGCGCGGGTTGTGGGTCACGCCAAACACCACCACCCGCACCGACACGCCGATCTGTGGCGCCGCCAGGCCGGCCCCGTTGCAGGCGGTCATGGTGTCGAACATGTCCTCGAGCAGCATCGCGACCGCCGGGTCGCGCACGTCCGCCACCGGCTGCGCCACCTGCTGCAGCAATGGGTGCCCCATGCGCAATACCTGCCTGATCGCCATCACTCGCCTCAAGATGCTGTCCCGTGCCGCGGCCAGCGTACCGCAGCAGGCCGCTCGACGACGAATGCCGCGACCGGAACGTCTATCGCGTGGCAAGCACTGTCGCCCGATGCCTGACCGGCCTCAACGCCGGCCGGCAGGCCCGACGTATGATTCGCAAGCTCACGAAATCGGACTCGGATGCGGTTTGGCGCCAGCTCGACGGCGACCGGCGACCAGCACCGGAACGGGAACTCCCCGCTGACATGGAGACGAGGATGCCCAGGAACCTATGGCTGATCGCTGCGTTGCTGTGCCTGGGCGGCTGTGGCAACGCCCAGCCGCGTTATGGCGAGGTCATGGTGGGCGACCGCAGCGGCTATGCCCACATCGTGTTCAGCGACAGCGACCGGGTGCTGATCCGCGACTACTATGCAAACCGCTACCGGGGACTGCCACCCGGCCTGGCCAAGCAGGGCAAGGTACCTCCCGGCCACGCCCGACAGATGCTGCGCGACAGTCGGCTACCGCCCGACCTTGCCTACCGCTACCTGCCTGCCGAGCTGGAGGGCCGGCTCTCGCGCCTGTCCGATGGCTACGTTCGGATCATCGTCGGCTCGGACATCGGCATCCTGCACACCCGCACCCGGCTGGTGGCGGATGTGATACACGAAATCGCCGTCCACGATTGAGGCTCGCGGCAGCCTGATACCCGCGGCGAACCGGCAACGGCGCGACGCGCGGCTATCCGGTGGCGTGGCTTGCCCGCAGGCCGCCGCCAGCCCCGTGCGAGTGCAGAGCGGCTCGCGGCGCGCTGCGTCGACGCGCGCTCTGCGCCGTTAAACTGCACGCCCTGCGCACTTTCCCACCCGTACCATGACCGCCCCGCCGCTCGTCCAGCGCACCCGCCTGTACGGCATGCTGTTCGCCCTGCTGGCGGCGTTCGGTTTTTCGTTCAAGGCGATCCTGGTCAAGCTGGCCTACGCCTGGCAGCCGGTGGATGCGGTCACCCTGCTGGCGCTGCGCATGCTGTTCGCGCTGCCGTTTTTCGTCGCCATTGCCTGGCATGCGCGCGGCAGCGGCGAACGCACCCCCGTGGCGGCCGTTGACTGGCTGCGCCTGACCTGGCTCGGCCTGACCGGTTATTACCTGGCCAGCATTCTGGATTTCTGGGGTCTGGGCTACATCAACGCCGGCCTGGAGCGGCTGATCCTGTTCCTGTATCCGACGCTGGTGGTGCTGCTCGGGGCCTGGCTCGGCCGCCGTCGGGTGGCGCGGCGCGAAATATGGGCGCTGGCGCTGTCCTATGGCGGCATTGCGGTGGCGTTCGCCAGCGATCTGCACCTGGCCACCGACCGCGGCGCCCTGCTGCTGGGCAGCGCGCTGGTGTTCGGCTCGGCGGTCGCCTACGCGCTGTACCTGCTGGCCAGCGGCCCCACCATTGCCCGCGTCGGCGCCCGCCGCGCCGCCGCCTACGCCATGCTGATCTCGACCGGCTTCGTGCTGGCGCAGTTCGCCGCCACGCAGCCGCTCGCGGCGCTGCGCCAGCCGTGGCCGATCTATGGCCTGGCGCTGGCGATGGCGGTGTTCTCGACCGTGCTGCCGGCCGTCCTGCTGGCGGAGTCCATCAAACGGATCGGCGCCGGCCAGGTGGCCCTCATCGGCTCGGCCGGGCCCATCATCACCATTTACCTGGGCGTGGTCGTGCTCGGTGAGCCGGCGACCGCCGCGCAGCTGCTCGGCGCCGCACTGGTGCTCGGCGGCGTGCTGATGGTGACCTTGCCGGGGCGCACCACGCCCGGCACCTGATGCGGCCGGGCGCCAGCTGGACCGGCCAGGCAATTCAAGGCAAGGTCCACGACCGGGCACTGCACGATGGAGCACAGCGCATGATTCCGTTTTCCGTTCTGGATCTGGCGCCGGTGGCGGTCGGCAGCAATGCCGGGCAGGCGCTGCGCAACACGCTGGATCTGGCCCGGCACGCCGAACGCTTGGGCTTCAGGCGCTACTGGCTGGCCGAACACCACGGCATGGCCGGCATCGCCAGTGCCGCCACGGCGGTGGTAATCGGCCAGGTGGCGGCCGCAACCACGCGCATCCGGGTCGGCGCCGGCGGCATCATGCTGCCCAACCACGCGCCGCTGGTGATCGCCGAGCAGTTCGGCACCCTGGCGGCGCTGTTTCCGGACCGCATCGATCTCGGCCTGGGCCGCGCGCCGGGCACCGACCAGATCACTGCCCGCGCCCTGCGCCGCAATCTGGCCGCCAGTGCAGAGGAATTCCCGCAGGATGTGATCGAGCTGATGGCCTACCTGGGGCCGCCCGATCCGGCGCAGCCGGTGCGCGCCATTCCCGGCGAGGGCACGCAGGTGCCGATATGGATTCTGGGCTCCAGCCTGTTCGGCGCCCAGCTGGCGGCGGCGCTGGGGCTGCCGTTTGCCTTTGCCTCGCATTTCGCGCCTGCCCAGATGCAGCAGGCCGTCGACATCTATCGCTCGCAGTTTCGCCCGTCGCAGCAGCTGCAATCAGCGTACGTGATGGTCGGCTACAACGTGTTCGCCGCCGACACGGACGAACAGGCACAGCTGCTGGCCAGCTCCATGCAGCAGGCCTTCGTGGCGCTGCGCAGCGGGCGGCCCGGCAAGCTGCCGCCGCCGGTTCCGGGCTACCTGGACAGCCTGTCGCCAATGGAGCGTTCCATGCTCGACCAGGTGCTGTCCTGCAGCGCCATCGGTGCGCCGGACACCGTGCAGGCGCGCATGGCGAGCTTCATCGAGCGCGTGCAGCCGGACGAACTGATCATCACGTCGCAGATGTTCGAGCACACGGCGCGCCTGCATTCCTACGAGATCGTCACCGCCGTTCACGCCGCGCTGAGCGCCTGACTGCGGCCTATTCGATCAATCCGCACGCCAGCGGAAAATGCGCGCGCCGATGGCCAGAAACACCACGGTCATGGCGCTCAGGGCGGCGATCTGCGGCGCCACCTCGCGCAGCCCGGCGCCGTCCAGCATGATGGCCCGCGCCGCGCCCACCAGATGCGTCAGCGGAAATACGTCCGCCAGCTGCTGCAACCACGGCTGGCTGCCTTCCATCGAAAACCACACGCCCGACAGCAGCATCATCGGCCAGGACAGAAAGTTCAGGATGCCGCCGGCCAGTTCCTCGCTGGTCACGAAAGCCGCCACCACGAAGCCCATTGCAATCATCGCCAGCGCGCCCAGCGTGGTGACCAGCGCCAGCAGGGCGTGCGAGCCCTCCATGCGAAAGCCGATCACCCAGTCGGTGCCCACGTAGACCACCACCGTGATGGCCATGATCAGCAGCAGGCGCGAGGTCAGCTGCGCCAGGATGAACTCGATCGGCCGCACCGGCGTGGCGTTCAGGCGCTTCAGAAAGCCGCTCTTGCGGTAGCGCACCACCACATAGCCGACGCCCCACAGGCACGAGAACATCATGTTCATGCCAAGGATGCCCGGCAGCAGGAAGTCGATGTAGCGGATCGGCTGCCCCGGCACCGCGCCATGCTCCAGCGGCGGGCCGCCGGCGGCCTTGAGCAGGCGCTCGAGCACGTAACCCTTGGGCGATTCGGGGTTTATCCAGTAGCGCGGCGCAGCGCCCAGATCGAGCAGCATGTCCAGGCGATGGCGGCCGACCTTGGCCACCGCCGCCTCGCGCTGGTCGGCCGGCAAGGCGTAAAACTCGGCGTAGCGGGTGGCCAGGAACGGGTGGGCGGTCAGCTCCACCGGCTCACCGGCGCCGATCACCGCCACCTTGAACAGCGGCCGCGGCGGGCCGCCAAAGATGATCGCCAAGCCGGCCACCATCACCAGCGGGAACAGCAGGTTCCAGCCCAGCGACGCGCGGTCGCGCAGAAACTCCATGTTGCGGGCATGGGTCAGGGCGAGATAACGGCGCAGCACGGCAGGCACTCCAGCAGTCAGGCGCGCAGTTCGCGGCCGGTCAGTTCCAGGAACAGGTCCTCGAGCGTGCGCTCGCGGATGCGCAGGTTGCGCAGGCTGGCGCCCGCACTTTCAAGTCCGCGCAGGGCGGCCGGGATGTCGCGCGTGGACACCTCCCACAGCTCGCCGGCATCCAGCAGCGGCGCGTCGAACTGCGCCGACGGCTGGAAGTCGGCCTTGGGCAGAGTCAGGATCACGTCCTCGAAATGCGCCGCCAGCAGCGCGGCCGGCGAACCCTGGGCGATGATCCGGCCGCGGTCCATGATGGCGATTTCGTCGCACAGCACGTAGGCCTCTTCCATGTAGTGCGTGGTCAGCAGGATGGTCTTGCCCTGCGCCTTGATGTCCTGCACCAGCTTCCAGAAGCTGCGCCGCGCCTGCGGATCCAGACCCGTCGTCGGTTCGTCCAGAAACACGATGGACGGGTCGTTCACCAGCGCGATCGCCAGCAGCAGGCGCTGGCGCTGGCCGCCCGACAGCTTGCGGTTGTCGCGCTCGAGCAGGTCGCGCAACTGGCACAGATCGATCAGCGTCTCAAGATCGGCCTGCTTCGGATACAGGCTGTGAAACAGCACCAGCGTCTCGCGCACGGTCAGAAAATCCTGCAGCGCGGTCGACTGGAACTGGATGCCCGCCTCGGCCCGGAACTGCGCGCCCTGCCCTTCGCCGCGATACAGCACCTGGCCGGCGGTCGGCCGGCAGATGCCTTCCATCATCTCCACGGTGGTGGTCTTGCCGGCGCCGTTTGGACCCAGCAGGCCAAAACAGGTGCCGGCGACGACGCTGAAACTGACGCCCGCCACCGCCTGCACGCCGGGGTATTCCTTGATCAGGTTGCGGACTTCGAGGATGGCGCTCATGACGGCCTGGGCGGTGGGGACTGGACGGCCCCGCAGGGTGGGTTTAGCGTGTCGGGCGGCCGGATTATCATCCAAAGGAGGATCGCCCATGCCCCAGCCACGCGTGAACGGTGCCCAGACCCTCGACGAACTGCGTCGCCAGCACCGCCTGCTGGACGCCGAAATCGACCACGCCGAGACCGGCCCCGGCCAGGCCTCGCCGCAGATAAAGGAACTCAAGCGTCGGCGTCTGGAACTGCGCGACCAGATCGTGCGCCTGGAGCAGGACGCGACGCGCCAAGCCTAGACTGTCAGGAGCCCAGCGGGCCACCAAGAGCCCCGCGGCCATATCCACAGGAGAAACCTCACATGAACAAACCGGTCGAATTCCAGGCCGCGCCGGCGCCGGCCACCTACCTGCGCGAAGACCCGGTCCACAACCTGTTCGCAGTCGACCGGCGCATCTTCACCGACCCCGGCCTGTTTGAGCTCGAACTGAAGCACATCTTCGAGGGCAGCTGGCTGTACCTGGCCCACGAGAGCCAGCTGCCGCGTCCCGGCGACTGGTTCACCACGCACATGGGCCGCCAGCCGGTGGTGCTGATGCGCGGCGCGGATGGGCAGATTCGCGGCTTCATCAACGCCTGCGCCCACCGTGGCGCGAAGCTGTGCCGCACCGCGCGGGGCAATGCGAAGTTCCTGACCTGTCCCTACCACGGCTGGGTGTACGACACCCAGGGCCGCAACGTCGAGGTCAAGGACCACGCCAGCGGTGCCTACCCGCCGGCCTTCGCCGAACGCGCGCGCGATCTGACCGCCCTGCCGCGCCTGGAGAACTACCGCGGCTTCCTGTTCGGCTCGCTCGGCGCCGACGTGCCGACGCTCAAGGAACACCTCGCCGCCGCCACCGGCGTCATCGACGCGCTGGTCGATCAATCCCCGGACGGCCTGGAAGTGCTGCGCGGCAGCACCAGCTATACCTTTCGCGGCAACTGGAAAGTCCACGCCGAGAACGGCCTGGACGGCTACCACGTCAGTACCGTGCACGCCAATTACATCGGCATGGTCACGCGGCGCGTGACGGAAGGCACCTCCGACCCGGTCAAGTCCATCGCCGACGACCGCATCATGCAGCAGGCCAGCGGCGCCTATGACCTGGGCAGCGGCCACATCCTGGCCTGGTCGGCCGTGTCGCAGCCGGAAAACCGCCCGCTGGCACGCCAGCGGCCGCGCCTGACGGAGCAATTCGGCCCCGCCAAGACCGCCTGGATGATCGACCGCATCCGCAACATGCTGCTGTTTCCGAATGTGTTCCTGATGGACCAGACCTCGACGCAAATCCGCGTGTTCCGGCCCATCGCCCCGGACCTCACCGAGGTCAAGATCTACTGCCTGGCGCCGCGCGGCGAGACGCCGGCCGCCCGCCAGCTGCGCGTGCGCCAGTTCGAGGACTTCTTCAACGCCACCGGCATGGCCACACCGGACGACCTGACCGAGTTCGAGGCCAGCCAGGCCGGCTTTGCCGGCGCGCCGAGCACCGGCCCGCAGGAATACGCCCGCGGTGCCACCCGCGCGCAGCCCGGCGCCGACGCACTCGCCGCCGGCCTGGGCATCCAGCCGGTGCAAAGCAGCCCGAGCTTCCAGGATGAGACCCACCTGCCGGCCATCTTCCGCGAATGGCGGCGCCTGTTGACGATGGGTGCCGGCGCCTGAGCGCGGTCGCCGGTTCCCGTTCATCCGGGGAAACGCCGAAGTATTCAGCGCTTCCCGCAGCGCAGGGAGGCGCTGCCAGAATCGGTGGTTGTAGGAGCCCGGCTTTGCCGGGCGATCATCGCGCAGCGAAGCTGCGCTCCTGCCGGGTTTTTCCCGCTGGCAGGCGCCGGGGAATCCAGGACGGATTCATTCAGCGCTTCCCCAGCATTACCGCGGCCGCTCACAACCACAGGAATCCATAATGCCCGACACGCTCAAGGACAAGGTCATCATCATCACCGGCGGCGGCGGCGCCATCGGCGGCGGCATCGCGCGCCTGGCCGCGGCGCAGGGGGCGCGGGTGGTTGTCAACGACATCGGCGGTTCGGTCGGCGGCGAGGGCAGCGACCTTGGCCCCGCCCAGCGCACGGTGGACGAGATTCGCGTCGCCGGCGGCCAGGCGGTGGCCAGCACAGACAGCGTGGCAACCTGGGACGGCGCGCAAGGCATCGTGCAGACGGCGCTGGACGCCTTCGGCCGTGTGGATGGGGTGGTCAACAACGCCGGCATCCTGCGCGACGGTATCTTTCACAAGATGTCGCCGGACGATTTCACGGCCGTGATCCAGGTGCATTTGTTCGGCTCGTTCTACCTGAGCCGCGCCGTGGCGCCGCTGTATCGCGAACAGGGCGGCGGCGCCTTCGTGCACATGACCTCCACCTCGGGCCTGATCGGCAACGTCGGCCAGGCCAACTACGCAGCGGCCAAGCTGGGCATCGTCGGCCTGTCGAAGTCGATCGCGCTCGACATGCAGCGCTTTGGCGTGCGCAGCAACTGCATCTCGCCGTTCGCCTGGAGCCGCATGATCGGCGCCATCCCCACCGACACACCCGAGCAGCAGGCACGCGTCGAGCGCCTGAAGCGCATGACGCCGGACAAGATCGCCCCGGTCGCCGTATTCCTGCTGTCGGACGCCGCCGCCGAGGTCAACGGCCAGATCTTCGCGGTGCGGGCGAACGAGGTATTCCTGATGTCGCAGTCGCGCCCGCTGCGCTCGATCCACCGCGACGGCGGCTGGACGCCGGAGCAACTGGCCGAACGCCTGCCGGGCGCCTTCCGGGAACAGTTCTACCCGCTGGCTGTGTCGGCCGACGTGTTCGCCTGGGACCCGATCTGATGGCCATCGACTACCGGCGCCTGCTGGACTGGCCGGTGCCGGAGGTGCGCCAGACCTACAGCGTACGCGACAGCCAGCTGTATGCCCTGGCGGTCGGCCTGGGCGCCGACCCGGTCGATACCCGGCAACTGCCCTTCGTCTACGAACAGAACCCGCAGGCGCTGCCCACGCAGGCGGTGGTGCTCGGCTACCCCGGCTTCTGGATGAAGGATCCGGCCACCGGCGTCGACTGGGTGCGCCTGGTGCACGCCGAACAGGGCCTGCGCCTGCACCGGCCGCTGCCGGCCAGTGGCGAGGTGATCGGCCGCACGCGCGTGGTCGGCATCAACGACAAGGGACCGGGCAAGGGCGCCATCGTCTACAGCCAGCGTACGCTGCACGATGCGGCGAGTGACGCACTGATCGCGACGCTGGACAGCAGCACGTTCTGCCGCGGCGACGGCGGCTGCGGCGGATCCGATGCCCCGCCGATGCGCCTCGCACCGACCCCGGAACGCGCGCCGGATACCGTCTGCGAACTGCCCACCCTGCCCCAGCAGGCGCTGCTGTACCGCCAGTGCGGCGACTTCAACCCGCTGCATGCGGACCCGGCCGTGGCGCGCGCCGCCGGTTTCGAGCGGCCGATCCTGCACGGCCTGTGCACCTTTGCCGTGGCCGGCCATGCCCTGCTGCGCACGCTGTGCGACTACGACCCGGCACGCCTGACGCAACTGCAGGCGCGCTTCTCGGCGCCGGTCTACCCGGGCGAGACGCTGCGTACGGAAATCTGGCACGAGGCAGAATCCGTCGCCTTTCGCACCCTGGCGGTGGAGCGCAACGTGGTGGTGCTCAGCCACGGCCGGGCGCACATCGAGCGCACCTGAGCCCACGGATCAGCGGCATCAGAAAACCCACAAGTCGCCTTGCGGCAGCGCGCTGCCGCAAGGCGACGATCAGCGACTAATCCAGCTTGCGGCGCTCCCCGCGCTGCTTCTGGCCCGTGACGTAGTAATCGCCACGCGCGGCCAGGGCGGCTTCTTCTTCCTCGTCGGCCGACCAGCTGCCCAGGTTGTAGCCAAACCAGGGCTTGCGCAGCTTCAGTTCCGGCAGGCCCAGTTCCTGCCACAGCGCGATGGCGCCTTCCATGAACTCCTTGCCGGGCAGGGATACCGGCGGGTACGGCCAGTCGCGCGTGGCGTCGATCAGCAGGCCCGACATGCGCGGCTTCTCGCCGGTCAGGCCACGATTGGCACCCGGCGGGGCGATGGACGGGTCCAGCGCCATCAGCGGGATGTCCACTACGCGCACGTCCCGGTGCGGCTGCATGGCGTAGGACAGGGCCCAGTAGATGGCGTTCGGGTCGTGAATGTCGACGTCCTCGTCGACCACGATGGCCATCTTGCCGACGAATTTCTTGGACAGGTGGTCCAGGATGCGCGTGGCGTCGTCGTCCTTCTCGCGGCGGATGCGCACCAGGCAGACGCCAAACGAGCCGGATGTCTCCGGGAAGTGGACTTCCTGCACGCAATCGAAACCGGCCGCCTTCAGGTAATCGAAACAGGCCGCCGTCCAGCCGATGCCGCGGATCTTGGACGATTCGCTCGGCGGGAACTGCGACAAAAAGGCCTGATAAATCGGCTTGTTGCGCATGGTAATTGCCGTGACTTCCATGAACCACGAGTAATCCCGCGCCGCCATGTAGCCGGGGAACTCGCCGAACGGGCCTTCCATCTCCTGGATGTTGGTCGGCACGAAGCCCTCCACCACGATCTGTGCCTGCGCCGGCACCAGCAGGTCGTGCGAGACGCACTGCGTCAGTTCGATCGCCTGCCCGGCCAGGCCGCCGGCCACGTCGTACTCGCACACGTCGTTGGGCAGGCGGGTGACGGCAGCGTAGGAAATGGCCGGCGGCACGCCAATCACGATCGCCGCCGGCATTTTGTCGTGGCCGCGCTCGCGCCACATTTCGATGTGCCGGCGCATGCCGTAACCGGGCGAGGCCGGGTACACGCCGATGCGGTCCTCGGCCTTGACCATGCCGCGGTAGTTGCCCACGTTGTGCAGGCCGGTGTCCGGATCCTTGCTGATCCAGTGCGAGGCGGTGGTGTAGGGCGCGTTGTCGAAACCGGGGGTCGAGATCGGGATCGGCAGGCGCGACAGGCAACGCTCTTTCAGGTCATCGCCGCGCAGGATCTGTTCGTGCACCGGACCGGTGCCGACGATGACCGGCGCGATCGGATGCGCCTGGGCGTGGTCCCAGCGGCGCGGGATTTCCTCGACCGTGCACTGCAGGCCAAGCGCATAGATGTCCGACGAGCCGGCCATCGCGCACAGCACCAGCGGCATGTCGTACGTGCGGCCCTTGGCGTCGGTGATGTTCTCGAACAGCCAGGCCTTGCGGTCCTTTTCTTCAAGACCCCGGAACTGCAACCGCACCAGCGGGTGCATCTGCGTGTCCTTGTCGATCGGCCGGCTGATACGCTGCAGCTTGCCGGCCCGCTCCAGAGTGTCGATGTATTCGTTCAGGTCCCGGTAGTAATGACCGGACGGCAGATCGGACGCGGCGGTGGCCATGGCGTTTTCTCCTCGATGCGCAAAAAAGAGCGCGAGGGTAGACGTCGGGTGACCGTACGGTCAATCAGGTACCGCCCGTCAGGGGCCTCTGCCGCCCGGCGTCCAGGCCGTGGGTCGCGCGCCGCTACTTGGCCCGCGACTGCACGATGTTGAGCGCCTTGAGCAGGTTCAGCGCCTCGTGCACGCCGAAGTCCGCCTTGGCCAGACTCACCTCCTTCGTGTCAGTCGCCGGCTGGTCAGCCGCCGCCTTGGGCGCGGCGCTCGTGGCCGGTTTGGCCTTGCCGTTGGGATTGTCCAGGTGCCGGGCCAGATCGCGTTCGCCCAGCGGCTGGAAAGGCTGCTCGAGCGCAGTCAGCTGCACCCGCTCCAGCGGCACATCCGGCTCGATGCCTTCGGCCTGGATGGAGCGCCCCTTGGGCGTGAAATAGCGGGCCGTGGTCAGCTTCAGGGCGGCGCTCTCGCTGATCGGCAGGATCGTCTGCACCGATCCCTTGCCGAAGGTCTTCTCGCCCATGATGATGGCCCGACCGTTGTCCTGCAGGGCACCGGCGACGATTTCCGAGGCCGACGCCGAACCGGCGTTGACCAGCACCACGATGGGCACGCCTTCGAGGATGTCGCCCGAAGTGGCTGAAAACTTCTGGGCCGCTTCCGGTCCGCGGCCTTCGGTGTAGACGATCAGTCCGTCACTGATGAAGGCATCCGACACCGACACCGCCGCCGTCAGCACGCCGCCCGGGTTGTTGCGCAGGTCCAGCACGAGTCCTTTCAGCGCGCCGCCGTTCTTCTCCTTCAGCTCCGTTACCGCGTCGCGCAGCTTGCGCCCGGTATTGACCTGGAACTGGGACACGCGCAGGTAGCCATAACCCGGATCCAGCGAACGACTGCGCACGCTGTTGACCTTGATCACCGCCCGCGTGAGCTTGATCTGCAGCGGCCGCTCCTGGCCCTCGCGCACGATGGTCAGGGTGATGTCGGTCCCTGGCGCGCCGCGCATCAGCTTGACCGCCTCGTTCAGTGACAGACCCTTCACGGCCGTATCATCGAGCCGGATGATCAGATCGCCTGCCAGAATGCCGGCTTTCTGGGCGGGCGTATCGTCGATTGGCGACACCACCTTCACGAAGCCGTCTTCCATGCCGACCTCGATGCCAAGGCCGCCGAACTCACCGGATGTGCCTTCCTTCAGTTCCTGGAATTCTTCCTGCTCCAGGTAGGCCGAATGCGGATCGAGGCCGGCCAACATGCCGCGGATGGCGCTCTTGAGCAGGTCGCCGTCGCTGACCGGCTCGACGTAATTCTGGCGAATGATGCCCAGCACCTCGCTGAACAGGCGCAGTTCCTGCACCGGCAGATCCATGGTGGCGCCGGCCGGGACAGGGTCGCTGCGCTCGGCATGGGCGCCGTCACGCAGCACCAGCAGCGCGCAGAAAAAACCGACGGCAATCAGGGCCGACGCCTTGAGCAGCTTGGACATGAGTACTCCGAAAAGCCGCGCTGGCGGCACCGACCTCGCCTGCCGGCAAGGATTCATCTGCGCGGAAAGTATAAGGCCGCAATCATGCGGTTCGGGCGCCGACACCCCAGCCGGCCGCCGGCGGACGGACTGCACCGGCTGTGTACAATCGGTCCCCTGCGTCCGGTCGCGACATGACCGGAATCGCACTGCGGATCGTGCAGTCACATCAGGCGGAGTCGACAGCCCGTGCGGATTCTGAAGAAATATCCCAATCGCCGCCTGTACGACACCGTTCAGAGCTGCTTTGTGGCCCTCGAAGACGTCAAGCGCCTGGTGCTGTCCGGGGAGCCGTTCGAGGTCCATGACTCCAAGACCGGCGAGGTCATCACCCGCAGCGTGCTGCTGCAGATCATCGCCGAGCAGGAAGCCGACAGCGGCGGCTCGCTGCTCACCGACGAAGTACTGCGCCAGCTGATCCGCTTCTACGGCGACAGCCTGCATGGGCTGCTGCGGGAGTACCTGGAACGCAGCATGGCCATGTTCATGGAACAGCAGGGCGCCTTTCATGAGCAGTTGCGCACCATGCTCAGCGGCCACCCGCTGAACATGATGTCGCGCCTGGCCGAACAGAATCTGGATATCTGGAGCCGCCTGGCGAACTCCATGCGCGGCGAGGCAGCGGGTGAGGGAAACCCGGCCAAGAAATAATTTCTGCGGCGCGGAAAAATGCTTGACATCGAAAATTTTGCCGCCTAGCATGGCGTCTGCGTTTTTGCAGTGCAGAATTTCCGGAGGTACGGCACATGTACAACGTCATGGACAGCATGAAAGACCAGATGAAACCCCTTGCGGACCTGACCGCGGTCGGCACCCAGGCGTTTGAGAAACTGCTCAAGAAACACGTCGATCTGGCCGGTGACTGCTTCGAATCCGGCCTGGCGCAAGCCCGCCAGTACAGCTCGCCGACGGACTTGCCGGCCCTGATGGGCGCGCAGGGCGCCTTCATGGCCGACATGGGCAAGAAAATGTTCGATCTGGCCAAGTTCGATATGGAAGTGATCGCAGAGGCCAACCAGGCGCTGGCCGGCATGCTCGAAAGCAGCATGAAGTCGATGACCACCATGCCGGCCTGGATGAGCACCAAGTCCGCCTGAACCGGCGCGCACGACCCCGTCCGCATGCCGGACGGGGGCTTGCCAAAGCCCCGCGACGCTGACGCGTCAGCGGGGCTTTCGTTTTGGACTGGCGCGCAAAAAACGGCTGACGGCAGGCGGTACGGTCGCCAGACCGTGACCTCCGGCGAAAACGCCCACATGCCCCCCGTCGACGGCCAGCTCCCGGTAATTTCGTCCGCCCACGGCACGCCGCAGGGCCTGCGACGCGGCCGGCGGAACCAGGTGATCGGCCCGCGCATGGACATTCAGGATCGGCAGGCGCAAACGCGACAGATCGACCGTCCGGCCATCCAGGACCAGTGCGCCACGCACCAGAGCATTGTCCCGATAGCAGCCGGTCACGAACTCAAGCCAGGCTCGCCCGGCCTGATCCGGATAATCCCCCTGCCATGCCAGCAGCCTGCGCAGGCGTTCGCGCCTCGGCGCATCGATGGCCCCGTCCAGCCAGGGCGCGCGCACTGCCCCGGCGCCTCGCAGCGGGCGCAGCAGGGCAAACACGGCGGCGAGCACGGCGCCGGGCAGGTTGCCGTCGGGCGCCAGCAGAGCGGGCAGGTCGAACGCTCCAGCCAGATGCGCCAGCACGTCGCTGGGCGTGTGAAAGTCCACCGGCGTTACCAGCGTCACCAGACGATGCAGGGCGCGCGGTTCCAGGCTGGCCAGGCACAGGGCGAGCGTACCGCCCTGGCAGATACCCAGCAGATCCACCGTGTCGGCGGCACCGTGACGCTGCACCACCCGCACCGCGCCGTGCAGATACCCGCATACGTAGTCGGCCAGTGACAGCCCGGCGTCGCTGGCATCGGGGCGCCCCCAGTCGAGCAAATACACCGGATGGCCAAGACCCTGCAGGCACTCGACGAATGAGCTGCCGCGGGCCAGATCCAGCACCTGCGGGCTGTTGACGAGCGAGTAGACCAACAGCAACGGGCGCGCTGCCGGCTCACGAAGCGGGGGGTAGTAGCGTAGGCTCGCCTTGCCTTCCACGGGCAGGCGCTCGGCGCTGCGGTCGGCCCACACCACCGGCTCTGCCGGCGCGGCGAGCAGGGCATCGATCCGTTCCCGCTGCGCCCGCACGGCGTCGGCGTCCAGATCGGGAAACATCACGCGCCTTGCGTGAGCTTGCGAAGCTGCCGGCGAATGGCAGCAAGCTCCTCGCTCAGTGCCCGCTGGCCGGCGCCATCGAGCTGCACGCCCAGGGCCGCCTCCAGACATTGCCGGTGCGCGACGCGCAGGGCCGCCGCGGCAGCCGCCACGCCGGCCGATGACGCGACCCATGACGGCGCGCGAACGATCTCCGACTCGACCTGATCCTGGCACAGCTGCCAGTGCGCAAACAGCCCGGCTGCACTCGTGATGGCGGTCGCCGGGCGGGCCTGCTCCAGCCGGGTCAGCGTGCGGGTGCCAAGGCCTTGGTACGGCAGGCAAAACGCGTCGAGCTTTTGCCGGTAGCTGACCAGTGCCAGCCAGAACCCGGCGCCAGCCGCCAGCCAGCCGGGCAACGGGAGGGCCGGCAGCGCAGGCGCTGCGACGGCCGGCACCGGCAGCTCGACCAGCGGCTCGAACCACGGCCCGGGGCTGCAGACACGGCGCAGCTGGCGCGGACGCTGCCGGTCGATGTGTCTTGCCAGCGCCGCCAGCGCGACCCGCGCCGGTTCCGCGGCCCCCGCCTCCAGGGCCTGCTGCCAGCGATCGAGCAGCAGCCGGTAGTCCTCCAGTTGGCTACCGAAGGGCTCTGTATCGGCGGCGGGCATCGAAGGCGCCGCCTGGAACAGGGCAAGCCAGTCGGCCGGGGCAAAAGCGGTCACGGCGGCAACGCAAAATCGGCATGGACCACAGGGCGGCGGATGCTAGCACGACGGCGCGTGCCCGCCTGCCGGGTATGGCTACATGTACACGCCGCCGTTGACGTTGATCTGCTGACCGGTGATGTAGTCGGCCTCGGTGGCGATGAAGGCGACCACCTTGGCCACCTCCTGCGGCTTGCCGAAGCGCCCCATCGGAATGCGGGCGCGAATCTTGTCCTGCACGTCCGGCGGCACCTTGGACAGCATTTCGGTTTCCGTGAAGCCGGGCGCGATGGCGTTCACGGTGATGCCGTAACGGGCCAGTTCCAGGGCCGCGGTCTTGGTGAAGGCGATGATGCCGCCCTTGCTGGCGCCGTAATTGGCCTGACCGAAATTGCCGGCCTGACCGACGTACGAACTGATATTGATGATGCGCCCGTAGTTCTGCTCGATCATGATCGGCATCACGGCCGAGGTGCAGTAGTACACGCTGCCCAGATTGGTGTTGATGACCTGCAGCCAATCGTCATCGGTGAGCTTGCGCAGGGTCTTGTCGCGCGTGATGCCGGCGTTGTTCACCAGCACATCGATGCGTCCCCACTGCGCCTGTACCTCGCCGATCAGGCCGCGCGCCTGGTCCGGGTCGGCGACGTCGGCCTGCAGACACAGGCAGTCGACGCCCAGGGCGCGCACCTCGCCGGCCACCGCCTTGGCTTCGGCTTCTGCGCTGCGGTAGTTGACCACCACCGCCATGCCGCGGCGGGCCAGTTCGAGTGCAATGGCACGGCCAATGCCGCGGGACGAGCCGCTGACAATGGCTACCTGCCGGGCTTGGGACATCGGGTTTCTCCTCTTCTACCGATTCAACTATGAGACGCCGCGCTGTTTCAGACCGCGCGCCCGGCCGTTGGTTACGGTGGTGATGGGCGCTTTTTCCTGCCGCGGGATGCCGGGGCCTTTGCCGAAACCGGCCCCCCGGCGCTGGCGCGTATGAACTCGCCAATGACGGGCACGATCAGCTCGCGCCAGCGGCGGCCGCTGAAGGTGCCGTAATGGCCGACCTCCGGTTGGACATAATGCAGTTTTCGTGCCGCCGGCAGGTTGCAGCACAGGCCTTGCGCCGCCTCGGTCTGGCCAGGCCCGGAAATGTCGTCCTTGCCGCCCTCGATGGTCAGCAGCGCGGTATGTTCGATCGCACCCGGATCGACCAATTCACCGCGGTGGTGCATCACGCCCCGCGGCAGGGCATGTTCCTGAAACACCGTGCTGATGGTTTGCAGGTAGAACTCGGCCGAGGTGTCCATCACGGCCAGGTACTCGCGATAGAAATCCCGGTGGTGCTGCGCACTGTCGCCGTCGCCCTGCACCAGGTGGTTGAAAAAATCCTGGTGCGCGTCGACGTGACGCTGGATGTTCATGCTGATGAAGCCGGACAGCTGCATGAAACCCGGATAGACCCGTCGACCGAAGCCCGGGAAGGTCGCCGGTACCGTGGCCAGCAGGTTGCTCTCGAACCACTCCAGCGGGTGATTCATTGCCAGGTCGTTGGGCACCGTCGGGCTGACCCGGGTATCGATCGGCCCACCGATCAACGTCATGCTGGGCGGCGCCAGCGGATCCTTGCGGGCGGCCATCACCGATACCGCCGCCAGCACCGGCACCGCCGGCTGGCATACCGCCAGCACGTGCGTGTCCGGCCCCAGTGTGTGCAGAAAGCCGATCACGTAGTCGATGTAGTCGTCCAGATCGAAGCCGCCGTCCACCAGCGGCACCATGGCCGCGTCCAGCCAGTCGGTAACGTAGACATCGTGATTCGGCAGCAGGGCGCGCACGGTGTCGCGCAGCAGGGTCGCGTAGTGGCCGGACATCGGCGCCACCACCAGCAGGCGCGGGTCATCCCGCACCGCGCCGCGACGAAAATGCAGCAGGTCGCAGAACGGCTCGCGCTGGACGACCTCAAGGTTGACCGGCACCTGGGCGCCGTCGATCAGCGTGCTGTGCAGGCCCCATTCAGGCTTGTCGTAGCGGCGCGTGACGTTGTCGAACAGCTCGCAGCTGGCCGACAGCCAGCGGGCGGCGGCCGTTTCCCGCCACGGATTGTCCGGGTGGCGCAGCATCCGGCTGGTCAGGTCTGCCGCCGCGCGGGCCGGGGCCAGACCGGCGTGGGCAATTTCCCGCATGTGGTAGAGCATCCGATCACTCCTTGTGGCTGGTCATGCGTACGTACGAACCGGGTGCGTCTTCGATGGCAGGGAGTCCGCCCGTGCCGGGCATGCGGGCCATGACCTTGCCGCCGGCCCGCCGGCCGAGCCAGAACTTCCAGTCCGGCCACCAGGAACCGGCGTGTTCCTGTGCCGCCGTGCGCCATTCCTCCGGGTTCGTGGGCAGGCTGTCGCAGGTCCAGTGCTGGTACTTGTGCGCGGCGGGCGGGTTGATGATGCCGGCGATGTGGCCGGAGCCGGACAGCACGAAACGCGTCTTGCCGCCCGGCAACAGCGCTCCGGCATGGACCGAGCGCCAGGGCGCGATGTGGTCCTCCACCGTGGCCACGAAATAGCACGGCACGGCGATTTTCGACAGGTCGATCGGCACCCCGGCCAGGGTGATGCCGCCCGGCTCGCGCAGGCGGTTGTGCAGGTACATGTTGCGCAGATAAAAGCTGTGCATGGCCGCCGGCATGCGCGTTGCATCCGCATTCCAGAACAGCAGGTCGAACGGCGCCGGGTCCTTGCCCAGCAGGTAGTTGTTGACGAAGAACGACCAGATCAGGTCGTTCGCGCGCAGCAGGTTGAAGGCCGTCGCCATGTCGGCACTGTCCAGATAACCGGTCTGGGCCATCTTGCCCTCCAGAGCGGATATCTGGTCCTCGTCGATGAACACACCCAGGTCACCCGGCTCGGTGAAGTCGAGCAGGCTGGCAAAGGTGGTCGCCGACTTGATCCGCTCGTCCCCGGTGGCCGCCATGTACGCCAGCGTGCTCAGCAGCAGCGTGCCGCCGATGCAGTAGCCGACTGCGTTCACCTCGCGCTCACCGCAGGCCTGTTCGATGGCGTCCAGCGCCGCCAGCGGCCCCTCGATCATGTAGTCCTCGAAGGATTTGCCCGCCAGCTCGGGCCCGGGATTGACCCAGGAAATCATGAACACCGTGTAGCCCTGCTCCACCCACCAGCCGACCAGCGAATTCTTCGGCTGCAGGTCCATCACATAGAACTTGTTGATCCACGGCGGCACCACCAGCAGCGGGCGCCGGTACACCTGATCGGTAACCGGGGTGTACTGGATCAGTTGCATGAGGCCGTTCTGGAACACCACCTTGCCGGGCGTGGCGGCGATGTTGACGCCCACCTCGAATGCGCCCGGATCGGTCATGCGCGGATCCAGCCGCCCGCCGCCGCGCTGCATGTCCTCCAGCATGTGCCGCAGGCCGTGCAGCAGGTTCTGTCCGCCTGATTCCACCGTGGCGCGCAACACTTCCGGATTGGTGGCGACGAAGTTCGACGGCGACAGCGCATCGGCGAACTGGCGCGTGTAGAACGTCAGCTTGCGGCGTGTGGCCGGATCGAGGTCGCCCACGCCGGTGACCTGTTCCAGCAGCCACTGGCCGGTCAGCAGATAGCACTGGCGTATCAGGTCGAAGGCCGGCAGTTGCCAGTCGGTGCCGCGAAACCGGCGATCCGCCACAGCGCCGGCAGGTGGCGTCTGGCCGGCCAGGGCTGCCAGGCTGTGTTGCCACAGCTGGGCATAGCCCTCCCAGAGTTTGGCCTGCGCCTGCATCAGGCGCCCCGGGTCCGCGAGCAGGGACTGGTTGAACAGCGCCAGAGCCTGCAGCAGCCCCCCTGCCATGCTGTTCAGCACCGGGCCATCCAGCACCGGCTGCTGCCATGCATCCTGCATCTGGTCCTGTATCTGCTGGGCAACCTGCGCCAGCTCCTCCAGAACCGTGCCCGGATCCATCGTGGCGCTGTTCTCATTCGGCATGAATAGGCCTCCCGGAGTGTCCCTGGACGCGAATTGTGCACTGCAAAAACATGCCTTGAAGGGTAGTGAAAAGCCGCCCGACTGTAAAGGCGAGCGGCGCGGGCGCGCGGCCGGATTGCTGTTGTGGCCGTCCCGAAACTGTCATCATTTCGTGCGCCGGACCAAAACACACCCCAACACCACCGGAGAAACCCGCCGTCATGGCCGACCAACGCAAACCCACCACCGCCATCTGTGCCTATACCAGCGACGCCATCTACGTGCGCGACAAGAGCCTGGTCGACGAGCTGATCGGCGAAATCACCTTCACGCAGATGATGTTCTTCCAGATCATGGGCCGCATGCCGTCGCCGGCCGAGGTCAAGATCGTCGACGCGGTGCTGGTCACACTGATGGAACACGGCATCACGCCCAGCGCCATCGCCACCCGCCTGACCCTGATGAGCGCGCCCGAGTCCCTGCAGGGCGCGGTCGCGGCCGGGCTGCTGGGCGTCGGCGGGCAGTTCCTGGGCACCATGCAGGGCGCGGCCGAACTGATTGCCGAGATGATGGCCGCCGAAGACGGCGTGCCGGCCGCCGCCGAGCGCATCGCCCGGCGCCATCGCGCGAGCAAGACCGCCCTGCCCGGCTTTGGCCACAACCTGCACCGGCCGGACGATCCGCGCACGCCAAAGATCCTGGCCGTGGCGACCGCCGCCGGTGTCCAGGGCAAGCACATCGCCGCCCTGCTGGCGCTGGGCGAGGCGGTGGACCGCGTCTACGAGCGTCACATCACCATCAACGCCACCGGCGCCATCGCCGCCGTGCTGTCGGAAATCGGCATTCCGGTCGAGGTCATGCGCGGCTTTGCGGTCATCACCCGCGCCGCCGGCCTGGTCGGCCATGTCAAGGAGGAGCTCGAAAACCCGGCCGCGCGCGGCATCTGGGACGCCGCCACGCACGCGGTCGAGTACTCCGGGAACGCCCTCAAGAACCATGCTTGAGGCCAGCCTCACCGAGCGCCTGGCCGACTGGCAACTGGCCCGGCGCCAGACCGGCTTCGCCGCCGCCGACATCGAGGCCGCCCGCCTGCTGGTGCTGGACTGGCTCGGTTCGGCCGTGGCCGGCATCGGCACGGAGACCGGGCGCATTTTTCTGGAATACGCGCGCTTGCAGCCGGCCGGCAAGGTGACGCTGCTGGGTCTGTCCGAAGGCCGCTCGGTGGAAGTGGCGGCGCTGGTCAACGGCGCCCTGTCGCACATCGTCGAGATGGACGATGTCGAGCGCGAGTCGGTCACGCACCCCGGCGCGGTGGTGGTGCCGGCCGCGCTGGCGGTGGCCGAGCGGATCGGCGCCAGCGGCCTTGAGCTGCTGGCCGCCGTGGTGGCCGGTTACGAGATCATGGTGCGCGTCGGCGCGGCCCTGGGCGCCGAGCACTACTACCACTTCCACAACACCTCCACGGCCGGGGTGTTCGGCGCCGCCGCCGCGGCCGGCTGGCTGCTGAATCTCGACCGCGACCGGCTGGTGTGGGCGCTGGGCAACGCCGGCACGCAGGCCTCCGGCCTGTGGCAGTTCAACGAAGAGGGCGCGCTCACCAAGCCTCTGCACCCCGGCCGGGCGGCTGCCAACGGCGTGCTGGCGGCCACCTTGTCGCGCCTGGGCCTGACCGGCGCCCGCCACATCCTGGAAGGCGAGCGCGGTTTCTTCGCCGGCCTTGCGCCGCGCGGCGACCCGCAGCAGGTGGTGGCGCACCTGGGCGAAGCGGACGAGCCGCTGCGCGTGCGGAAAATCTCGATCAAGCCGCACGCTTCCTGCCGGCACACGCACGCGCCCATCGACGCGGCCTTGGCGCTGCGCGCGCAGTTGCCAGCCGATGCGACCATCGCTGCGGTGCGTGTCAGCACCTACCAGGCAGCGCTGACCCTGTGCGACAAACCGGACCCGCGCAGCTCGGCAGACGCCAAGTTCAGCCTGCAGTTCTGCGTCGCCTCGGCCCTGCTGCACGGCCAGGTCGGCCTCACGGAATTCTCGGACGCGGCGCTGACCGACAAGGCCGTACGCGCGCTGCTGCCGCACATCGAAGTCGCCATCGATCCGGCGCGTGAGGCGGCGTACCCGGGCTGCTGGTCGGCAGCCATCGAGGTCACGCTGGCCGATGGCCGCAGCTTCAAGGCCGCACAGGACCGGCCCAAGGGCGATCCGGAAAATCCGCTCTCGGTGCCGGAACTGGAAGCCAAGTTCCGTGATCTGGCCGCCGCCGGTGGGGCGCACAGCGGCCAGGTCGAGCGCCTGCTCGATTGGCTGCGCGCGCTGGCCAGGCCCGAGCCCTTGGACCCGCTCCCCCTGCGCGAGCTGGCGCGCAGCCCCTGACCGGGCACCACCACCACTGCCAACTACGACACGGCCCTGGCGCTGCTGGACGATCCCCAGCCGGGGCATTTGGCGCCGGCGCCGTCTGGGGCCGGCGCCCCGCGTGATCGAACAATGACTGAGGAGGGGAAAATGAAGGCACGCAAACCGCAGCTCAGCCGCCGGCGCTTTCTGCACGGCAGCGCGGCGCTGGCGGCCGAACACGCCGTGCGCGGCATCAGCCCCAATGCGGAGCGCAGCGCATGAGCCTGCCACTTGGACGTTTCGATCGCTTCGGCATGGTGGTCGGCAATCTCGAAGCGGCGATGCAGGCCTATGCGCAGGTGTTCGGCATCCGCCGGTTCGAGCTGTGCCAGATCGACGGCCGGCCGGCCGCGCTGGGCGGCTTCGGCAGCCTGCGCCTGGAGCTGATCGAAGGCAGCGCCGGTGGCGATGTGCTCGGCGAATTCTTCGACCGTCGCGGCGAGGGCATGAGCCACGCCGTGTTCATGCCGGACCGGGACCACAGCCCTGAGCGGATCGCACAGCGCGCGACGGCGCTCGATCTGGGCGCTGAAATCAGCCGCGATCGGCTCACCATCGCCAGCCGCGCCCAGCTCGGCGGGCTGGCGCTGGTCGCGCAGTCGGCGCCGCCGCCGATACACGGCCAGCGGAGCTTCCAGCAAAAAGCCCTGTTGCCGTGTCAGAAGCTGTTCCACATCGGCATGGTGGTGCGCGACCGGGAGCTGGCGATCGGCGGTTTCCAGCGCCTGCTCGGCATCGACGAATTCCTGCGCATGGAACTTCACACCGACCAGGGCCTGCGGGTGTGGATCGACGGCACGCCGGCGCTGCATCACGCGCGCACCGCCTTTGGCCGTCGCGGTGATTTTGCCTGCGAGCTGATGGAACCCCTGGGCGGGGACGGCATGTACCAGCGTTTCCTGGCGGCCCATGACGAAGGGCCGCAGCATTACTTCCCGACCATCCTCGACCCGGCCGATTTTGCCGCCGTGCGCGACGGCCTGGCCCGCGCCGGACTTGCTGTGCGTCTGGAAGGCGCCATCGGCGACGCCATGCGCTATTACTACCTCGACAGTGCGCCGCTGATGGGCATGTGCATCGAAATCATCGTCGCGCAGCGGCCGGACTGGTGGCAGTCGCTGGGCATGAGCGCGCTGGACGCCTGGCGGGTGGGACTGGACGGCTGAACGCGAGCGAAACCCGCCGCATACCGATACCGCGCGGCGCCGGGGCAGCGACCGGGCAAGCGGCGCAGAAAAACGCCTGTCACACGATCATTCCGCACCTCACCGTCCCGGCGATGCATCGCCATTCGAGGTGCCAGGCATCCGGCGCCCTGGCCAGCGAGCAATCCAGGCGGCAATCTCGGCGTTCGGCATCGGCCGGGCGATGCCGTAACCCTGCGCAATGTCGCAGCCCATGTCGGCCAGGATCGCCAGCGTGGCCTCGTCTTCCGTGCCCTCGGCCACCACTTTCAGGCCCAGCGCGTGACCGAGGTCGATCATCGCCTGCACGATTTGCCGCGTCTGCGGCTGCGCCAGGCCGATGGTGAACGCGCGGTCGATCTTGAGGCCGCTCAGCGGCAACTCCCGCAGATAGGTCATGGACGAGTAGCCGGTACCGAAATCGTCCAGGTAGATCGGCAGGCCCAGGGCATGCAGTTCCTGCAATACCTTCAGGCTGCGCACCGGATCATCCATGACGGCGGTTTCGGTCAGCTCAAGGTGCAGGCAGTTACGCGGCAGCGGCCAGTGATCGAGCAGTTCCTTCACACGGGCTACGAACTGCGGGTCATGCAGGTTGCGCGTGGACACGTTGACCGCGATCGGCAGCAGCAACCCGGCGGCGGCATGGCGCGCGGCAAGCTCGCACACGCCGTCCAGGATCGCGTAGGTCAGCGGTCGAATCAGGCCGGTTTTCTCGGCCAGGCCGATGAATCGGGCCGGCGACACATCGCCATGCAGCGGATGACGCCAGCGGGCCAGGGCCTCCATGCTGCAAATCTTCCCGGACCGCAGGTCAAGCTGCGGCTGCACGTGCACCTGCAGCGCCCGCATGTCGATCGCGGCGCGCAGATCGCCCGCCAGAATCAGGCGCTCGCGCCATTCCTTGTCCAGATCCGGATGGGCAAGCAACACCTGGGAAGCGCCATCGCCTGCCTCGTGCGCGGCCAGTTTCGCCGCCTGCAGCAGGCGCTCGGCATCGCCCGGCCGGCGCCCACCGACGGCAATGCCGACGGTGGCCTGGATGTCCACGCCGACCGATGTCAGCTGCGCCGGTGGCGCCAGACTGGCCAGCGTCCGATTGGCTTCGCGGTTCGCGGCCGACTCGTCGGCGTCGGACACAAGCAGCGCAAATTCCGACTGCGCCACACGCGCCAGCAGCGTCGGTGACAGTGCCTCGAGCCGGCGGGCGACGTCGTTCAGGAACTCATCGCCGCTGGCCTGTCCGAGCGTGGCCGCTATTTCCCAGTAGTTCTGGATCTGCACCACCAGCACGGCGAGGGAACCGGAACTGCCGGCGGTCAGGCCGGTCGTGTGCTCGACAAAACTGGCCTGATTCGGCAGGCCGGTCACGGCGTCGAAATAGGCCAGGTGGCGCAGCCTTACCTCCGCCAGCCGCCCGCGCTCGCGCAGGCGGGCGGTGGCAATGCCAAACGACAGATCGTCGGCCATCTCGGACAGCAGTTCGACTTCGCGTGCGTTGAACGCATCCGCCTCGGCGGAATGGAGGCTCAGGGCACCGATGACGCTGCCGTCCACCCGCAGCGGCAGCACGAGTCCGGACCGCAGGCCACGGCCGGCGGCCGCCCGGAACAACTCGTGTGTCGCGGGCGTCGCCGTGGCGTCTTTCATGACCACCACCTCACCGCTGGCGATGGCCTGCGCGGTCGGTGTCTGATGCGCCAGCGCGGTGTCCCAGTGCGCCTGCAGGTAAGCGGCAAAGCCACCGTCGTCGCCGGCCCGGGCCATCGGCTCGATACCGGTTTCGGTGACATAGACCACCCCGGCGCAACGATAGCCGCCCACCTCGACCCCGACCCGGCACATCGCCTCCAACAGCGACCGCTCGTCCTGCTCTCGCAGCAGGATCCGGTTACCGGTGCTCAGGACCGCATACGCCCGCATGGCGCCGTCGATACGGTCAGCCATGTGGTTGAAGGCGCTGCTCATGGCCAGCAGTTCGGCGACCCTGCCACCGGCCGGCAGGCGCACGCCCTGCTCGCCTCTGGCCAGGCGCGACGCGGAAGCGGCCAGCCGGCGCACCGGTGCCATCACCACCGCATTGACCAGCAGCCAGACCAACGCCGCCAGCAGCAACAGGGCACCGAACACCACCAGCGGCTGCCTGCGCGTGATTGCCGTGAGCGATGTCGCAAGCTCATCCTGTGGCCAGCCGAGCACCAGGTAAGGCGCGTCGTAAACCACGTCCCCGCCCAGGCGCAGGTAGGTGTAATGATGTGACGGATCGGCCGCGCCGGCTGCCGGCACGGGGATACTGCCACCCAGCGGCTGGCGCTGGATCAGCGCCGCCAGCGCCGCGCGCTGCAGCGGCATGACCAGGCCATCCGGCGCCTGTGCCGGATGGCGCAGCAGCTCGTTCAGATCGTGATCCAGCAAAACCAGCGTGGCCCCGCCCGGCAGCGCGGACGAATCGACCAATTCAGCCAGCCACCGGCTGCCGATGGCGGCGAAGACCACCGCCACCACCTCGCCGTCGGCGCCAATCATCGGCAAACCGAAATTGATGCCCGGCACACCGGTGATGCGCCCGGTCTGGTAGGTCCCGGCGGCGAAGCTGCGGGTTTCGAGCGCGCGCCGGAAATAGCCGCGATCGCCAAGGTTCAGGCCCTCCCGGAACGGCAGGGCCGAACACAGCACCCGTCCGTCGACACCGATGACGCCAAGGTTGGCGAACGCCTGGTCGCTGGTCAGCAAGCGCTTCATCAGCGCAGTGCAGTAAGCCGGCTCGTCGACCAGGCGCGGCAGCTGTGCCGTTACCGTCAACACCGAGCGCACCTCGGCCACCAGCTGGGCATGCCGCCGGGCCACACCGTCGGCCATCGCCTGGGCATGCTCGACCGTGTCCTGGCGCACCGCCACCTGCAGGCGCTCGGCCGACCACCACAGCAGGGCCACCACGGGCAACGCAACCAGCAACACCACGACCGACGCGATGGTGCGCAGGCTCACGCCCGTGCGCGCCCAGCGGCGACGCTCCTGCTCCCCGTTGTCCAACTGCTCGGGCATGGGACTGCCCTCCGTTTGTGGGTCTGCCGCGACGACAGCGTCCCGGGCCGGACCGGGGCACGCGCTGCCGCCGGATCGGCTTGGCCTAGAATAGGCGCCCCTCGATGCCGCCCAGCGGAGCAAACTCCTTCATGACCGACGTCAAACGCGTGGTGCTCGCCTACTCGGGCGGGCTCGATACGTCCATCATCCTGAAGTGGCTGCAGGAAACTTACCACTGCGAGGTGGTCACGTTCACAGCCGATATCGGCCAGGGCGACGCCGAACTTGAGCCGGCCCGCCGCAAGGCCGAGCTGATGGGCGCCAGCGCCATGTACGTGGACGACCTGACCGAGGAATTCGCGCGCGACTTCGTGTTCCCGATGTTTCGCGCCAACGCGCTGTACGAGGGCGAATACCTGCTGGGCACCTCGATCGCGCGGCCACTGATCGCCAAGCGGCTGGTGGAGATCGCCCGCGAGACCGGCGCCGACGCCATCGCCCACGGCGCCACCGGCAAGGGCAACGACCAGGTGCGCTTCGAGCTGGGCGCCTACGCGCTGATGCCGGACGTGCGCGTGATCGCGCCCTGGCGGGAGTGGGACCTCACCTCGCGCGAGAAGCTGCTGGCCTATGCCGAGCGGCATGGCATCCCGGTCGAGTTCAAGCGCGCGGGTCAGACCTCGCCCTACTCCATGGACGCCAACCTGCTGCACATCTCCTACGAGGGCGGCGTGCTCGAGGACCCCTGGCAGGAGCCGGAAGAGTCCATGTGGCGCTGGACGGTGGACGTGCAGCAGGCGCCGGATGCGCCGCAGTACGTGGAGCTCGAATACCGCCACGGTGACATCGTGGCCGTCGATGGCGAGACGCTGACGCCGGCGCAGGTGATGCGCCGCCTGAACGAAATCGGCGGACGCCACGGCGTCGGCCGCGTGGACATCGTCGAGAACCGCTACGTGGGCATGAAGTCCCGTGGCTGCTACGAAACCCCGGCCGGCACCATCATGCTGCGCGCGCACCGCGCCATCGAGTCGCTGACGCTGGACCGCGAGGCGGCGCATCTGAAGGACGACCTGATGCCCCGCTACGCCAGCCTGGTCTACAACGGCTACTGGTGGAGCCCGGAACGCCAGCTGCTGCAGGGCCTGATCGACGACAGCCAGCAGCGCGTCAACGGCACCGTGCGGATCAAGCTCTACAAGGGCAACGTGCTGGTGGCCGGACGCAAGAGCCCGGACTCGCTGTTCGACCCGGCCATCGCCACCTTCGAGGACGACGCCGGCGCCTACAACCAGGCCGACGCCACCGGCTTCATCCGCCTGAACGCGCTGCGACTGCGCAGTGCCGCGCGCCTGCGTGGCGGCGGCTGAGCACTTGGCCGACATCGTGGGCCCGCTGAGCCCGGATTCGGTGGGGCTGGTCGAGCCGCGCAGCTTCCGCCACGAGCAGCCGCTGGCGCTCGACTGTGGCCGCGAGCTGCCCGGCTTCGATCTGAAGTACGAGACCTACGGCAGCCTGAACGCCGCCCGCAGCAACGCCATCCTGGTCTGCCATGCGCTGTCGGGCGATCACCACGCCGCCGGCTGGAACGCCCCGGACGACAAGCGCCCCGGCTGGTGGGACAACTGCATCGGCCCCGGCAAGCCGATCGACACCGACAAGTTCTTCGTGGTGGCCTGCAACAACCTGGGCGGCTGCGCCGGCTCGACCGGCCCGAACAGCATCAATCCGGCCACCGGCCGCCTGTGGGGGCCGGACTTCCCCATCGTCACCGTGCGCGACTGGGTGCGCAGCCAGGCCCTGCTGGCCGATCACCTGGGCATCGAGCGCTTCGCGGCCGTGGCCGGCGGCAGCCTGGGCGGCATGCAGGCCCTGCAGTGGACAATCGAGTTCCCGGGCCGGGTACGCAGTGCGCTCCTGATCGCCGCCGCGCCGCGCCTGTCGGCGCAGAACATCGCCTTCAACGAGGTGGCGCGCAAGGCCATCATGTCCGACCCGGACTTCCACGAGGGCCGCTATGCCGAACAGGGCGTGGTGCCGCGCCGCGGGCTGATGCTGGCGCGCATGCTGGGGCACATCACGTATCTTTCGGACGGCCTGATGCGGCAGAAATTCGGCCGCGAGCTGCGCGAGGGCAAGCTGAACTTCGGCTTCGATGTCGAGTTCCAGATCGAGTCCTACCTGCGCCATCAGGGCGAGACCTTCGTCGACCGCTTCGACGCCAACACCTATCTGTTGATGACCAAGGCGCTGGATTACTTCGACCCGGCGGCCGAGTACGACGGCGATCTGGCGCGGGCCCTGGCCCGCGCGCAGGCGCGCTTTCTGGTGGTGGCCTTCTCCAGCGACTGGCGCTTCGCGCCGGAGCGCTCGCGCGAGCTGGTCAAGGCCCTGCACACCGGCGGCAGCGCCGTCAGCTACGCGGCCATCGACTCGCCGGACGGTCACGATGCCTTCCTGCTGCCCAACGAACACTACTTCGGCGTGCTGCGGGCGTTCCTGAACCGCGTCCATGCCGAACTGGAGGTGGCCGCATGACAGCCCCGACAGATCGGCGCCTCGACACCGTCGGCCAGCCGCACCTGCAGCGCCGCGCGACCGACCGGCAGCATGAAACCAGCCACCTGCGCGGCGACCACGCCCTGATCGCGCAGTGGATCCGGCCCGGCAGCCGGGTGCTCGATCTGGGCTGCGGCGACGGCGGCCTGCTGGCACATTTGCGCGCCGCACGGGCGGTGACCGGCTACGGCATCGAACTTCAAATCGACAAGGTCGTGCGCTGCATCGAACGCGGCGTGAACGTGATCCAGGGCGACCTCGACGCCGGCCTGGCCGATTTCGACACCGGCTCCTTCGACTACGTGATCATGAGCCTGACCCTGCAGGCGGTGTATTTTCCGGCCCGGTTGCTGGAGGAAATGCTGCGCGTCGGGCGCGAGGGCATCGTCGCCTTTCCGAACTTCGGGCACCTGAACTGCCGCCTGCAACTGGCCTTCGGCGGCCATATGCCGGTCTCCTCGGCGCTGCCCGAGACCTGGTACGAGACCGACAACATCCACCTGTGCACCATCCGCGACTTCGAGAGCCTGTGCCACACGCTGGGCATCCGCATCCTGCAGCGAACGGTGGTCAATCATCAGCACCGCCGGTCGCTGGGCGCGCGCCTGCTGCCCAACCTGCTGGGCGAGGTTGCGCTGTACAGGTTCGAGCGCAAGACTGACCTCGGCCATCCGGCTGCCCCATCACTCCACGGAGATCGCCCATGAAAACGCCGCTGCGAAGCCTGGCACTGCCACTGCTGCTCAGTCCCCTGTTGGCACTGGCCGCAACGCCCGCGCCGCCGGGCGCCGAGGTCTATTTCATCTCGCCCAAGGACGGGCAGACAGTGAGCAGCCCGGTGACCGTACGCTTCGGCCTCAAGGGCATGGGCGTGGCCCCGGCCGGCACGCAGAAGGACGCCACCGGCCACCATCACCTGCTGATCGATGCCGATCTGCCGCCGCTCGACCAGCCGGTGCCCACCGACGACCACCACAAGCATTTCGGCGCCGGCCAGACCGAGACCGTCATCACGCTGCCGCCTGGCAAACATACGCTGCAGCTGCTGCTGGGCGACTTCGCCCATACCCCGCACGAACCGCCGGTGATGTCGCCGAAAATCACCATCGAGGTCAAGTAAGACTGTCCAGACGCCGGCCGCGGCGCCACGCCGCGGCGCCGCCCGTGCGCCCCTCCCACCCCTGACATCCCCAAGGAAGCTTCATGCCGCCCGCCGAACCGAGCCTGCTGCAAGTAATCGTGCTGGCCGTGGTGCAGGGCATCACCGAATTCCTGCCGATATCAAGCTCGGCGCACCTGATCCTGGTGCCGCAGGTGTTCGGCTGGCCGGATCAGGGCCTGGCCTTCGACGGCGCCATGCACGTCGGCACGCTGGCCGCCGTACTGTGGTATTTCCGCAAAAACCTGTGGCCCCTGACACGAGATTTTGGCGCCAGCCTGCGTGGCCAGGGCCTGACCCCGAATGGCCGCCTGGCCTGGGCGGTGCTGCTCGGCACACTGCCGGCGGCGATCGCCGGCCTGCTGCTGCACGACCTCATCGAAGGCCCGCTGCGCAGCCCGAAAGTCATTGCCGCCACCACCATCGGCTACGGCCTGCTGCTGCTGCTGGCCGACCGCATCGGCGCCCAGCGCCGCGACGAGTACACCTTCCGCTGGCGCGATGCCGCGTTGATCGCCTGCGCGCAGGTGCTGGCGCTGGTGCCCGGCACGTCGCGCTCGGGCATTACCATGACGGCCGGCTTGCTGGCCGGGCTCACGCGCGCCGGCGCGGCACGGTTCTCGTTCCTGCTGTCGATCCCGATCACCGCGCTGGCCGGCGGCTACGAAATCCTCAAGCTGGTGCAGGCCGGCGCGCCGTCCGAACTCGACAAGGCACTCCTTGCGGCCGCGGCGGCCGCCGTCAGCGGGTACCTCGCCATCGCCTTCCTGATGCGCCTGCTGCAGAGCCGCGGCATGACGCCGTTCGTGGTCTACCGCCTGCTGCTGGGCGCGTACCTGATCGCAGTCTTTTACTGAGGCGGGACCGGCGCTTATCCGAAGTGGCAGACGTAGTCGATCCGCTCCAGCGTCTGGATGTCGAAACTGCTGTCACCGGGCACGTCGAAAGCCTGGCCGGCGCCGTACTCGAGCCAGTCGCCTGAACCGGCCTGCCGCACCCGGCAGCGGCCGGCGAGGATCTCCATCCGCTCCGGCGCGCCGGTGCTGAAGGTGAGCGAGGACGGGAAAATCACGCCCAGGCTCTTTCGGGTACCGTCGGCCAGCAGCACGGTATGGCTGACGCACTGGCCGTCGAAGTAGACGTTGGCCTGTTTGATGACGCTCACGGCGTCGAAGCGGTCGGACATTGCGATTCTCGTTTGCGTGTTGATCAGCGCAGCGCCTTGAAGCGGATGCGGTGCGGCCGGGCGGCTTCCTCGCCCAGGCGACGCCGCTTGTCGGCCTCGTATTCCTGGTAGTTGCCGGCAAAGAAGGTCCACTGCGAGTCGCCCTCGGCGGCCAGGATGTGGGTGGCGATGCGGTCCAGGAACCAGCGGTCGTGGCTGATCACCAGCGCGGAGCCGGCGAACTCCAGCAGCGCCTCCTCCAGCGCGCGCAGCGTCTCGACGTCGAGGTCATTCGACGGCTCGTCCAGCAGCAGCACGTTGCCGCCCTTGAGCAGCGTCTTGGCCAGATGCAGGCGCCCGCGCTCGCCGCCGGACAGGCTGCCGACCGGCTTTTGCTGATCCGCGCCCTTGAAGTTGAAGCGCCCCAGGTACGCCCGCGACGGCATCTCGAACTTGCCGACGGTGATGATGTCGGCGCCGCCGGAGATGTCCTGCCAGGCGGTCTTTTCGTTGGCCAGTTCGTCGCGACTCTGGTCGACCAGGGCGATCTGCACCGACTGGCCGATCTTGATGCTGCCGCCGTCCGGCTGCTCTTTACCGGTCAGCATCCGGAACAGCGTCGACTTGCCGGCGCCGTTCGGGCCGATGATGCCCACGATCGCGCCCGGCGGAATCTTGAAGCTCAGGTCGTCGATCAGCAGTCGCTCGCCGTAGCCCTTTTTGACGTGCTCGAACTCGATCACCTCATTGCCCAGGCGCTCGGCGACCGGGATGAAGATTTCCTTGGTTTCGTTGCGCTTCTGGTAGTCGTGGCTGGACAGTTCCTCGAAGCGGTTCAGGCGCGCCTTGCTCTTGGCCTGGCGGCCCTTGGGGTTCTGGCGCACCCATTCGAGTTCCTGCGCCATGGCCTTCTGGCGGGCCGATTCGCTGGATTCTTCCTGCTTCAGGCGCTGGCTTTTCTGCTCCAGCCAGTCGCTGTAGTTGCCCTTGAAGGGAATGCCGCGCCCGCGATCGAGCTCCAGAATCCACTCCGCCACGTTGTCCAGGAAATACCGGTCATGCGTGACGGCCACCACGGTGCCGGCGAAGCGGTGCAGGAACTGCTCCAGCCAGTCCACGGATTCGGCATCCAGGTGGTTGGTCGGCTCGTCCAGCAACAGCATGTCGGGCTTTGACAGCAGCAGCCGGCACAGCGCGACGCGGCGCTTCTCGCCGCCGGACAGCGTGCCGATCTGCGCCTCCCACGGCGGCAGGCGCAGCGCGTCGGCGGCCACTTCCAGCTGCACGCCGGCACTGTCGCCGTCGGCGGCGGCGATTTCGGCTTCCAGGCGCGCCTGCTCCTCGGCCAGCTTGTCGAAATCGGCGTCCGGGTCGCCATAGGCGGCGTAGACCTCCTCCAGACGCTTTTGCGCCGCCAGTACGCCGCCGATGCCCTCCTCCACCGCCTGGCGCACGGTCTGCGTGGCGTCCAGCTGCGGCTCCTGCGGCAGATAGCCGATGCGGATGCCGGGCATCGGCACCGCCTCGCCCTCGATCTCGGTATCCACGCCGGCCATGATGCGCAGCAGCGTCGACTTGCCGGAGCCGTTCAGGCCCAGCACGCCGATCTTGGCGCCCGGGAAGAACGACAGCGAGATGTCCTTGAGAATTTCCCGCTTCGGCGGCACGACCTTGCCGACGCGGTTCATGGTGAAAACGTATTGAGCCATTTGCCAGAAACAGGTGCAGAAAAGGGCCGGCAAGGATAGAGCAAAGCCGCCCGGATCGCCCGCCGGTCAGCTGCCGTGCGTCACCCGGTCGCGCAGATACACCGGCAGCGCCCGCTCGGCGGATACCGCCTCGCCACGCGCGTACGCGGCCGCTGCCAACCGGGCCAGACCACCGGCGCGCGGCTGCACATCGGCATCCACCGCGTCGATGCAGTGGCCCAGCCGGGCGCGCAGGACGTCGCCATACGCGGCCCAGCCCGGCCCGACGCCCGCGCCGCGCCATGCCGGATCGGCCGGCAGCGCTATCGCCTCCGGCGGCGCCAGGCCATCGGCGGCATCCGCCACCACCAGACCGTCCGCGCCGCGCGTGTAGTACCCGAAGTAGACCTCGCCCAGACGCGCATCGAGCGCCGCCAATGTTCGCTGCGCGCCGCCGGCCTGCGCCAGTGCTGCCAGCGTGGACACCGGCACCACCGGCCGGTCGAGCCCCAAGGCAAGACCCTGCGCCACGCCGGCGGCGATACGCAGGCCGGTGAAGGCACCCGGCCCGCGGCCAAACGCGATCACGTCCAGCGACTGGCGCGTCAGGCCGGCCTGGGCCAGCAGGCCCTCGATCATCGGCAGGATCAGCGCCGCGTGCTGGCGCGGCACTAAGCGGTGGTCTTCGAGCACGCCGGCAGCGGTGAGCAGCGCCACCGAGCAGCAGTCGGTGGCGGTTTCGAGGGCCAGCAGGTTCATGGCGCGGCCGGCTCGAACGCCGGTGCATCGAAAAAGCGCTGCACGTCGGCGAGGTCGTGGGTGATGGGCATGTCCGGCAGGCTTTTCAGGAATACCCGGCCGTAGCCCTTGGCGCGCAGGCGCCGGTCGCCGACCATCAGCACGCCGCGGTCGCCCGCGTCGCGAATCAGACGGCCGAGGCCTTGTTTGAGGGTGATCACCGCCTGCGGCAGCTGGTAGTCGTTGAACGGATCGCCGCCCTCGCGGCGCAGGTAGGCGATGCGCCCGGCGACGATGGGCTCGCCCGGCGAGGCGAACGGCAGCTTGTCGACGATGACGCAGGACAGCGCCTCGCCGCGCACGTCCACGCCCTGCCAGAAGCTGCCGGTGCCCAGCAGCAGCGGCGCCGGGGCGCGCCGGAACTGCGCCAGCAGCTCGCTGTTCGGTCGCTCGCCCTGCACCAGCAGCGTGAATTCGTCGCAGCTGCGCAGACGCGTGGCCGCCCGCCGCAGCGCGCTGTGGCTGGTGAACAGCATGAAGGCTCGGCCGCGGCTGGCGCGCAGTACCGGCAGCGCCGCCGCCACCAGGGCCTCCGTATAGCCGGGGTCGGATGGCTCCGGCAGATCGCCTGGCAGATACAGCAGCGCCCGCGTCTGGTAATCGAAACTGCCCGGCAGGGCCAGCGTGCGCGCATCGCCAAGCCCCAGCCGCTGCACGAAGTGATCGAACTGCCCCGCCACCGCCAGCGTGCCGGAGGTAAACACGCAGGCCCGGGCATGGCGCGGGAAGCGCTCATTGAACAGCGGCGCGACGTCGACCGGGCTCGCATGCAGGGTGCAGGAACGCTGGCGCACGTCGATCCAGCGCACCTGATCGGCCTGCGCGTCGGTCAGGAACGGCGCCAGACGCGCCGCGAGCAGGGCCACCCGCTCCTGGCAGTTGTCGAGCCCGCTGCTGCGCCCCGAAAGCGCCTCCAAGGAGGCCGACAGATCGGCCAAGGCCTGGCGCACGGCCGCCAGGGCATCGGTGAACACGGCAATCGGCCGCAGCGGCCACGGCTCGCGACGCGGCGGATCGCCCAGCGCCGCGTTCACGCCGGCCGCCGCCTGTGAGAGTGCCTGCGCGCGCGGCGGCAGCTCCGGCACGTCGCCCAGCTGTGCCGCCTCGGCGAGCAGATCGCGCGCCAGATCGGCCAGCTGGAAACTCCCCAGGCTGGTGCCGAAGAACATCGTGGCCACCTCCGGCAGCAAGTGCGCCTCGTCGAAAATGAACACGTCGGCGTCGGGCAATACCTCGCCGAAACCGGATTCCTTCAGCGCCAGGTCGGCAAAGAACAGGTGGTGGTTGACCACCACCAGGTCTGCCTGCTGCGCCGCCCGGCGGGCCTTGAGCAGGAAGCAGTCGCCGATGTCGGGGCAGTCCTGACCCAGGCAGTTGTCGGCGTTGGAGGTGACGAACGGGCGCAGGCTGGACTGGGGCGAGAGCTCCTCCAGGGCGTCCAGATCGCCGTCCGGCGAGCGACCTGCAAAGCCCTGCACCGCCGCCAGCACCGGGTGCAGCGCCAGATCGCCGCCAAAATCGCCGGCGGCGACGCGCTCCAGACGGTGGTGACACAGGTAGTTGGCGCGGCCCTTGAGCAGCGCGGTGTGCACCGAAAGCCCCAGCGCGCGTTGCAGCGTCGGCAAGTCGCGGTGGAACAGCTGGTCCTGCAAGGCGCGCGTGCCGGTGGCGATCAGCACCTTGCGCCCGCTTTGCAGCGCCGGCAGCAGGTAGGCGAAGGTCTTGCCGGTGCCGGTGCCGGCCTCGACCAGCAGCGTGCTGCGTTCGGCGATGGCCTGCTCGACGGCGTCCGCCATCGCCTGCTGGGTTTGCCGCGGCGCGAAACCGGGCAGCGCCTGCGCCAGCGGGCCGTCTGCGCCCAGCAGCTTCGCGATGGCGGTGCTCATGCGCTTGCCGACGATTCGCGGCCGCTGCCGGCCGTCGCCGCGGGCAAGAACTCCTCCAGCACGCTGTCGAGCAGATCGAAGCCGCGCTCGGTGGCGCGGGCGCCCTGCCCGTCCAGCGTCACCAAACCGCGCTGCGCGGCCTGCTCGAGACGCGGGCGGATGGTGGTCAGCGGCAGGCCGGTGCGCTCGCGAAACTGCTTCCAGGCGAAGCCCTCGCACAGGCGCAGCGCGTTCAGCAGGAACTCGAAGGCCCGCTCGTCGGCGCTCAAAAAGCGTTGCTCAGCCACTGCATCGCCGGCACTGGCGCGGGCCATGTAGGTCTGCGGCTGACGGTACCTGGCCAGGCGCAGGATGCCGTCCGGCAGGGTCAGCTTGCCGTGCGCCCCGGCGCCGATGCCAAGGTAGTCGCCGAACTGCCAGTAGTTCAGGTTGTGCCGGCACTCCTGCCCCGGCCGGGCGTAGGCGGACACCTCGTAGCGCCGGTAACCGGCCGCCGCCAGGCGCGCCAGCCCCGCCTCGTAGATCGCCTCCAGCAGGTCCGGCTCGGGCAGCACCGGCGGGTGACTGTGGAAAACGGTGTTCGGCTCCAGGGTGAGCTGATACCAGGACACGTGACCGGTGTCGTACGCCAGCGCAGCGTCCAGATCGGCCAGCGCCTGCGCCACGTCCTGCCCCGGCAGGCCAAACATCAGATCGATGTTCACCCGCTCGAAGCCCGCCGACAGCGCCACCTCGATCGCCCGCCTCGCCGCGGCGGCGTCGTGAATGCGGCCCAGTGCCTTGAGCTGTCGATCGTGGAAGCTCTGCACGCCCAGCGACAGGCGGTTCACGCCGGCCCGGCTGAAACCTTCCAGGCGCGCCGTGTCCAGCGTGCCTGGGTTGGCCTCCAGCGTGATTTCCGCGCCGGCCAGCAGCGGCAGCCGGGCCCGCAGGTCCGACAACAGCCGGGCGATGGCGTCCGGCTCGAACAGGCTTGGCGTGCCGCCACCGATGAACACGCTCATCACCGGTCGGCCCCACACGCGCGGCAGGTCGGCTTCCAGATCCCGCAGCAGGGCGTCGATGTAATCGCCCTGCGGCAGCTCGCCGCCGGCGGCGTGGGAATTGAAGTCGCAGTACGGGCACTTGCGCACGCACCACGGCAGATGCACGTACAGGGACAGCGGCGGGGCGCTGCTAAACTGCGCCGCCGCGCCGTCCGCCGGGCGGTGGAACGTGAGGGATTTGAAGGTCATGGGGATGCGCCAGCCCAGGCACTGGGCGTGTGGAGTATATCGCCGGCCGCTGCTGGCCCTTTTCGGAGCCCTGCTGGCGGCGCTTTTGCTGCTGCCCCTTGCCGGCCTGGCCGCGCCCGGAGGCGGCACCGTCATCACCCCGCCGCGGCCAATCGCCACGCTGTCGCTGGTCGACCAGCAGGGTGCACCGATCACCCCCTCGACCCTGTCTGGCCGGTGGACGGTGCTGTTTTTCGGCTTCACGCACTGCCCGGACGTGTGCCCGACCACCCTGGCGCGCCTGGCCGGCGTGCAGCGGCAACTGCCGGAGGCGCTGCGCCCGAAGGTGCGCTTCATGCTGGTGTCGGTGGACCCGATGCGCGACACGCCGCAGCGGCTGGCCCAGTACGTCGGCCAGTTCGGGCAGGGCTTCGTCGGCGCCACGGCGCCGCTGGGCGAGCTGGCGCCGCTATTGCGCGAACTTGGCGTGAGCTATGCCTACACCGCGCAGCCGGCAGGCGAACATGCCGGACACGGCGCCCACGCGGACCACGGCACCCCCGCCTACACGGTGACGCACTCGGAAACCCTTTACGTGCTGGACCCGCAGGCGCGCCTGCACGCCGTGTTCACCGACCCGAAGGACGACTACGCCCTGCTGCGCGACCTGAGCGCCTGGGCCAACCAGCCTTAGAACCGTCGCCACCGGGCGCGGTTCTGTCGTCGGCATGCGCTGCCATCTGCCATAAATCAGCGGCAGCCAGCTGATTGCTTGGGCCATCGGAGAGCGGTATCCCGGCTGCGCCGGGCGATCGTCGCGCAGCTGCGCTTCCACAATAGTCGCAGCCGCTCGCCTCTGCTCAGGCGCGCGCCAGCAGACACACGGCGTGGGCGGATATCGCCTCGCCGCGGCCGACCGGACCCAGACCTTCGGTGGTGGTGGCCTTGACGCTGACGGCACCGATGTCGAGGCCCAGATCGGCCGCGATGTTGGCGCGCATGGCGTCCCGATGCGGGGCGAGCTTCGGCCGCTGCGCCAGCACGGTGGCGTCGATGTTGAGCACCCCGTAACCGGCTTCGCGTACCAGCGAAGCTACGCGCCGCAAGAGCACGCGGCTGTCTGCGCCTGCATAGGCCGGGTCGGTGTCCGGAAAGTGCTGGCCGATGTCGCCCAGGGCCGCCGCGCCCAGCAGCGCGTCGGCCAGGGCGTGCAGCAGCACGTCGCCGTCGGAGTGGGCGATCGGGCCGTGGCTGTGCTGGATCTCTACGCCACCGAGCACCAGGCGCCGGCCGGGCGCCAGGGCGTGCAGGTCGTAGCCGTGGCCGATGCGCATCAGGTCTCCTCAGGTCTCCAGGGGGGCTTTAGGCCGTGCGATCGAACCGCGCTTGCGCGGCCAGCAGGCACTCGGCCAGCGGCAGGTCCTGCGCCACGGTGATCTTGATGTTGTCGCGCCGCCCCGGCAGCAGGCGCGGGCGAAAGCCTGCGCTTTCCATGGCCTGGGCCTCGTCGGTGGGTTCCTGGCCGGCGGCCAGCGCTGCGGCCAGCGCCGCCCGCAGCACATCGAGTCGAAACCGCTGCGGCGTCTGCACCGTCCACAGGCCGTCGCGCGGCACGGTTTCGCGCACCCGGCCGGCGGCGTCGGCGCGCTTGAGGGTGTCGGTCAGCGGTGTGGCCAGCAGGCAGCCGTGCTCGTCCAGCGGCTCGGCGCACAGGCTGTGGATGTCGCCCGCATGCAGCAGCGGGCGCACGGCGTCGTGCACCAGCACCGGTGTTCGCGGCTGCTGGCGTCTGGCCAGCCAGTCGAGTGCGGCCAGCACGGATGCGGCGCGGCTGGCGCCGCCGGCCACCACCTGCAGCGGTTTGGCGCAGGTGAAGCCGAGCGCCTGCCAGTACGGATCGGCCTCGCGCAGCGCCAGCACGATGCCGGCGATGCGCGGGTGTGCGGCCAGGCGTTCGAGGGTGTGCACGAGCACGGGCGCGCCGGCCAGCGGCAGGTACTGCTTGGGCAGGTCCGCGGCCATGCGCACGCCGATGCCGGCGGCGGGCACGATCGCCCAGTGGTCGGCGCTCGACAGGGCATCCGCCACCGGACGCCTACTCGATGACGCGGATGAAGGTCTCGCCGGGCTTGATCATGCCAAGCTCGCTGCGGGCGCGGTCTTCCACGGCAGTCACGCCGCTGCGCAGATCCTCGACCTCGGCCGTGAGCTGCGCGTTGCGTTCGGCCAGCTGGTCGACGGCGTCGTGCTCGCGCTCGACCCGGTCCTGCAGCTCGCCAAGCTCGAACAGGTTGCCGGGCGCCACCAGCAAGCGGTGTTGCAGGCCGAGCATGACCAGCAACAGCGCGAGCAGGCCGGCGCGCATGGCCATCAGCGTGCCAGCGACCCGAACACGCCGGCGCCCGGATAGCGCGCGGCGGCGCCCAGCTCCTGCTCGATACGCAGCAGGCGGTTGTACTTGGCCACCCGGTCCGAGCGCGACAGGGAGCCGGTCTTGATCTGCCCGGCGCCGCTGCCGACCGCGATGTCGGCGATGGTGGTGTCCTCGGTCTCGCCCGAGCGGTGCGAGATCACCGCCGTGTAGCCGGCGCTGCGGGCCAGGCGCACGGCGTCCAGCGTTTCCGACAGCGTGCCGATCTGGTTCACCTTGATCAGGATGGAATTGGCCACGCCGGCCGTGATGCCTTTTTGCAGCGTGGCCGGGTTGGTCACGAAAAGGTCGTCGCCGACCAGCTGCACGCGCTTGCCCAGGCGCTCGGTGAGCAGCTTCCAGCCATCCCAGTCGTCCTCGGCCTGGCCGTCCTCGATGGAGATGACCGGGTAGCGGTCGGCCAGATCGGCCAGATAGGCGACGAATTCGGCCGAGCTCAGGCTGCGTTTCTCGGATTCGAGCTCGTAGCGGCCGGCCTTGTAGAACTCGCTGCTGGCCACGTCGAGCGCCAGCAGCACCTGCGTCCCGGCGGCGTAGCCGGCATCGCCGATGCTGCCCTGCACCACCTTCAAGGCTTCTTCGTTCGAGGCCAGGTCCGGCGCGAAGCCGCCCTCGTCGCCGACGGCGGTGTTCAGACCCCGTGCGCGCAGGCGGCGCTTGAGGGCCTGGAAAATCTCGGCGCCGCAGCGCAGCGCTTCCGAGAAGCTCGGCACACCGGCCGGGATGACCATGAATTCCTGCAGATCGACGCTGTTGTCGGCATGCGCGCCGCCGTTCAGGATGTTCATCATCGGCACCGGCAGGCACATGTCGACGCCGCCGCACAGCAGGTTGATGTGCCGGTACAGCGGCATCCCGCGCGCCGCGGCGGCCGCATGGGCGGCGGCCAGGGACACCGCCAGCGTGGCGTTGGCGCCCAGGCGCGCCTTGTTGTCGGTGCCGTCGAGCTTCAGCAGCACGTCGTCCAGGCCGCGCTGGTCGGCCGGGTCCAGACCGCGCACGGCGGGCAGGATTTCCCGCAGCACGTTGTCGACCGCCTTGCGCACGCCCTTGCCGCCGTAGCGCGCGGCATCGCCGTCGCGCAGTTCCAGCGCCTCGCGCGAACCGGTGGAGGCGCCCGAGGGCACCGCCGCCCGGCCCAGCTGGCCGGTGTCGGTCAATACGTCCACTTCCACGGTTGGGAAGCCGCGCGAGTCGAGAATTTCGCGGGCCTTGATATCGACGATCGTGCTCATCGGGGTCTCAAGTTGCTTGCATCAGGGCCTGCTCGGCAAAACCGGCGGCCTTGACGGTGCGGTCCAGGCTCACCAGGGTCTGCAGCAGGTTTTCCATGCGGTCCAGCGGCCAGGCGTTGGGGCCATCGGACAGCGCGCGGGCGGGATCGGGGTGGGTTTCCATGAACAGTCCGGCCACGCCGGCCGCCACGGCGGCCCGCGCCAGCACCGGCACGAACTCGCGCTGGCCGCCGGAGCGGTCGCCCTGCCCGCCCGGCAGTTGCACCGAGTGCGTGGCGTCGAACACCACCGGACACCCGGTTTGCCGCATCACGGCCAGGCCGCGCATGTCGACCACCAGGTTGTTGTAGCCGAAGGACACGCCGCGCTCGCACACCAGGACCCGGCCTTCGCCGCCGGCGGCGTTGGCCTTGGCCACCACCTGCGCCATGTCGCCGGGCGCCAGAAACTGGCCTTTCTTGATGTTGACCGGCTTGCCGCAGGCGGCTACGGCTTCGATCAGATCGGTCTGCCGGCACAAAAAGGCCGGCGTCTGCAGCACGTCCACCACCTGCGCCGCCGCCTGCACGTCATCCGGCGTGTGCACGTCGGTCAGCACCGGCACGCCCAGCGTCTCGCGCACCTCGGCCAGGATGGCCAGGCCGGCGTCCCGGCCCGGACCGCGAAAGGATTTGCCGGAACTGCGATTGGCCTTGTCGAACGAGGCCTTGAAGATGAACGGCACGCCCAGCCGGGCGCAGATGTCCTTGAGCGTGGCGGCGGTGTCGAGCGCCAGAGTGCGGCTTTCGGCCACGCACGGCCCGGCGATCAGGAACAGCGGCCGGTCCAGCCCGACCTCGAATCCGCACAGCCTCATGCCTGCACCGGCTGCGCGGCGCGGGCGGCGCGGTGGATGCGCGCGGCCTCGACGAAGCTGCTGAACAGCGGATGCCCGTCGCGCGGGTTCGACGTGAACTCCGGGTGGAACTGGCAGCCGATGAACCAGGGGTGATCCGGCAGCTCGATCATCTCGACCAGCCCGTCCTGCTCGGAGCGCCCGGAAACGGCCAGACCGGCCGTGCGCAGGGCCGGCAGCAGGCGCGGGTTCACCTCGTAACGGTGGCGGTGGCGCTCGACGATGCGCTCCTTGCCGTAGATGCGCCGCGCCAGCGTGTCCTCGCCCAGCAGGCAGGTCTGGCCGCCCAGGCGCATGGTGCCGCCCATGTCGGTGCCCGCGGCGCGCTGCTCGCGCCGGCCGCTGTCGTCCAGCCATTCGGTGATCAGGGCCACCACCGGCTGTGGCGTGGCGGCGTCGAACTCGGTGCTGTGGGCGCCGGTCAGGCCGGCGACGTTGCGGGCGAACTCGATCACCGCCACCTGCAGGCCCAGACAGATGCCCAGGTACGGCAGACCCTGCTCGCGCGCGAAGCGCACGGCAGCGATCTTGCCCTCGATGCCGCGCTCGCCAAAGCCGCCCGGCACCAGGATGGCATCCATGCCGGCCAGGCAGCCGGTGCCGTCGCTTTGCAGGGATTCGGCGTCGACGTAGTGCACGTTGACTTTGGTGCGGGTGTGCGCGGCGGCGTGGTCGAGCGCCTCGTTCAGGGACTTGTAGGAATCGGCCAGGTCCACATACTTGCCGACCAGGGCGATGTCGACGGTCGCCGTCGGGTGCTCGAAGTCGTGGATGTAGCGGTCCCAGGCGTCCAGGCGCGAGGTGCCGACCGGCAGATCGAGCCGGCGGGCGACGAAATCGTCCAGGCCCTGGTCGTGGTAGTGGCGCGGAATCTTGTAGATGTTGTCCAGGTCCTCGGCCGAGATGACGGCCTCGCGCGGCACGTTGGTGAACAGGGCGATCTTGCGCCGCTCGTCTTCCGGCAGCGGCTGCTCGGTGCGGCACAGCAGCACGTCCGGGCGGATACCGATGCCTTGCAGTTCCTTGACCGAGTGCTGCGTGGGCTTGGTCTTGATCTCGCCGCTGGCGCGCAGGTACGGCACCAGCGTCAGGTGCATGTACAGCACGTCATGGTGCGGGCGCTCCAGGCCCATCTGGCGGATGGCCTCCAGAAACGGCAGCGACTCGATGTCGCCCACCGTGCCGCCGACCTCCACCAGCGCCACGTCGGCGTCGCCGGCGCCCTCGACGATGCAGCGCTTGATCTCGTCCGTGACGTGCGGGATCACCTGCACGGTGCGGCCCAGGTACTCGCCGCGCCGCTCCTTGCGCAGCACCGCCTCGTAGACTTGGCCGGCGGTGAAGTTGTTGGCGCGGCGCATCGGCATGCGCCCGAAGCGTTCATAGTGGCCCAGATCGAGGTCGGTCTCGGCGCCGTCGGCGGTGACGTACACCTCGCCGTGCTGGAACGGGCTCATGGTGCCCGGGTCGACGTTCAGGTACGGATCGAGCTTCAGGAAGGTGACCTTCAGGCCACGCGACTCCAGCAGCGCGCCGATGGAGGCGGCGGCGATCCCCTTGCCCAGCGAGGAGACCACGCCACCGGTAACGAAGATGTATTTCGGCATGCGCTTCCGGGTGGCAAAAAGCGGAAAAAAGCGCGCAAAAAGTACCAGATACGCCCTATCCGGACAATCGGCGGCGGCGCATGGCGCGCAGCGCCGCGGCCGCCGCGGTTGGTGCCGCGTCCGGCGCAAAGCGCGCGGCGGCGTACCGTTCCAGGAACTGCCGGGCAGCGGCGCGGCGCGGCGCCGACCAGCCGTCCGGCAGCCGCGCCAGGTAATCGGAAGCCGTCCACTGCGGTCGTTCCGGCAGGCCGCTGGTGCGCAGGAACCGCCGCCACAGGCGCAGCCATTCGCGACTGTTGGCCGCCTGCGCGGCGACCCGGCGCAGGCGCCGGTACTCACGCACGAACAGGCCGGCCAGCACCGCCAGACCCGCCAGCAACACCGCCTGCACCTGGCCGTCGGTCAGCTCCACGCCCTGCCACCAGGCATCCAGGCGCGCCGCCAGGCGCTGCCAGGCGCGCTCCAGGGCGCCGCCACCGTAGTCGGCCACGGCCGCGCCGTAATCGAGCGGCGTCGCATCCAGCGTCTGCCAGCGACCGGTCGCATCCTGCCACTCGGCCCAGGCGTGGGCATCGCGCTCGCGCACCAGCCACAGGCCGCCGTCCAGCGGCTCGCTCACCAGATAGCCGGTCACCAGGCGCGCCGGCACGCCGTTGGCGCGCAGCGCGAGCACGGCCGCCGTGGCGTACCAGAAGCAGTGCGCCGGCTTGCGGTTCAGAAAGAAATCCCGAAACGGCGCCTGCCGGTCGAGCCGGTAATTCAGGCTGTAGCGGCGGCCGCGCAGCTCGGCGCCGATGCGGGCCGCGGTCTGCGCCCGATTCGCGCCGGCGAGGCGGCTGGCCGCGGCCTGCAGCTCGGCGTCCCAGAACGTCGGCAGTGCCCGCGCCTCGGCCGCGGCCGCCGCTTCGGCCGCGGGTGGCCCGCCGGCGGCCTGCCAGCGGCGCTCGCCACGGCCCGTGAACTGCGCCTGCAACACCCCGGCCGGGTCGTAACTCAGGGCCGCTTCGGTCAGATCGACGGTCTGCGTGCCCGGCGGCACGAAGATCAGGTTGTCGCGGCGCAGGCTGTGCGCCGCCAGCGACCAGCTGGCCGTACCCGGCGCGAGCCGGTAGCGCTGGCCGCTGGCGGTGGTCTCGCGCGCCAGCTCCGGCTGACCCGAATCGACGCCCTTCCACTCGTAACCGGCATCCAGCGTCAGCAAGCGGTTGCCGACCAGATACGGCGGCGGCGTGCCGCCGGTGACCCACAGGCGCAGCACCGGCCGCCGCGCCGGGCGCAGGAAGCCGTCCGCGCGCAGCCGGGCCAGAGGCGCAAAGCCGGTCTCGCCACGCGGCGCCGGCAGGGCGCTGAACAAGGCGCCCAGCATGGGCCGCTGCGCGGCGCGCAGGACCGGTTCCGCCAGCGGCAACAGCGCCAGCACCGGCAGCAGCCACGCGGCGCGCAGCAGCGCCCGCCCGCCCAGCCGCGACACCATGGGCGCCAGCACCGCGGCCGCGGCACCGATCCACGGCAGCGCCAGCGTGAGGCCGACCGGCGGTGTCCGGCGCGGGATCAGCAGCGCCAGAATCACGACCGCCACCACCAGTGTGTCGGTGGCCGGATCGCCGGCCTTGCCGGCGGGCGCCGGTGGCTTGGCGACCAGCAGCCACAGCAGCAGCGCGACGCCGGCCAGGCACAAACCGCCGAACACCGCAAAATCCGCCGCCCAGGAATCCACCGGCGCCCAGTCGGCCAGCCCCAGATACCCCAACAACCCACCGCTGACGAAGCTGATGAAGGCCAGGCCCGGCGTCGGCGCCAGCGGCCGCTGCCAGCCCAACCAGGTCGGCAGTGGCGACAGCAATGCCAAGGCCCCGAACAGCAGCGCCGGCACGGTCCACTGCATGGAGGCCAGCACGTGCGCCCCGGCCGCCGCCACGGCGATGGCCAGCAATACATCCGCGGCGCGCATCAGGCGGCCAGCTCGTGATTGCCCGGGCCGGGCGGCAGCGCCCGGCCACCGCGCCCGGCCAGGCGAAACACCAGCACCAGATGGCCGGCAGCCCGCCAGGCGGCGACCTGCGCGGTGATCAGGTCGGTCGCGTCCTCGGTCACCAGCAGATACAAAAGCCCCGCTTCGGGCAGGCTCGCCGGCAGACGCGTCTGGCGCGCCGGTGGACAGCTCGCCACGGCGCGCTGCAGGGCGGCCTCGTCGTCAATCGGCTGCCAGTCCTCGCCCAGCGCCAGCGCGTTCAGCGCCAGCGCCTCGGCCCGTGCGTGGGCCACCAGCTCCAGCACCAGCGCCAGGCGCCGGTCGAGCGCGGCCGCATCGCGCGGGCGTCGCTGCCAGGGCGCAAAGCCCGCCACCGCCGTATCGCAGCAGATGGCGATGCCGTCGGCGTGCAGCTCGCTGCCGCCGCGAAACACCCGCGACATCAGCTCGCCCCGCCGCGCGCTGGCGCGGTGGTCAAGCCGCGTCGACGGATCGCCCAGCTGGTACGGGCGGGTGTGGGCGTATTCGAGCGCCCCGGCGTGGCGGGCCGCGTGCACGCCCGTCCTGAGACAGCGCGCCGCCAGCTCGCGCAGCGGCGGCAGGCTCACCGGCAGCGGCGGCGGCAGCACTGCCAGCTCCAGCGGCAGCGCGGCGCCGACCGTGCTGCGGGTCAGGAACAAGGGAAAGAAACTGTGCACGGCCAGACCCGGCAAACGCAGCAGGCCGCGCGCGCGGGGAATCACGACTGTCTCGCACACGCGGCTTTCGCCGGCCTCCAGCCGCTCGATCAGGGCGCTGCGGGACGGCGCCACCGGCCGCCAGCCGGGGCCGCGCCATTCGCGCAGCAGCAGCTCGCGCGCCGGACGGCGGCCAGTGTTGGTCAGGCGCACCTGGCCGCGACACGGCTGTCCGGCGATGGCAACCTCATGGTTCAGGCGCACGAGGTGCAGACGCGGGCGCCATACCCGTCCCGCGGCGGCGCTCAGGGCAAGCAGCGACAGGCCCGCCGCGGCAAGTCCCAGGTCGAAACCCGGATTACTGCGCCGGGCCAGCAACAGCAGCAGGATGCTCGCCAGCAGAACCGCCAGGCCGCTGGCGGTCAGACCGTCCCGCAGCGCCCGCAGTGGCGCCCGCCAGCCACCGCGCCGCTCGGTCAGGCGCGGCACCAGGCGCAGTTCGAGCAGCCAACGGGTCATCCGCCACAGGTGCCAGGCCAGCGGCTCCTGCGGCACGCGCAGCGGGCGGTCGGCGAATTCCTTCATCGCGGATCGTGTTCGAACGCCGGAAAAAACCGTTGCAGGGGCGCGCCCCGCGCGCGGCCGTCGGGACAGGTCGTGGCGTAACGCTTCGTCATCGCTTCAGGTCGCGGGCATGGCCCGCTCCTACACACGGACGCAACGGATGATTCCATTGTAGGAGCGCGCCTTGCGGGCAACCGCCGGGACGTTCAGCGCGGCAGCGGCACGCCGGCGGTCAGGTCGTCGAGCAAGGCGGCGGTGATGCGCCGGTCGTGCTCGCGGCCCTGGCGCGGCAGCAGGCGGTGGTCCCACACCGGGTGCAGCAGGGCGCGAACGTCCTCGGCCTGCACGGCGCTGCGGCCGTGCAGCAGGGCGCGGGCACGCGCGGCTTCCGCCAGATGCATGGCGCCGCGCGGCGAAATGCCCAGCCGCACGCGCGCGTCCTCGCGCGTGGCCCGTGCCAGGGCGACGACGTAGTGCGCCAGGTCCGGGTGCAGATAAACCTCACGCGACTGCTCCCGCAGGCGCAGCAGGCCGGCCGGGTCGAGCACCGGCACCAGCGGTGGCGCGCTGCGGTACTCGCCCAGCAGCGAGCGTTCGGCGGCGGCATCCGGATAACCCAGGCGCGTGGCGATCAGGAAGCGATCCAGCTGCGCCTCCGGCAGCGGATTGGTGCTGTCGAAGTCGATCGGGTTCTGGGTGGCGATGACCGTGAACAGCGGCGACAGCGGATGGCTGACGCCGTCGGCCGTCACCTGACCTTCTTCCATGGCCTGCAGGAAGGCCGACTGGCTGCGCGTCGGGGCGCGGTTGATCTCGTCGGCCAGCAGCAGGTCGGTGAAGATCGGCCCGGCCACGAACTCGAAGCGGCCGTCGCCCGGGTGATACACGCTGCCACCGAGCACGTCGGCCGGCAGCAGGTCGGACGTGAACTGCACGCGGTTGAAGGCCACACCGAGCACCCGCGCCAGGCCCTTGGCCAGCGTGGTCTTGCCCACGCCGGGCACGTCCTCGAGCAGCACGTGCCCGCCGGCCAGCACCGTGACCAGCAGCAGGTCCAGCACGCTGCTTTCGCCCAGCCAGACGGTGGCCAGCTGCGCGCGCACCCCCGACAGCGTGGCGGCGGCCTCGGAAGCGGAATCGAGCGGGACGACACGCGCCATCAGCGAACCTCGGAGGATGACAGGATTGCCTGGATTATCGGCCGCCCGGCGCGCATGTTGAGCACAAAGGCCGGCGCGGCGCCTGGCATGCCCGCCGATCAGCCCGGGCATCCGCGGCCCGGCCGGGAGTTCAACAGACCTGGCCCTGGACGGGAGCTACGGAAACACCGTAGGAGCCCAGCTACGCTGGGCGATCATCGCGCAACACAGTTGCGCTCCTACAATTTCCAGGCCGGTTGAGTCAGCGCTGCCTACAGATACGCCGCCATGCCGCCGTCCACGTCCAGCTGCGTGCCGGTGACGTAGCTGGCGGCGTCGGAGGCCAGGAACAGCGCCACGTTGCCGACCTCCTGCATGCGCCCGACGCGGCCCATGGGCACGCGGTAGAACTCGGCGCTGGACTTCAGGAAGGCCTCGTAGCTGCCCTGCGCCGGGTCGTGCCACTTCTCCCAGGCCGGAGTTTCGACCAGTCCCAGCCCGATCGCGTTGGCGCGCACACCCTGCGCGGCGTGCTCGCGCGCCAGCAGCTTGGTGAAGGCGAGGCACCCGGCGCGCACGACGCTGGATGCATAGAACGTCATGTCCGGCTGGCGGGCGAAGATGGCGTTGATGTTGATGATGCTGCCGCCGCCGCGGGCCAGCATCAGCGGCACCGCGGCGCGCGCGGTGCGGATCATGGCCATCAGCTTGACGTCGAATTCCCTGTGCCACTGGTCGTCGCTGAGGCTGGCCAGGGTGCCGGATTCGGACGTGGCGGCATTGTTGACCAGCACGTCCACCCCGCCGAAGCGGTTCCGGACCTCCGCCAGCAAGCGGTCGATGTCCTCGGCCTGACCGACGTCGGCCTGAATGCCGGCGATGCGATCACCGTGGCTGGCGCGCCAGTGCTCGATCTGTGCACTCAGGCCGGCGCCGTCGCGAGCGCAGGTGAGCACACTGGCGCCGGCTTCCAGAAAGGTCTGCGTGATGCAGTGGCCGATGCCCTGCCGGCCGCCGGTGACGATGGCGACCTTGCCCTTGAGGTTGATGTCCATGGCTCATCTCCTGTTTGCGAGTTGCCGTTGAGGTTGGCGCCTCGGTCGCGGCGGTAAGTCAAACCGTTCTCATAGAGTAGGAGCGGCCCATGGCCGCGACCGCAAGGCCCGCCTGCTGCACCCTATCGAACGTACCCGCCGACCTGCGCCGCAACGGTCGCGGGCATGGCCCGCTCCTACTTCAGGCCGGTCCAGACGGCTTTGAGCTCGGTGTACATGGCGATGCCCTCCTCGCCGTTCTCGCGGCCCAGGCCGGACATCTTGTAACCGCCGAAGGGCACCGCGGCGTCGAGCACGCCGTAGGCGTTGATGTACACAGTGCCGGCCTTGATCGCCCGCGCCACGCGGTGCGCCTTGCCGACGTTCTGCGTCCACAGGCCCGCCGCCAGGCCAAATTGCGTGTCGTTGGCCAGGCTGAGCACCTCGGCTTCGTCCTCGAAGGGAATCACCGACAGCACCGGGCCGAAGATTTCCTCCTGCGCCACGCGCATGGAGTTGCTGACGCCGGCCAGCACCGTCGGCTGGTAGAAAAAGCCGCGCCCGCCGACATCCGCCGGACCGCCGCCCGCCACCACCGTGGCGCCCTCGGACACGCCCAGCTTCACGTACTCGTCCACGCGCTTCCAGTGCTGTTCGGACACCAGTGCGCCGACGCGCGTGTCCTCGGCGAACGGGTCGCCCACCTTCATGCGCGCGGCGGCCTGTGAAGCCGCCTCGAGCGCCTGCTCGTACAGCGGCTTTTCGACGAACAGCCGCGAGCCGGCGATGCACACCTCGCCCTGGTTGTAGAAGATGGCCGCGCCGATGGCGCGCATGGCCGATTTGAGGTCCGCGTCGCCAAAGATGATGTGCGGCGACTTGCCGCCCAGCTCCAGGCTGATGCGCTTCAGCGTGCCGGCGGCCTGGCGCATGATGTGCTGACCGGTTCGGGTGCTGCCGGTGAAGGCGATCTTGTCGACGTCCGGGTGCGTGATCAGCGCCTCGCCGGCCTCGGTGCCGATGCCGGACACGATGTTCACCACACCGGGCGGAAAGCCGGCCTGGTTGATCAGGTTGCCCAGGTACAGCGCCGTCAGGGGCGTCTGCTCGGCGGGTTTGAGCACCACCGTGTTGCCGGCGGCCAGCGCCGGGGCCAGCTTCATCACCGCCATGAACAGCGGGAAGTTCCACGGCACGATCTGGCCGATGACGCCGATCGGCTCGCGCAGGGTATAGGTGTGAAACGGCCCGCGCACCGGCACCGTCTCGCCGCGCAGCTTGGTCGGCCAGCCGGCGTAGTAGCGCAGGGCCTGCACCGACAGCGGCAGGTCGATCTTGCGCGCGTCGCCGAAGGGCTTGCCGGTGTCGTAGGTCTCCAGCGCCGCCAGGGCGTCGGTGTTCTGTTCGATCAGGTCGGCGAAGCGGTGCAGCAGGCGCTCGCGGTCCGATGCGGCCATGCCGGCCCAGGAATCGGCCTCGAAGGCCGCCCGGGCAGCCTTGACGGCGCGGTCGATGTCCGCCGCCGAGCCCTTGGCGACCTCGCCCAGCGACTGCCCGGTGGCCGGGTTGATGTTGTCGAAGCGGGCGCCGCCGGCGGCGTCCTGGTACTCGCCGTTGATGTAGAGGCGGGTCGGGGCGGTGAGTTTCTCGAATGGGATCATGGGTGGTTTCCTCCTTCAGGATTCGGGAATCTTTGGTTGCGGGGCACGCCTCAGTGGGCTTCGTCCCAGTTCAGGCCAACGCCGGTTTCCACTTCCAGCGGCACGGTCAGCGGATTGTCGGCGGTCATCAGGGCCGTGACCTGTGCCCGCACCGCCTCGGCGCGCTCGGCCGGCAGCTCGAACACCAGTTCGTCGTGCACCTGCATGATCATGCGCGCCGGCTGGCCATTGTCGTGCAGCCAGCGGTCGATGCGAATCATGGCCAGCTTGATCAGGTCGGCGGCGGTGCCCTGCATGGGCGCGTTGATGGCGGTGCGCTCGGCGTACTGGCGGCGCTGGTTGTTGCCGGCGCGGATGTCCGGCAGGTACAGGCGCCGGCCGTAGACGGTCTGCACGTAGCCGCGCTCGCGCGCCGCGGCGCGGGTGGCGTCCATGTAGGCGCGCACGCCGGGGTAGCGTTCGAAGTACTGGTCCACGTAGCGCTGCGCGGCGCCCCGATCGATGCCCAGCTGCTGCGCCAGGCCGAAGGCCGACATGCCGTAGATGAGGCCGAAGTTGATGGCCTTGGCGGCGCGCCGCTGCTCGCCGCTGACCGCGTCCGGCGCCAGGCCGAAGATTTCCCCCGCCGTGGCGCGGTGCACGTCCAGGCCCCGTGCGAACGCCTCGACCAGACCTTCATCGCCCGACAGGTGGGCCATGATGCGCAGCTCGATCTGCGAGTAGTCGGCCGACAGCAGCACGCAGCCGGGCGGCGCGATGAAGGCCTGGCGGATGCGCCGGCCCTCGGCGGTACGCACCGGGATGTTCTGCAGGTTCGGATCCGACGACGACAGCCGGCCGGTCGAGGCCACCGCCTGGTGATAGGAGGTATGCACGCGGCCGGTGGCCGGGTTGACCTGTTGCGGCAGCTTGTCGGTGTAGGTAGAGCGCAGCTTGGACAGGCCGCGGTGCTCCAGGATCACCCGCGGCAGCGGGTAGTGCAGGGCGAGCTCCTGCAGCACGTCCTCGGCGGTGGACGGCTGCTTGGTCGGGGTGCGACCCAGCACCGGCAGTTTCTGTTCCTCGTACAGCACCTGCTGGATCTGCAGCGGCGAACCCAGGTTGAACGGGTGCCCGGCCAGCTCGTGCGCCTCGGCTTCCAGGCGCTGCATGGCGGCGGCCAGCTCGCCGCTTTGCGTGCGCAGCAGGGCCGCATCGATCAGCACGCCGTGGCGCTCGATGCGCGAGAGCACCGGCAGCAGCGGCATTTCGATCTGCTCGAACACGCGCCGCAGCTCGGGCGCCGCCTCGATCTGCGGCCAGAAGTGCCGGTGCAGGCGCAGCGTGACGTCGGCGTCCTCGGCCGCGTAGCGGGTGGCGGTTTCAATGTCCACCTGATTGAAAGTGAGCTGGTTCTTGCCGCTGCCGGCCACGTCCTTGAAGGTGATGGTGGCGTGGCCAAGATGTCTGGCGGACAGGGTGTCCATGTCGTGTCGGCTGGCGGTGCTGTCCAGCACGTAGGATTCGAGCATGGTGTCGAAGGCCGGACCGGCCGGCGTGATGCCGTAGCGGGCCAGCACCGTGCAGTCGAACTTGAAACCCTGGCCGATCTTGCGCGGCGTATCGGCTTCCAGCAGCGGCTTCAACCGCGCCAGCACGGCGTCCCGGGCAAGCTGCTCCGGCGCGCCCGGATAGTCGTGGCCGACCGGCACGTAGGCCGCCTCGCCGGGCGCGACTGCAAACGACAGGCCGACGATCTGGGCCGTGATGGCGTCCAGGCGGTCGGTCTCCAGATCGAAGCTGAATTCGTCGGCCGCCGCCAGGCGTTCGCACCAGCGCTCGAGCGCAGCCTCGTCGAGCACGGTTTCGTAGGCCTCGCGGTCGATCACCTGCGCGGCGGCAACGGCGGGCGCCTGCAGCACGGCCGTATCCGCGGCGGCAAGCGCCTGCCCACCCACCGATCCGCCGTCCAGTTCCTTCAGCCACGACCTGAACTCCAGCTCGGTGAACAGCCGGCGCAGCGTGTCCACGTCCGGCGCGCCGCGGTTCAGGTTGTCCGGGTCGATGTCCAGCGGCACGTCGCAGCGCACCGTGGCCAGGTCCAGGTACAGCGGCAACTGCTCCAGCGTGGCACGCAGGTTCTCGCCCACCTTGCCGCCGATGTCGCCGGCATGGGCGATCACGCCATCCAGCGAGCCGTAGTCGGTGAGCCATTTGGCGGCGGTCTTGGGGCCGACCTTGGGCACGCCGGGGATGTTGTCCACCGTGTCGCCGGTCAGGGCCAGGAAATCGGCGATCAGTTCCGGCGGCACGCCGAATTTCTCCCGCACGCCGGCCACGTCGAGCACCGTGTTGCTCATGGTGTTGACCAGCCGCACCCGGCCATCCACCAGCTGCGCCAGGTCCTTGTCGGCGGTCGAGATCAGCACCTGTTCGCCGCGGCTGGCCGCGCGCCGGGCCAGGGTGCCGATCACGTCGTCCGCCTCCACGCCGTCGATCACCAGCAGCGGCAGACCGAGCGCCCGCACCAGTTCCAGCGTCGGGCCGATCTGCACCGCCAGCTCCGGCGGCATCGGCGGGCGGTTGGCCTTGTAGTCGGCAAACGCGTCGTGCCGGAAGGTCGGCCCCTTGGCGTCGAACACCACCGCGATGTGGGCGTCCGGATAGTCGCGCTCCAGCCGGCGCAGCATGTTGACCACGCCGTAGGTGACACCGGTCGGCTGGCCCTGGGAGTTGGTCAGCGGCGGCAGCGCATGGAAGGCGCGAAACAGGTAGGACGAGCCGTCCACCAGGACGACGAGCGGTGATTCGGACATGCTGACCGGGAAGTTCAAACGGCGCAGGGACGGGCCGGCCGGCAGTGTAGCGCAGCGGCCGACGCACCCTAACCGCCCGCCGCGACGCCGGCCGGGCAGCACGGCGATGCTATGCTTTGGCCAGCATTTCAAGCCCTTTGCCGGAGTTCAACCCATGCGCCGCATGCTGCTTATCGGTCTCCTGCTGGCCGCCGCGGCGCAGGCCGCCGAGGAGGGCCCCCGCCGGGCAGCGAAGCCCTGCCGGAGTTGCAGGTCGAGCCCCGCGACGATGCCCCGCCGGCCGGCAGCGAGGTGCCGCCCGAGCTGCAGGTGGCGCCGCAGGAAGGCGAGGCGCCCTCGCCCGAGGTCACCATCAAGCGCCAGGGCAAGGACACGCGCGAGGAGTACTCGATCAACGGCCGCGTCTACATGGTCAAGGTCAAACCGGCCGTCGGCCCCGCCTATTACCTGGTCGATCCGACCGGCCAGGGCGAGTTCAGCCAGCAGATCAACGACGTCAAGAACCCGCCTCCGGTGCCGCGCTGGGTGTTGCTGCGCTGGTAAGCGGTTGACCGGCGGGGACTGGCGTGTCGGTATACACCCGGGTCGAGGCGGCCGAAGTAACGGCGTTCCTGCGCGATTACGCGGTCGGTGAGCTGCTGGACCTGCAGGGCATCGCCGACGGCATCGAGAACACCAACTACTTCGTCACCACGCGCGGCGGGGCCTTCGTGCTGACGCTGTTCGAGCGCCATGCCGAGGTGGAGCTCGAATATTTCCTGGAGCTGATGGTCGCCCTGGCCGACCACGGCCTGGCCTGCCCACGGCCGATCATGGCCGACGACGGCAGTTATCTGCGCCGCCTGGCGCAGCGGCCGGCGGCGCTGGTCGAACGCCTGGCCGGCAAGGCCGTGACCGAGCCGTCGGTGGCGCAATGCGCGGCGGTCGGCGAGGCCCTGGGGCGCATCCACCGCATCGGCCGCCACGTGCACCGGCGCCGCTCCAACGAACGCGGTCCGGCCTGGTGGCGGGTGACCGCCGACGCCCTGCGCGGCGTGCTGCAGGCCGACACCATGGCGCTGATCGATGCCGAGATCGCCTTCCAGGCGGCCTTCGACACCCAGCACCTGCCCCGCGGCGTGATCCACGCCGACCTGTTTCGCGACAACGTGTTGTTCGAGGGCGAGCGCCTTTCCGGCGTGATCGACTTCTACGCCGCCTGCAACGACATCCTGCTGTACGACCTGGCCATCTGCCTGAACGACTGGTGCGTGGTGCCTGACGGCGACTTCGACGACGCCCGGGCGCGTGCCTTCCTGGCCGCCTATGTCAGCGGTCGCCCGCCCGTGGCCGGCGAGGCGGCGGCGCTGCCGGCGATGCTGCGCGCGGCGGCGCTGCGCTTCTGGCTGTCGCGCCTGTACGACCTGCATTTCCCGCGCGCCGGGGAAATCACCCACGTCAAGGATCCGGGCCACTTCGAGCGCATCCTGCGCCTGCGCATCGCGCAGCCGCAGCGCACTGCCGCGCTGTGGCCGGCCTGAAGCGATGACCGCGCTGCGCCGCGCCCTGCCCTACCTGTGGCTGAACCTGGCCTGCGTGTTCTGGGCCGGCAACATGGTGATCGGCCGCGCACTGCGCGACTACCTCGGGCCGGGGCTGATCGTAAGCGTGCGCGGCGCGATGTCGCTGGTGGTGCTGGCGGTGCTGCTGCGCTTCCTGCGCCGCGACGACGAACCGCCGCTGCGCGAGGACTTCTGGCGCCTGTGCTTCATGGCCTTCAGCGGCGTGGCCGGCTTTCAGGGCGTGTTCTACCTGGGCCTGCGCTACACGGACGCCATAAACGCCGCGCTGATGAATGCCGCAGGTCCGCTGGTGGCGCTGGCGCTGGCCTATCTGGTGCTGCGCGCGGTGGTGCGACCGGTGCAGTGGGTCGGGGCGCTGGTGTCACTGGCCGGCATCGGCGTGATCCTGTCCGCCGGCAGCCTCGAGCGGCTGGCCAGGCTGCACTTCAACGGCGGCGATCTGCTGCTGCTCGGCTCGATGGTGCTGTGGGGTGCCTACTCGATCGCCGGACGCGCGGTGATGCGCCGCCGCTCGGTGCTGTCGGTGACGGCCCTCACGTCGGCCCTGTCGCTGCTGATGGTCGCGCCCTGGGGCCTTTGGGAATTCGCCACCACCGAGCCACGCTTCACGCCGTGGGTGTGGCAGGCGCTGGCCTTCATCGCCGTGTTCGTCGGCGTCGGCGCCCTGCTGGCGTGGAACACCGGCGTCAAGGCAGTCGGCGCCGCCGAGGCCATGGCCTTCATGAACATGACCCCCGTCTACACTGTCGCCCTGTCGACCCTGCTGCTGCACGAACCGATGCGCACCTATCAGCTCGCCGGCGCGGTGCTGGTGGTCGGCGGCAGCCTGCTGGCGGCGCTTGGACCCCAGTGGCTGCAGCGCCTGCGGCGCGCGCCGGCCACCGAATCGAGTTGAACCCGATGGACAGCCTGTACGGAAAAACGCTCTTCATCACCGGCGCCAGCCGCGGCATCGGCAAGGCGATCGCGCTGCGCGCCGCCGAGGACGGCGCCAACATCGTCATCGCCGCCAAGACCAGCGAGCCGCACCCCAGGCTGGCGGGCACCATCCACACGGCGGCGCAGGAAATCGAGGACGCCGGCGGGCGCGCCCTGCCGCTGCTCATGGACGTGCGCGACGCGGATGCCGTGGACGCCGCCGTGGCGCAGGCCGTGGCGCACTTCGGCGGCATCGACATCCTGGTCAACAACGCCTCCGCCATCAGCCTGACCGGCACGCTGGACACGCCGGTCAAGCGCTTCGACCTGATGATGGACGTCAACCTGCGCGGCACCTGGCTGGCGTCGCGCGCCTGCCTGCCGCACCTGCTGCGGGCCGAGAACCCGCACATCCTGGTGCTGTCGCCGCCGCTGAACCTGGAGCCGCGCTGGCTGGCGCCGCACCCGGCCTACACCACCACCAAGTACGGCATGAGCCTGTGCATGCTCGGCCTGGCGGAGGAATTTCGCGAGCATGGCGTGGCCGTCAACGCCCTGTGGCCGCGCACGGTGATCGCCACCGCCGCCATCGACCTGCTGCCGGACGTCGACCCGGCCGCCTGCCGGCGACCGGAGATCGTGGCCGACGCCGCGCACTGGATCCTGACCCGGCCCAGCCGCGACGCGAGCGGCAATTTCTACATCGACGAAGCCGTGCTGGCGCAGGCCGGCGTGACCGATTTCGACCGCTACGCCGTGGACCCCGCCCGCGAGCTGATGATGGACCTGTTCCTGGACTGATTGCGCCGCGCAAGTGTCGGCGCCGTGGCAGCGCGACGCCGCTCCCACGGGGGGCGCCCCCGCCGCGAATCTTCCGGACCGCGATCGCCGCACCCGAAGATTTCGGCCCGAGGGCGGGCCTCCCACGGAGTTATCCAGTTGTCATCGCCACTCGCCCCATAATCCAACGATCCAACCCCCTTCGACCTCGCGGCACAAAACCACCGCACACCTCGTCCCTTGATTCTTTCCCCTTGAATCTTGAATCTTGCCCCTTGAATCTATTTCTTACGCATCCCCACACATCGCTCAATGCCGTCAGCAAAGCGCTGCACCATATTGTCCAGCGTGTAATGCTGCGCATCGCGCAACGCCGCCTGCTTGATCGCATCCAGCCTGGCGCGGTCGTTGAACAGTGCAATCACCGCCTCCGCATAACGATCCGCCCCACCATGCACAACCAGGCCATTCTCCCCATCCCGCAGATAGGCGATCTCCGGGCTGTGCCGGGACTCCGCCGTCGTGATCATCGGCGTGCCCGAACAGAATGAATCCAGAATATGCAGTCCAACCAGGCCAGGGTTGATCACGACATCGGCCAGCTTGAACCAGGCCGCTTTCTCCTGGCCCTTGCGCACCCCTACCCACTTCAGCCATGGCCGCGTCTCGGCCGCCGCCCGTATTTCGCTGGCGCTGGGGCCGTCGCCGATCACCACCAGGCGAAACGCGGGCAGCGCGGCATGGATGCCGTCTGCCGCCGCCACCATGTAGTCCAGGCGTTTGTCCGGGTAGAGCGATCCGCAAAACAGGCCGACTGGCGCGCCCTCCGGCGCATCGATCTCCACCCGCATCGCCTGCAATTGCGCATCCGTCACGCTGGCCAGATCGCGCTCGAACGCCTCGTTGTCGATCGCATTGTCCAGGCAGGTAATGCGCTCCTGCGGATATCCCGCGCGGCGCACGATCTGCACCGTCATGTCCGTGTAGGCAAACCACCAGTCCACCCGCGTCAGGATCACCTGCTTCCACTTCTCGCGCAGGCCGGCCGGGGCGTCGCTCTGGAAATTCACCCCGTGCCCCCAGTACGCCACCCGGCGCGGCGACCATAACCGGCCCAGCAGCAAGGGATAGTTCGACAGAATGCGGTTCTCCTGCATCACCACCACCAGATCGGCATCGCGCAGATCGGCCGGGAAAGGCTGCCACACCAGATCGCGCGCGCCCAGTTCCCAGAAACGGTTTTGCACCTTGTGCGCCCAGGGCAACGAACCCTCGTCCTTCTTGACTGACTCGCGCCGCGACGCCTGGCCATGCACCAGATGCAGGTCGATACCTCGACTGGCGCAGGCCTCGCGCAGGCGATCGAACAACGCTGTCCTGTAATGCAACAGTCGATATTGAAAGACAACGGCTTTCTTCATATCCAACACGCAGCAACCATCATGAAAACATCCGATCCAATGGTAACGATCTAGCCAATACCCACTTCTTGAAGGCTATCGGCAGCAGCATCCCGGCTGCTGCCAACAGCGGGAAATAAACCAGAAAATTCAAACCGTCCCAAGGCATCACCTTCAGCCCAATCCCCTTCAGCAGTCCCATTGCTTATAAGTCCTTAACGGTGCCACGCCAATCCCTGCCCAGTGCTTTATCGACCAGCGGCAACACACCATTGGCCCGCTCATCCCAGCTCATCTTTTCTCGAACGCGCTCTGCTGCTGCCCTGCTCATTGCCACGCGACTTTGCTCGTCATGGACAAGCTTCCGTATCGCATCCGCAAGCCCCTGAACCACGCCTGCCTCATTCCGGTTTCTGGTCGCTACAACTATCGCAGTTTCAGCCGTCACCAAAGTCGCTGGTCCACCGATGTCCAGACAGATCACCGGCAGCCCATTCGCCTGCGCCTCCAGCACCACATTGCCGCTGGAATCATGCAGGCTGGGAAACAGGAAACAATGCATGGTCCGGTACAGCGCGAACAGCTCCTGCTGCGGCATGTGGCTCACCCAGCGGAGGCTGTCCTGCACACCCGCCTCAGCCGCCACCTTGCGCAACTCTGGCTCGAACGGCCCCTTGCCCAGCAACGTGAACTCGACCGGCACCCCTTGTGCCACCGCCTGCGCCACGGCCCGGATCGCCAGATGCGCCCCCTTCCAGCCCAGCAGCCGGCCAGCGAACAAAACACGCAGCGGCTCGCCCGGCTGCCGCGCAGTGGGCTGAATGCCGGCAGGGGCATCAATGCCGATTTCGGGATACACGATTGCACGGCGGCGGAATGGCCACGGCAACGCCTGGCGAGTGTCTTCCGTCTTGGTGAGGATCAGCGTGGCCCTGGCATAGGTGTTCCATCCCGGATCATCATATAGTTCCGTCTCGGTCCCCGCTGCTGCTGGCGCGCGAGGTGTTCCGGGAGCTGGCAGGGGACGGGAAAGCGGTTGATCGGGAGGTGTCCGCATGCTGATTGCACTGCACAAACAAGCCCGCACCACGCCCCACGTGCGGGCGCAGATCGCGGCCAGTGATGAGCCGGTGGCGGTGCTGGCCCGCCGCTTTGGCGTCACCGAGCCGACGATCTACAAATGGAAGCGGCGCCCGGATGTCTACGACCGGCCGCACACCGCGCACCGCCTGCAAACGACGTTGACCCCCGGCCAGGAGGCGATCGTGGTCTACCTGCGCCGGGCCCTGCTGCTGCCGCTGGACGACCTGCTGGCGGTGACGCGCGAGTTCCTGTGTCCGGACGTGTCCCGCTCCGGGCTGGACCGCTGCCTGCGCCGCCACGGCGTGGGCAACCTGCGCGCCCTGCGCCCGGCGCCGGACAAAGCGGTCAGCAAGACCTTCAAGACCTACGTGCCCGGCTTTGTGCACGTCGACGTGAAGTACCTGCCGCAGATGGCCGACGAGGACCGGCGCCGGTTCCTGTTCGTGGCCATCGATCGGGCCACCCGCTGGGTTTACGTGGCCCTGAAAGCCGACAAGAGCGCGCGCTCGGCGCGCGCCTTCCTCAGTGCCCTGGCCACGGCCTGCCCGGTGCGCATCACGCGCCTGCTCACCGACAACGGCACCGAGTTCACGGACCGGCTGTTCGGGAGCCGGGCGCGGGCCCCGACCGGGACGCATGAGTTCGATCGCCTGTGCCAGGAACTGGGCATCGAGCACCGTCTGACGCCCCCGCGCCACCCGCAGACCAATGGCATGGTCGAGCGCTTCAACGGGCGCATCGCGGACCTGCTGCGCACGCACCACTTCAGGTCCAGCGAGGACCTGGAGCAGACCCTGCACCGCTATGTCACGCTCTACAACCACCACTTGCCGCAGAAGGCACTGAACGCCCAGACTCCGGCTCAAGCGCTTCAGCACTGGTACGCTTCAAAACCGGAGCTGTTTCATCGAAGGCCAAATAATCGGCCGGGACGTGACACATAGGCTGCCCACAGGAAAGGATCGAACAAGGCCACCTTGTTGAGCAGTGAGCGCAACAGTTCCTTGATCTTTTGGCGCCCGTGGATTGATCGCTTGAGCGCCAGCGGTGCATCTTCACCACCCCCCACAGGGCCGAATACAAAGGGTATTCCCAGATACCCCAGAAATGACGGATGGCGAAACACGCCATAGGTGCAATGGATGGCCAGATCAAATCGTTGCTCGCGCTGCAGGCGTCGCGCAAACTCCAGCAAGCCGAATTGCCACAACGTATAGAGCAGCGGGGCGGTCGTCGAATTGAGCGGCATTGCCCGCAGCCAGGCCGGGCGAAAAAAGACGACGTGCACATTGGGCGGCAATTGCACGCCCTCGGCTTCGACCAGTGGGCGGCGGGTCGCGTCCGTGATCACCGTCACCTCATGCTGCTTGCCCAGTTCTTCCGCCCAGCGCCAGCCGACGCCGGGCTCGCTGCCGACGTTGGGTGCAAAGGCAAATGCACTAAGCAGGATTTTCATGCTGTGTCAGGCGACGGTAATAGGCGGGCGGCGGCTCAGAACTTGTCGCCCATGGCCAGATAGCTGCCATAGATCAGCAAGGGGAAACGGCTGCCCACATAGCGCGACACCTTGCCGCTGCCGTATACCCTCACCCGCGAAAAGCCGGCCATCCGCAACTTGAGCTTGAGTGTGTCGGGGAAGTGTTGCGATACGTGTGCTCCGCCAAGAATGCTGCGCCCGCGGAGTTTCCGCTTGATGTCGCCGGGGTTCGGCGTCGTCAGCAAGAGTCGTCCACCTATTTTCAGCACCCGGAAAATCTCGCCTAGCGTCTGGTCGACGTCGGCCTGATAGATATGCTCGATGAACTCGCCCGCCACCACTGCGTCGTAGGTTCCGTCCTCGTTCGGGATCTTGGTGGAGTAGCCATGCACGCCTTCCTCGTACACATCCTTTGGCAGACGATCCAGCCGGGCGCGCACAGCATCCAGACCGTAAATCTTAAGACTGCCGTCCAGGGCCTTGAGCACGCTGCCGCCGCGCCCGGTATTGCAGCCGATATCAAGCACGCTGCGCGTTCCTGCCGGAAGGAATCGGTGAAACTGGCGATAGCGATCTTCCGTAAACGGATCAATCTCGCTTTCCGGCTGCGTCAGATTCAGCGCCTCGTAATTGTTATCCATCTTCTCGCCCAGCCAATTTCCACAAATTGCCATGACTGCATCATGCCCGGCCAAGAATGACCTTCGCATAGCCCCACATGAAATGCACCGGCCACAGCACCCCGCCGTGACGCCAGCACATCGTCAGCCAAGAGCGCCAAGGCAGGCCCTTGCGCGAGAAGATTTGCCGTATACGCAGCGGCAAGGGCGCTGCCTTGTCACGATGGGTTCCTTTCAAGGAATTTCGGGAGCACACGCCCACGTACCCGGCAGTCAACAAAATGCGGATACCCAGCTTGCGCGCCCGCATTGAATAATCCGTATCGCCCATGCCGTGCTCGAAGGCCGGATCAAGATTGCCGAGCCTGCGAGCGATGCCATCTGGAACCAGCACCACGTTTCCGTTCACTACATCCACATCCTGCGGCAACAGTTCCGGATGAACCATGACGCACAAAAAAGGGCGAAATCGTGGCGACACATAGCGCGCCCCTCCGTAGGTCGTCTTGCCGGTTTCCGGATCACTGACCGCTCCCACCACGATGGCCTCATCCGGCGCGGCCGAATCGCGCGCTGATAGCAGCAGGTTAAACGCATCCTGTTGCAGCATGGTGTCGTCGTTCAACCACACATAGGCTGGAAAGCCGACCTGCAAGGCCGCATCGAATGCCCGGTTCATGCTGCGGTTCCAGAAATAGCTGCCGTCGCCACGCAGAATCACGGCATCCGGCACCAGCGCCTGCACCGCCTCGGCCGTGCCGTCGGTCGAGCCATCATCAAACAGGAACAACTGGCATTCGACCCCGGCCTGCCTGGCAGCGATGGCCAGATGCTGTAGGCATTCAACGGTTTTGGCGCGGCGGTTGTAGCACGCCATCAGCACCGCAAGCTTCACGGCAGTCCCCAAGCCTGGTCATCGGACACAATCAAAACCGGGGACTCATCCACCTGAAGCCGCGTAAGTGAAGGGACAGCCTTCGCACTGCCTAGCAGCGTTTCAAGCTGCTGCGCCTGCCATTCAGCGGGCACGACCCAGTCAAGCGGGCCCGCTGTATTCCACACCAGTCGCGCCTGTCGTGTGCCCCGGTTCAGCGTGCAAATCCATAACTGGTCGTTCTGGGTGCGGCATTCCTTGATCGTTGCACCACGTAGCCAGCGCTCGGTTTTGATGTAGGCACGCCCGGCCGGGTTGATGTCTTTGCCTCGACCATACGCTAATGCCATGGTGGGGATATCCCACGAATACCAATAAAAGCGGCGTAGACCGGTCGCTGCCCCTAAGCTCAGCGCACGGGAAACAACAGCCGCACCCGCCTCGGGGCTGTACAGGGGCTGCGAGTCCGGACGTCGTCCCTCGCCATGCGGTTTGTCTGGTCCGTCGATGTAAAACCCCATTTCGGTGTTCCAGATATCGAGATGACCCTGACCATTCTCGCGCAACACCGCCTGCAGGCCCGTGATCAGCTTGGCCATCTGTTCCGGATTTTTGGAGTAGAAATGAAAGCCTATCGCGTCGACATACTTACCCCCCCCGCCTTGAGAAACACATCGACACGCTTGATACCGGTGTTTTCTCCCGATGGCGACATGGAAACGAGCTTCGCCCCGGGATCGATCTCGCGAATTACCTGCGAGGCGATACGCGCCATCTCCACCATGCGCGCAACGGGAAAACGTACCTTGCTTTGCCAGCCATCCACCTCCGTAAAGTGCGGCTCATTCATCAATTCGTAGAATTTGATGCGGCCCTTATAGCGGCTGAGGACCTGACGCAGATAATTTTCCCAGTCCTGCATGGATTCCGGGGCTAGCGCATGGCCGGGATTCCAGTCGCTGACATGTGTCCGATCGGCCGCCCAGCGCGGTGGGTAGCCCAGAGTGAGCAACACTTCGACCCCCTGGCTTTCTGCTCGTGCCACGGCCTGATCAAGCGCACGGAAATTCCATCTACCTTTGAACGGCTCGATCTCGGACCAGGTGGTTTCGCCCGTGATGACGCGCCAACCATGAAAACGCGCCTGCGGCCAATAGCGTGTGGTCGCCCCCCACCGAACGTGCATCCCGAAGTACTCGGATTCCACAACCCGCGGACCATCGGGAGGCTCCAGGACCATGCCTGCCTGCGCCGGGATGCTGATGGGATAAAGAATCGCCGCCAGCAGGATGTGGATGACCCAGCGCCGAATCATGCCTGCGCCCCCCAGTTGTTGAATGCCCGGGCAAGTCCCGCTGACCCAGATCGAAGCGTTACGGGCTGCGCTGCCAGCAGCGTCAGGGCAAGCCCCAATGGCAGGATCATGTTGTATTCCGCTGCGTATGTGAGGAAGAAAAACACCTGCCCCAACAGGAGCGCCAGCAGGACCTTGTTGTCCAAAACCTGCGCTGCGCGGGAGTGCGGCCAGCGCCACATGCCACGGATGGCAAACGCATAGGCTGCCAGCATTGCGAGCAAGCCCACCAGCCCGGTCCGCAAGAGCATGGTGACGTACTGGCTGTGCGGCGATTGCGTCAGTTCAGTCTGCGAGGCCTCGATGCGGCGGTTGAATCCCGAGCCAAAGGGAAAGCCCGCCAGATTGACCAAGGGACCGGAAGTTGCCCATTGCTGTACCAACGCCTGCCAGCTCTGGACACGCCAGGTCATCGTACTGTTTTGCTGGCCAACCTCCTCGACCGAGCGGGACAACGACTGCTGAAGCCGATCCAGTTTGCCGCCCAGGAGTAGTGGGGTGAGCACTACTGCACCGATGACGGCCGCGGCCAGCGCCCCCGTCAATGCCCGCGAACGCACCTTGCCTGCTGCAAGAACCAGCACCGCCGTGGACACGAAGGCCATCACCCACAGCGTGCGATGCTGAAGCACGACGATGCAGATGAACAGGATGGGAACCAGACCGCTCCACCACGCCGGCCCGATCTTGTTGAGCCGGGCATACAGGCCAATGATGAAACCCTGCACCAGGAAGAAAGTCTGGGTCGAGGTGAACACGCGCAGGGACTGTCCTCCCTCGTTCCAATAGTGGGTAATCTCCAGGCCGGCTGCCAGTGCCAGCCAGCGGAAGCAGGCAATCACAACCATGACCGCAGATGCAAACATCCAGGAACGGGCAATTGTTTCGAGATCGGCCGAACTCAGGCGGAAGGTCATGAGATACCAGACGCCCGCCCAGAAATAGAAGTAAGGCCGCAATTCGACACCCGACTTGCTACCGAACTTCAGCACGCCGAGAGCGAATGAAAAAGCCAGCATTGCACCAAAAATCAGCCACAGGTAATGCGGCCAACGAAGTTTGGTCACGAACAGCCGCAACAAACCCGCCGCGCCGATGAGCAGGAACAGCAGGTCGGGGATGAACAGGTTCACGCCTAGCGGTAGGCTCGGCTGCACGATGATGATGGCTTCGAGCAGGAACACCCAGATCACCCAGCGTATTGCCAGTGTCGGACGTTGGTAAAAACTCCATACGCCGTAAAACAACACTAGGGGCAGCACGAACGCCCCCACAAAAAGGGTGGCAGTAAAGACAAAATGCAAGACAGGAAAAAGCCATTCCATCAGTTAGGGCTCCCGGTTGGGTTCACCGTTCTGACGCGCGAAGCACGCGACTGCGGCGCCAGCACGAACAGGGCTGCCAGAACCAGCGCGCCGATCCCCCCAGGCACCAGCACGCCGGCCTTGTTGCTCCGGCGACTGCGCCCGGCAAGCCACCAGATGGCGCCTAGGCTGGCCAGCGTCGCCACCCAGACCGTGAAGTAGCCGAGCACCATCACTACCAGCAGCAGGAAGGGGGCGACTAACATCACGCCCGACCGCCGCTCTTTCAGCCCTAGCCACATCGACAAGCCGCGCAGCATGGCCACGGCGATGACGAAGGTGGCGGAGGAATCCAGTACCCGCAAAGGCAGCGCCTGAAAGACCAGACCCGGCGTGAAGTAGAAAGCTTCCATGATCAGACCCCCGCGCCACGCATCGCGGACAAGCGCTGCAACAGCGGCAGGCGCGTAAACAGAAACGCCAAGTCGTCACCCAGCACCTGCCGCGGCCACAACATCCCAATCAGAAGCAGACCAGCGCTCGCCGCGCCGACCAGACCCGCCAGGCGCAACACCGCCCCGGCATGCGTGCCCATCAACACACTTTCCATCACACCTAACAGCAGCATGACCGCCGCTGCCAGCAGGAGTGGGCTGCGCAAGGCGCGCACAATGCGGACCAGCGGGATATCCAGATCCCTCGCCAGTGCAACGGTCATCAATGTGGCCCGGGCTGCATAAACCGCGCAGACCGCCCAGGCCAGCACGGTGAGGGAGTGCTGCATGAGCAGCATCAGGACGACGAGCAGGGCAATGGCGACGGCTGTCTGCACCTTCAGTTCAACGCCGGTGCGGCCGCGGCCCCACAGGATCGGGCCCGCCACTGCCATCAGCGCGTGGAAGGGCATAGCCACGCACAGGGCGGCGAATACCGGGCCGGCCTCGGACCAGCGCGCGCCGTACAACCCGACGACGACGCTGTCGGCCACGACCGCGGCGCCAAAGAAGATCGGCAGGGTGACCAGCGCAACCGCCTTGAGCAAGGCCAGGTAACCCCGGGACAGGGACGCATGATCCTCCTGCGCCCGGCTGCTGGTGGCGAACACCACCTGCTGGATGGTGTTGACCACGTGGTTCACGGGGGTGCGCGCCAGGCTGTAGGAAACCGAATACACGCCCAATGCCCCCAGTCCCTTGAAACGGGCGATCAGCAGGTTGTCCAGGTTTTCCGTCACCCAGTTGGCCAGATTGCTGCCCACCACGCGCAGACCGAAGGTCGGCAGTCCGACAGGCAGCCTTGTCCAGCGTGGTCGCAACGGCTGTGGCGCGGCGTGCGCGCAGATGGCCGCCATGACGAGCTGTTGCACCAGCAGCGCCACGACCAGACTCCAGCCACCCCATCCCAGGACGGCCAGCGGAATCGCCGTCAAGACGAAGCCGGCGAAATAGCCGGTCACCTGTGCCATCTGGATGCGCCGGAAATCGATGCGCCGCCGCAGTTCCGCCGTGGGCAGGACGATGAAGGCGGTAATCATGATGGCCAATGCCATGACGCGAATGCCGTCCTGCAAATCAGGCGCCTCAAGCAACGCTGCAAACCACGGCGCCCCCCAGTACACGCCCGCGGCCACCCCGGCATGGCTGAGTAGCAAATGCCCCCAGGCCGTGCGGCGGATGTCCTCGGTCAACTCGCCGCGCTGGACCAGCGCCATGCCGAGTCCAAGATCGGCCATCAGCACGGCGAGTCCGTAAACCAGCAGGCTGCCACCGAAAAAGCCGAAACCGGCCGGATCGATCAGTCGGGCCAATACGACCATGGCGCCGAATTGCAGCAGGATGCGCGCGAGGATGCCGAGCACATTCCACTTGAATGCGCGCATGGCCTTGCCCAGCAATGCGGCGCGTTCGCCGTTCATCCCTGCGTTTCCACGGCCAGCGGCACCACGCCGTAGAGCGCCAGATCGGTGGCGGTCCGGTTGCAGTGGAGCGTGAGTTGTAGCCGGTCCAGCAATGCTTGTGGCAGCCGGCCGTCCTCGGCCACGGGAACGCCGCGCGGGCAGCGTGCTGGCTCGCTTGCGACGTGTGCGCGAAAACGCGCCGTGGCGCCGTGGGGCGGACGTTGCGCCGCTTCATGTCCCCACAGGCTCAGCATGCCCTCCTCCACCTGTAGCTGCGGTGCAAACCATACGTAGGGCGCGCGCGAAAGAAAGGCTCCCCACAGGCTGAAGGATGAGACTGAACACACCAGCAGGTCGGCGCTCGCCATGGCCAGCAGATCGCTGCAGACGGAATCGCGCTGGTGGAAGCCGGTTACCGGAGAAAAATGCTGGATGAACGGCGCTACGGCTTCGGGCGTGCCGTCGGTGAACAACTGAAACTGCACCCGATGGCCGAAATGGTGGCGCAGCTGGTCGCATACGGCCATGTACCAGGCCAGCGGCAAGGCGCGGTTGAAGCAACCGCGGTAGTCGATGTTTTCGTCTGCGGCCTTGAAATCACCCGCCCGGATGTGGACCGCCACCGTCAGGCGCTCCGGATCGAGACGCACCCGCCAGTCGCCCAGGTTCCGGGCCGTGCCGCGCGCCGCATAGAGCTGCGACAGCACGTAATCACGCGCTTCGCGCACGGCCAGGAAACCGCCCCACATGCCGCCGACTTCCAGCGCAAAGAGACGCTTCTCCCTCCACCCCAGGCGTTCAGCGAACACCGCAACCGCCTTGCGGAAATCGTGCTCGCCGGTGGACAGGTAATCGGTCTCGGTAAACCGGTAGCGCGGCATCGCCTTCAGCAGTGCGCGATGCGTCACCCAGTCCAGGCGCGACGTGCCGAAATAGCGCCGGTACTGGCGCGGGTTGAGTCCAAAAGCCGGCGGCAGGGCCTTGCCGTCGATGGCCTGCGCCGCCAGCCAGGCCTTGGCCCAGGGATAGAGTTCGTTGCCGAGCCCGGCGCCGCGTCCGATCACCGCGGGCAGGCAAAGGCGAATGCCTGTGGACGGACGTGCGGGCGTGTCGGATACGTACATGGTTTCAGCTTGCTGCATGATGGCGGAAGCGCGTTTCCATGTTGCGCCAGAGCCAGACCAGCAGGGCCAGCACCGAGAGAATCGCAAGGCCGAGCCAGTGCGATTTCATTCCGTGTGTGCCGAGGCCTGCAAGCGCAGCCGCCTCGGCGTGGCCTTCAATGTATTTCGTCACGACGAATCCCTTCTTGGGCCGGCGCCGGCAGCTCGATGAGCCAAGGACCTACCTGGCCCGACAGCACCGCACGCCTCGACGTAGAGGGCGCAGTAATCGCGCACGCCGCGCTCCGCACCGAACGTGCGGTGCACCACTGCACTGCGCGCCGCACTGTGGTCGTCTAGGCCCGGCCCTCGATCCAGCAGGGGCTGCAGGGCTGCAGTCACGCTTCGGGCGTCGGGCTGGCAATAGGCAATACCGTCCAGGTACTGGCGTATGTCGGCCAGGCCGGGAACGTCGGCCAGCAGCGCGGGCAATCCCATGCCGAGCGCTTCGAGCGTGGCGATGCTGAAGCCTTCGAACAGCGAGGGCATGACGTACAGATCCGCTGCGCAAAGGATCGGACGCACGTCGTCGACGGCACCGATGAAGCGGATGCGCTCGGCGAGCCCCAGGCGTCTGGCCAGCGCTCGCTCGGGTTGACCCTGTTCTTCCAGCCCCACATGCAGGTAGCGCCAGGCTGTGTGCGTACAGGTCGGCAGGGCCTCGATGAGCGCCGTGTGGTTCTTGGTCTGCGAGCAGTTGCCCACCGTGACCATCACGTATTCGTCCTCCCGGATGCCCAGAGTGGCACGCGCCTGCGCCCGTGCATCGGGCGTGACGGGCTGGAAACGGACGCCGTCGAACCAGTTGGGAATGAGGGTCGGGGCGGTTCCGTACAGGCTGCGCTCGGTCTGGTCCACGCCGGGCGCGATGCTCACGAAGCGCACGCCGAGGCGTTCGGCCATGCGTCTTTCCAGGCCGCGCCGAACACGCAGAAAGCCACCGAAATTGAAATTGTTGTGGACGGTGCGGACCAGTCTGGCGCTGCCCGCCAGTCGGGCCGCGACGACGTAAGGGAAGAACCCGCGCTCGGAATGCAGGTGCACGAGGTGGTATCCGGCCCGCCCGGCAAAACGCGCGACCTTCAGGAAAAACAAGGGTGAGCGCGAAAACGGAATATGGTGGATACGGTAGCCCGCCGTCTCCAGCGCACCCGCATAAGGACCGACTTCCCTGCCCGTGGACAGAATCCCGCACTCCACGCCCTGCGCGCGAAAGAGCGGCGCGGCGATACGCAGCATGGTTTCCGCCCCCGAGGGCCGAAGCTCATTGAGAACGTGCAGGACTCTCATGCCGACACCTCACCGGTGGCATGAGCCGGCACACGGTCGGAGTGCGCCAGTACCTGCTGGTAGTGCTCCAGGTAGGACTGGGCCACTGCGGCGGGCGAAAACACCTCGCTTGCACGGGCACGCCCCCGCTCCGAACAGCGCACATAGCATTCGGGGTTTTCGAGCAGCTTCAGGACGGCTTCGGCGATTTTCCTGGGCGATCGGACATCGACCAGCGCGCCGCCGCCTGAATCCGCGCCTAATACCCATGGCACCGCACCGCTATCGCGCCCCGCAACCACAGGCACGCCCAGCGCCATTGCCTCGGCGATTGTCATGCCGAAGGATTCCTCGAGCGCCGGATGCAACAACAGGTCCATCCCGGCCAGTTGTTTCATCGTCTCCGTGTAGGGCGTCCATCCGTGGAAAACGAACGCATTTTCCATTTTCTGCGCCACCGTCCATGTCCAGGCCTGCTCCGCGGGCCCGTAACCCGGGCCGTACAGGTGCATTTCCGCTTGCGGGTAGACAGCGCGAATGTGTTTCATCGCAAGCAGACCCGGCTCGGGGTTTTTCCTGGGAGACCAGCCGTTCAACAACATGGCGATCCTCGGCGCCCGCGCCGCCAGATCAGGTGCACGGCGCACGCGCCCGCTCTCGATCAACCCTCCGGGAAGCGGATTGGGTACCACGCTCAATGGCGCACGCGTCATCCCTTGCAGGGCCTCGACCAGGTAGGGTGAAACAACCGTGGCGTGCCGCGCCCGCCGCAGGACGGATTTCGCCATGAGCAGCCTGCCGACTCGATAAAGATCGCGTTGCACCTTCAAAATGGCCCAAGGGGAATCGTGGCAAGTCAGCACGCATGGCAAGCCGGAATCCAAGGCTGCTGCGCCAAACTCGTAGCTCCAATGCGCATGGACAATTTCGGGACATTCCTGCCGTATCGCATCCGCAAGCGCATGACGTTCCAGCGCAAAGAAATCCAGCATCCGCCCACGCGCCCCCCGGTCAGAGCGCATGGCATGCCGACGCCGCGGAACGTAGTACATGGTGAATCGGTGTCCACGCGCGACGACCCGATTGTGACGAGAGGGCTCCAGTGCGGGATCGGTGCTAAATGCGCTGATTTCGTGCCCCAGGCCAAGCAGGGTCTCGATCAGGGTGACGAGCAGCGTGGCTCCCTTCATCTCGCGCGGAAGGTGGCGAGTATCTCCCTCCAGCAGATGTTCGATGTCAGGTGTGCCCAGCGGCCCGGCGATTCCTATGCGCATGTATTTGACTCTGTCAAGTCAATACACAGAAATATTTCTGACGAAGGCATACAAAGCGCCCGGATTCACTGTCCATCTGTCGATGCCAGGAAATCCCGGTACGCTCGCGCCAGCCCCTCGCGCATGACGGTCGAGGCCTTCCACCCCATCGCGTTCAGCCGCCCCACGTCCATCAGCTTGCGCGGCGTGCCGTCGGGTTTGGTGGCGTCGAATTCGATCGCGCCCTGATAGCCCACGGTGGCCGCCACGGTTTCGGCCAGTTCGCGGATGGTCAGGTCGTGGCCGACGCCGATGTTTATTACAGGGGCAAGGTCCAAGGTACAAGGTTCAAGGGGAGAGACGGATGGTTCAAGAGGCAAGGGGCAAGGTTCAGGGGGGGAGGCAGATGGCCAGAGTAGCTTGCTGAATTCGGCGTCGGGCAGGTTCATCAGGTAGAGGCAGGCGTCGGCCATGTCTTCGCTGTACATGAATTCGCGCCGGGGGGTGCCTGTGCCCCAGAGGGGGATGCAAGGTTCAAGATTCAAGGTGCAAGTTTCTTGGAAGAGCTTCTTCAGGTCTTCGGGGATGGGGCCGTTGCGGGCTTCGTCCTGTTCGATGGCGGACCAGTTGCGCTCGGATGCGAGTTTGGCCAGGTGGAACTTGCGGATCATGGCGGGGATGACGTGCGAGTCCATCAGGCTGTAGTTGTCGCCGGGGCCGTACAGGTTGGTGGGCATGGCGGCCAGGTACTGGGTGCCGTACTGGCGGTTGTAGCTCCAGCACATCTCGATGCCGGCAATCTTGGCCAGTGCGTAGGGCCGGTTGGTGGGTTCCAGCGGGCCGGTGAGGAGGTGTTCCTCTTTCAGGGGCTGGGGGGCCAGCTTGGGGTAGATGCAGCTGGAGCCCAGGAACAGCAGGCGCCTGACGCTGTTTTTGTATGCGGCGTGGATGATGTTGGTCTGGATGGCGAGGTTGTCGCGGATGAATTCGGCGGGGTAGGTGTCGTTGGCGTGAATGCCGCCGACTTTGGCTGCCGCCAGGAAGACGTAGTCGGGCTTCTCGGCGGCAAAAAAGGCTTCGACGGCGGCCTGGTTTGTGAGGTCGAGTTCGGCGTGGGTGCGGGTGAGCAGATTCGCGTAGCCGCGTTCGTGCAGCTTCCTCATCAGCGCGGAGCCGACGAGGCCGCGGTGGCCGGCGACGTGGATTTTAGATTCAAGGTTCAAGATTCAAGATCCAAGTTGGAAGATTCAAGGTTCAAGATTCAAGATTCAAGGGGCAAGATGCAAGGTTCAAGACTCAAGATGCAAGGTTCAATCAGGGGGGCGTGTGCGGGCGCGGATGGTGCGGATTAGGGCGTGGAGCATTTTGGAGATTTCCTCTGCTTCGTTCAGCCAGCGTTTGCCTTGTTCGCGGTCGATGTAGCCGATGTCCATGCCTATGTAAATTTGTGTTCTGAGTTCGCCGGCTGAGCCTTTTGCGTAGTTCATGAAGTTGGCGATCTCCTTGTCCGATCCGCGTTCGTGGCCCTCTGCGATGTTCGAGGGAATCGACAAGCCTGCGCGCGTGATCTGGTCTCGAAACCCAAAGTCCTTCAGGTCAACAAACGCCTTGTAAAGATCAGCACTCAACCGCGCCGACCTCTTCCAAACTTCCAGCTCCTCGAACCGAGCCACGACCGCGCCTCTTAAACCTTAAATCTTGAGTCTTGAGTCTTGAATCTTGTACCTGCCGCTACTCGTGGTAGTCATAAGCCTGAAACCCCGCCATCTTGACCAGCGCATCTCGCCGAGCAGCACTGTAGTCGGCGGTAACCATTTCCTTGACCAACTCGGACAGGGTGGTGGGCGGAGACCAGCCGAGTTTCTCCCGCGCCTTGCTGGCGTCGCCGAGCAGCGTTTCCACTTCGGTCGGGCGGAAGTAGCGCGGGTCGACGCGCACGATGGCCTGGCCAGGTTTCAGCTGGGCGACGCGGCCATCCGTGGCCGGTCCGGGGTTGACTGAGTCGACGTAGCCGACCTCGTCGGCGCCCTGCCCTTCCCAATGCAGGCCGATGCCCAGTTCGGTGGCGGCGAATTCGACAAACTGGCGCACGCTGTACTGCACGCCGGTGGCGATGACGAAGTCTTCCGGCTGCTGCTGCTGCAGCATGAGCCACTGCATTTCGACATAGTCGCGGGCGTGGCCCCAGTCGCGCAGGGCCGACAGGTTGCCCAGGTACAGGCAATCCTGCAGGCCCAGCGCGATCCGAGCGACCGCGCGGGTGATCTTGCGCGTGACGAAGGTCTCGCCGCGCAGCGGGCTTTCGTGGTTGAACAGGATGCCGTTGCAGGCGTACATGCCGTAGGCCTCGCGGTAGTTCACCACGATCCAGTAGCCGTATAGCTTGGCGACGGCGTAGGGGCTGCGCGGGTAGAAGGGGGTGGTCTCCTTCTGGGGTGTTTCCTGCACCAGGCCGTACAGCTCGGAGGTGGAGGCCTGGTAGAAGCGGGTCTTCTTCTCCAGGCCGAGGATGCGGATGGCCTCCAGCAGGCGCAGCACGCCGATGGCGTCGGAGTTGGCGGTGTATTCGGGCTCCTCGAAGCTGACCGCGACGTGGCTTTGCGCGGCCAGGTTGTAGATTTCGTCCGGCTGCACCTGCTGGATGATGCGCACCAGGCTGGACGAGTCGGTCATGTCGCCGTAGTGCAGGACGAAGTTGCGGTTGTCGACGTGCGGGTCCTGGTACAGGTGGTCGATGCGGTCGGTGTTGAACAGGGACGTGCGGCGCTTGATGCCGTGCACGATGTAGCCCTTCTTGAGCAGGAACTCGGCGAGGTAGGCGCCGTCCTGGCCGGTGATGCCGGTAATGAGGGCGATTTTTTTTGACATGGTGTTGCGGCCTTCTGGTCGGTCGATTCCGGCATTGCCGGGGGGAGTGCGTTGCCCTGCGGCGTGCCTATTGCAGGCCGGACAGGCGCTTGCGGGTTTCGGGCGGCACTGCCGCAAGCAGGTCCTGCAGGAACCGTGCCTGCTGCGCGAATGCGCGCTCGTCGTCGGGGTCGATGGTCGAGGCCCGCACCAGCATGCCGTCCGGTATCTGGCCGCGGAATCCGTAGCGCAGCTGTGCCAGCTTGCCCTGCAGGCTGCCGATGATGGCGCGGTCGCCGACCATGACCCAGTAGGTGACCGGTTCGTGGCGCGGCCCGAACTGGGTGGTGAGTCGGCGCGCGGGAATTTCGCCCCATTGGGTCGGCAGGTTGGCGTTTACCGTGCTCAGAAGTTGCGCGCCCTGCGCCGGGTAGCAGACTTCCGGCCGGTGCACCTGCAGGTCGTCGCTCTGGTTGCTGCCGTAGGCGATGGACAGCATGACGCGCACGCCCTCCGCGTTCACGTAGCTGCGCATGAGGACCTGGCTGTAGATGCGGTCGATGGTTTCCTGCTGGCGCGGGTCGACGATCTGAACTTGCTGTTTCTGTTCGATCCAGGTGCCGAACTGGCGCGGGATGGCGGTTTCCAGCTGGAAGGTGTCCGCGCCGGCGGCCTGGCGCGTCGGCTTCATGGCGTAGGCCAGGCCGGCGGCGGCCAGCATGCAGATGCCGATCAGTACGACGCGCAGCGTGGGGATGGTTTGTGGCATGGAGCGGTTCCGTCAGACTGATCAGGCGGACTGTCGCCGCGGCTCGCGCAGTCCGGGCAGCAGACCCAGCAGCGCGTCCAGCGCCAGCAACATCGCCAGCGCGAACAGGTACAGCGAGATGCCGGCCAGGCCGTGCAGGTAGCCCTGGGCGGCGGCATCGCCCATGTGGAAGGTGATCAGCGCCAGGGTCACCACGCGCAGCGTGTTGGCCAGGAAGGCGATCGGCACGATGGCGAGCACCAGCAGGCCCAGCCGCAGGCGGTTCTTGTAGCCCATCAGGTGCAGGTAGAACAGGCCAACCGCGGCCAGCGAATAGATGGAATGCATGCCCGAGCAGGCATCCGCCACCAGCAGCTGGTACGGCCCCAGGTGCAGCAGCACGCCCGCCCGCGCGATGGGATAGCCGGCCGCGAACAGGAGCTGCGCGGCCAGTGCCGAGGCGTGCTGCTTCAGCGGCCCGGTGACGGCGTCCACCAGAAAGCCCGGCAGCGGAATCAGAAAAATCAGAAAAAACAGCGGAAACCACAAGCGCCGCACCGCAGCCGGGCCCACCAGCGCCAGCAGGCATCCGACCAGCACCGGGATGGCCGAGCCGATTTCCAGAATCAGGATGTCCTGCGAGCGGCCGATGGCGTACAGCAACAGGCCGGGCAGCAGCCACAGCCAGCCGGCGAGCGGGCGGGGTTGCGGCGCCGCCGAGAAGGCATCGCGGCCGGACCAGATCAGCCACAGCACCACGGCCAGTATCAGCGGCCCGTGGGCCTGATCCTCGGACTGCCATACGCCGGTGGCCAGGCCATACACGGTCGGCCCGTACAGCACGGCCAGTCCGAGCAGCACCGGCCAGGCGGCGAGCCAGCGCGGCCCGGAATGCGCAATCGACGTGGGATGCACCGCTGCCATGTGGTTCAACCCCGGTTCAGGACTATGCCCAGCGCCGGAATGCCGGTCGAGGCGAGGGTCTGCGTGAGGGTGTCGAGGCCGGTTAGGCTGGTGCGGTTGCGGCGCGCCACCAGCAGCGCGGCGCGGGCCGCGGCGGCGATGTAGTACGCGTCGCCACCGGGTCCGGTCGGCGGGGTGTCCAGAATCACCAGGTCGAAGCGGTCCGCCACGTCGCTCAGGAAGGTCTGCAGCGCCGGACGGGCCAGCAGTTCCGTGGCATTGGGCGGCACCGGGCCGGACGGCAGCACGGCCAGGCCGCTGAAACCGGGCAGCGGCGAGATGAAAGCGGCACAGCCGCGCCCGGCGAGCAGGGCCGACAGGCCGCCGCTGCCCACGGCGGATCGAAACAGCGTGTGCTGGCTGGGCCGGCGCAGGTCGGCATCCACCAGCAGCGTGCGCAGGCCAAGTTCCGCGAACGACACGGCAAGGTTGGCGGCCAGTGTGCTGCGGCCGTCGCCGCCCTCCGGGCTGAGCACGGCCAGCGCCGGGTGGCCCTCGGCGCGACCGACCCCGGCCAGGCTCAGGCGCATGCGCAGGGCGCGCAGCTGCTCCGCCTGATGGCCAAACGGCTGCGCCAGCGCGTACAGGGTGGGGTCGGTAACCGCGCTACCGGGCTTCCACGGGTAGCCGAACTGCTCGGCGAGGGCCGAATCCAGATCGGCACCGCTGAGCAGGCCAAGCGCCTGCGCCGCCTCGCCGAAGCGCACGGCATGTTGTTTTTGGTGCTCGACGATGCGGGCCAGGTCGGTGCTGGCCAGCTTGCCGTCCTGCACCAGGCGTTCGCCGATGCGATCGGCGGCCAGCGGCGCCGGCTCGTGTCCGGCGGTCGTGTCCGGTTTCATGCCGGTCCCTCCAGTACGCCCAGCACGGGCAGGTTGAGGCGCTGCTCCAGCATGCGCGGGCCGCGCACCTTGGGCATCAGCAGTTCCAGCAGCAGGGCCGCGCCCGCGCCGAACAGGGTGCCCAGGAATACGCCGATGATCAGGTTGAGTTTTGTGTTCGGGCTGCTGCGCTGGGTGGGTACGACCGCCGGGGTCAAAACTGCGACGTTGGTGTCCGAGACGCGGCTTTGCAGCTGACTTTCGTTGTAGCGCTGGGCGGCCACGTCGTAGGCGGCCTGCGCACTCATCACGTCGCGCTCCAGGGTCGGCATCTGGTCGCGCGCTTCCTTGAAGGCGAGCACCTTGGCGCGCTGGGCATCGAGATCCTTGCGCAGTGTCTCGACCCGGCTGCGGGCGATGTCGGCTTCGTTGGCGACGCTGCGCGTGAGCCGGTCGAGCGCCGTGGCCAGCCGCCCGCGCACGCTGGCCACCTCGGCCTCGGCGCGCTGCAGTTGCGGATGGTTGGCGCCGTACTGTTCCTGCAACTGGACCAGATCCGCCTCGCGTCGGGCCAGGTCGACCTTGAGGCTCTGCAGGTAGCCGTCGGTGGAGAATTCGCGCAGGCTCTCGATGCTGCCGCCGCCCTTGCGGATGCGCGTCAGTTCCTGCTGGCGGGTCTCGGCGTCGTGCATCAGGCCCTCGGCCTGCACCAGTTGCGAGCTGAGGTCGTTCAGGCGGGCGGTTTCGATGTCCAGCCGCTCGTCGCTGGCGAAGATGCCACGCTCGCGCTGGAAGGCCGACAGCCGCGCCTGGGCATCCTCCAGACGCTGACGCAGGGCGGTCAGTTGCGAGTCCAGCCAGGCGCTGTCGCGGCGGGCCGGATCGACGCTCAGTTCCAGGTTGGTCTCGATGTACGCGTCGGCAAAGGCATTGGCGAGGGCGGCCGCGAACCGCGGATCCGTGCCGCGATAGGTGAGGTTCACCACCCGGCTGTCGGGGGTCGGCGTCAGGGTCAGATCCCTGCGCAGGACGTCCGCCAGCCAGTGGCGGATGGAGCCCTCGCCGTCGGTGGCGTCCTGCCACAGCTCGCGTGCGGTTGCCTGTTCCGCCAGCTTGAGTTTGTCGACCACCTTGAGGGCCACGTTCTGACTCTGAATGATGTCGAACTGGGTGGCCATGTAGCTTGGCGCCATCTGCACCGGCAGCATCTGCGTCTGCTGGTCGCGAAAGGTGATCAGCAGCGCGGTGGTGGCGTCGTACTTGTCGGGCAGCACCAGGGTGAGGCCCAGCGCCGCCAGCACGGAGGCGGCCAGGGTGCCGAGCAGCACGTAGCGGCGCGCCCACAGGATCTGCAGAAAATGCTGGATGTCCATGTCCGACCTCAGAACAGGCGTTCGCGAACGACGATGATGTCACCGGCCTGCAGCGGCTGGTCGAAATCGGCGTCGATTTCGCTCACTGTGCCGTCGGCCGCCTGGCGACGGATGCGGATGCCGCGGTCGGTGCCGCGCGGCGAGATGCTGCCGCCCAGCGCCAGCCCCTGCTGCACAGTCATGTGGTGATCCAGCGGATAGGCACCGGGGCGCTGCACCTCGCCGAACACGTAGATCATCTCTGCCCTGGGTACGTAGATGACCTCGCCACCGCGCAGCACCGGATTGGCACCCGCGCCGTCTGCCAGGGTCGTGCGCAGGTCGATCTCCTGCCGGCGGCCATCGCCGGTGACCAGCACCACTTTTTCGCTGCCGCTCTGCGCCACGCCGCCGGCCTGTGCCACGGCCTCCACCAGCGTGACTTGGCGGTCCATGGGATAGCGACCCGGCCGGTTGATGTAGCCCAGCACCGATACCAGGCGGCTCTGGTACTGCTCCACCAGCACGCTGATTTGCGGGTCGCTGACGAAATCACCCTGCTGCAGGGCCTTGGCGATGGTCGCCTCGGCCTCGCGCTCGGTCAGGTCGGCCACGGTCACTGCCCCGGCCAGCGGCACCTTGACCTTGCCCTCCGGCCCGACGCGGCTTTTGACGGCCAGGTCCGGGTGCTCGAACACGGTGATCTGCAGCACGTCGCCGGGGCCGATCTGGTAATCGGCCGCCAGCGCGCCACCGGCCGCCACTGCCAGCAGCATGCCGCCGATTGTCCTGAGCCATCGCTTCATCATTGATTTTCCTGAGTTTTCCAAGGCCGCCGGCGCCGATTGTGACAGCGCCGTGTTACAGATTGACCTGAACCGAAAAATTGAAGGTGTTGGCGTCATATTCGTAGCCGGGACGGTCCGAACTGCGCTGGCTGTGGCTGTAGCCGGCGCTGAGCGTCACCAGCGTCCGCGGCGTGTAGCTGGCGCTGAGTCCGTACGACAGGATGTCTTCCTTCGGCTGCGTGGCGCCCACGAACAGGCCGGAATCCTCGAACTGGCGGTGCGTGTAATCGGTGTTGGCCTGCAGGACGATGCGGTCGGTGGGCGCCCAGACCGGCTTGAAGGAAAGGCCGGTGGCGGTTACGGAACTCGAGAACAGGTCGTCCAGCGATTCCAGGCGCCGGTAGGCATTCAGGTCCAGCATCAGCTTGGGCGACCAGACGTAGCTGGCGCGCAGGTTGCCGGAAGGACCGGAGTAGTCCCGAAACTCGAGGTTGTCGGAGCGCCGCCAGGAATAGCCCAGGCGCCCGTCAAGCGACGTGAAGCCGCCCTGCCAGGTAAAGGTGACGGCGCCTTCCTGCTGCAGGTAGCCATCGTCGACCAGGCTGAAGGGACCGACCTCCCGCTTCGGAAAACGGCCATCATCCTGACGGTACTCGAAGCCGAGGCGGTTCCCGAGCGGGGTGCGGCGGGACACGCCCAGCAGCCAGTAGCTGCCTCGAAAGTTGGATGGCTCACGACTCTCGAGACCATGCGTGGTGGTGCGAATGCCGGTCCCGGCCTGCAGCTCGATCTCGGGCGTGATCAGGTAGCCAAGATCGAACTCGCCATGCGTGGTGTCGATCGGGTCCTTTACCGGCGCACGGAAGTCGTCGAAGCTGCCAAGCTGCCGCTTGAAGCCCGCATTGACGGTGCCGGTCAGGCTGCGGCCGGCGGCCATGTTCCAGCGCGCAGCGGTGTCGTAGCCGGTGTTGTCCAGGAACGAGAAGCGCTGAAAGGACTGGTCGAGCGCCTGCAGGCTGGCGCTGACTTGCTGGCGACCGGGCAGCCACTCCAGGCCCAGACCGGCGAAGGTGGTGCGCATCCAGTCGGCGCGGCTCGATTCACCGAGCGCCAGTTCTTCGTCCACGTCGTCGGACAGGCGAAACAGGTTGTCGTCGTAGGCCGACGCAATGCCTGCGAACGGCGTCAGGAAATCGCCCTCGCCCGCCAGCGCCGGCAGCAGACCGCACAACAGCACGCTTCCGATACCCCCCCGCAGGCTGCCGATGCGGCGCAGCGTTTCAAAAAGCATGCGCATCCCTGAACATCAGGGCCGCCGTGCGCAGCACGATGCGCAGGTCCAGGCTGGGCGACCAGTTGCGCAGGTATTCGAGGTCGTACTCGACCCGTGCGCGCATCTTGTCCAGCGTGTCGGTCTCGCCGCGCAGGCCGTTGACCTGCGCCCAGCCGGTGATGCCGGGCTTGACCTTGTGGCGGTGCATGTAGCCGGAGATCAGGCGCCGGTAGTGCTCGTTGTGGGCGACGGCGTGCGGACGCGGCCCGACCACGCTCATGCGGCCCTGCAGGACGTTGATGAACTGCGGCAGCTCGTCCAGCGACAGGCGGCGCAGCACGCGGCCCAGTGGCGTGATGCGGTCATCGTCACGGCGCGCCTGGGTGATGTTGGTGCCGTCCTCGCACACGGTCATGGTGCGGAACTTGTAGACGCGGATTTCCTCGCCGCCGAAGCCGTAGCGGCGCTGCTTGAACAGCACCGGGCCGGGCGAACCGAGCTTCACGCCCACGGCGATGGCCGCCAGCAGCGGGCTGAGTGCGACCAGCGCCAGCGCGGAGAACAGCACGTCGAAAAAGCGCTTGACGACCGCGTTGACGCCGTAATAAGGCGTTTCCCAGACGCCGATGACCGGGATGCCGCCGACCTGATCCACGCGCGCCTGCAGCAGGTCGACGAAGTGCAGGTCCGGCACGAAGTACACCGACGCGGTGCTGTCGCGAAGGCCGTCGAGCAGGGCCTCGATGCGGGCGTCGCCGCGCACCGGCAGGGCGATATAGACCAGGTCGACCCGGTGCTGGCGCACGTAGTCGGCGGTCTGCGCCATACGCCCGAGCAGCGCCTCGGTGTTCGGCAGGCCAAGGCGCTCGGCGCTGCGGTCGTCGAAGAAGCCGCAAAACTCGACGCCGCCTTCCTCGGCATCCTGCAAAGCCCGGCGCAGGGCCAGCGAGACTCCCGTCAACGCCACCGCGACCGCCGAGCGACGCCTGGTGCGACTCACTGTCAGCAAGACCGCGCGGACCGCCGAGTGATACAGGACCATCACCACCGGTGTGGCCAGCAGCCACAGCTCGGCCAGCTGCGGGGAGAACTGCTCGATGGCGCCGGAGGCCACGCCGACCATGATCAACAGGCCGGCCACCGCCATCCAGGAGCCGACGATGCGGGCCAGCAGGGCCCAGTGGCCACCGCGCCGCCAGGGCTGGCCCTCGGCCACGTCGCGGAACAGTGAAAACACCAGCAGAACCGTCACGGCGGCCGTGACCCGTTCCAGGAAGGTGATATCGAGTCGCAGCCAGACCGCGCCGAGCAGCAGGATGGCCACCGCAGTCAGCGGATCCAGAATCCGCAGCAACATGACCGCCAGGGCCACCCGCTGGTCGAGAATCTCAGGGGTACGCACCAGCCGCACCCGATGCACGGACGGTGGATAGGCGCCGTCGAGCGTGCCAAGCTTGTGATCGACGACCGAACTCACGACACCCAGCGCCGCGAAGCGTCGCTTGCGCACGCCCGGGGCGCAGCCATCGCCGCACCGCACGGCACCGCGTGCGTGCGCTGCCGTATCGGCTGTGAGGCATCCCGGGCGCCCGGCTGGCTTGCCGGACAGCTCCGGTATGCCGCCGGTTCGCGCCTGGCCACAGGGTCTGTTACCGAATATTCCAATGTGCTGCTCGCGGCCGAAGGCAGTCCGCCGACCACGCGGTCGCCTAGCGAAGGCCCTTGAGGCCTGCCTCGACGCCGTCATCGCCGTCATCCGGCGCGTCCTGGTCCGCCGCGTCGGGCCCCGCGGCGTCGGCGGGGTCGGCTGCGGCGCTCGCCGCTGGCGCCGGTTCGGGGGTTGGTCGGCAAACTCGCCCAGCCAGACGATTTCGGCCTGTTCGCGCAGGTGTTTGACTTCCTGTTCGCCCAGCGCCTGGCGCCGCTCGTTCAGCAGCGTCTGGCGGATGGAGTCCTTGGCCTGTTCCAGGGTGATCGGGGAATCGCGCGCCTCGACCAGGAAGCTGACGGTCGATTCGGTGGCCGAACCGACCATGATGGCCTGGCCGGGTTTGAGGGTTTGCAGGCGCTCCAGAATCGGCGCCGGCACCTGTTCGGAGGCGAGCGTGCGAATCGACACGCGCACCTTGGCGCCGCGCTCCTGCAGCCACTTGACCAGGCTCTCGGCGGTCACATCGCCTTTGCCGTAGGCATCGAGTTCTTCCCGCGGCACGGTGTTGTCGGTGGCCACCTGACGCATCAGGAACTGCTTGCGCTGGGCGTACTTCAGTGACTGCTCGTCGTAGTACTTGCGAATTTCATCGTCGGTGGGTGCCACGGCCTGGGCCATGACGCGCTCCAGGTGGGCCTGCGCCAGCAGCTGCTGACGACCCTCCTCCAGCGCCAGCATGACGGCCGGATCGCGGTCGAGCTTCTGTGCCCGGGCGCGCTCGAGCAGCAGCTGACGGGTCACCAGTTGATCGGCCGCCTGGCGCTTGAGCGCCGCCGGATCCGGCGCCTGGGCGGCGCCTGGCAAGCGCGCCAGGAGGTAGTTGAGTTGATGCACGGTGACATCCGCACCGTTGACCGTCGCCACGGCCTGCCCGGCCTTGTCAGCGTCGGCGGCCTCATCCTGCCCACTGCCACACGCAGTTAGTCCGGCGATCAGCGCGCCGGTCACGACGAGGCGTTTCAACAAGGCAATGCCGACTTGCGAACGGGCATCGATCATGTGTCTACCAGGTGCTGCTGTGGTGCCGTGTTTCATGGATATTGGTCAGGCAGAAAAATGAGCCAGATGCGGGTAAATACCCATGGAGCGCGCGGACTACACAAGCGGAACGCGCACCGCCAAGCTGCAAAAGTGCGCGCCTCACTGCAGCCGAAGACCGGGCAGTCTGATGGCGGTGCATGACGAAACCTTTACAGTTCCCGATACATTTGTGACAGCGCGGCGCATCAAATTCGCGGCGGGGGCGCCGCTCCCACGACCCTACAAGTGGGCCAAGGCGCCGGTGTGGGAGGCCCGCCCCGGGCCGAATCCTGCGCATGGCGGCGAATCGCTAGAATGCGCCACGCCCCGTTCGCCGCGCACACCATGGACAACGACCTCACCCGACTCGCCAACCGCGCCGAAGCGCTGCTCGGCCGGCTGGAAAACCTTTTGCCTGCGCCCCCGCGCCCGTCGACTGGCAGGCGACGCTGGCGGCGCGCTGGCGGGTTTTGCCCGGCAACCGAGGTGCCCTGACACCGATCGGGCACCCACAGCGCCTGGATCTGGACGACCTGCAGGGTATCGACCGGGCCAAGGCGGCGCTCGATCGCAACACGCGCCAGTTCCTGGCCGGCGCGCCGGCCAACGACGCACTGCTGTGGGGCAGCCGCGGCACCGGCAAGTCGTCGCTGGTCAAGGCGCTGCTGACGCGCCACGCGGCCGCCGGCCTGCGCCTGATCGAGGTCGACAAGGACCACCTGATCGACCTGCCGGACATCGCGGCCGCGACCGCCGGCCTGCCCTACCGCTTCATCGTGTTCTGCGACGACCTGTCGTTCGGCAGCGACGAGCCGGCCTACAAGGCGCTCAAGGTGGCCCTGGACGGCTCGATCAGCGGTGGGCGCGAGCATCTGCTGATCTACGCCACCTCCAACCGCCGTCACCTGTTGCCCGAATATCAGGAAGAAAACGCTCTGACGCGTCACGTCGGCGAGGAAATTCATTTCTCCGAGGCAGTGGAGGAGAAAATCGCCCTGTCCGAGCGCTTCGGCCTGTGGCTGGCGTTTCATGCCTTCGACCAGGACCGCTATCTGGGCATCGTGCAGCACTGGCTGGCGCAGCTCGGCTGCCGGACGCCAATCGAACAGTGGCGCGAGGAGGCCCTGCGTTGGGCGCTGACCCGCGGCAGCCGCAGCGGGCGCAGCGCCTATCAGTTCGCCCGCGACTACGCCGGCCGGCTGGCGCTGGGAGACTCGTCGTGAGCGCCGGGCTGCGCTTCACGAAGATGCACGGCCTGGGCAATGACTTCGTGGTCATCGACGGTGTGCGCCAGACGGTGGCCCTGAGCACGGCGCAGATTCGCGCGCTGGCGGACCGGCATTTCGGCGTCGGCTGCGACCAGGTGCTGCTGCTGGAAGCGCCGCGTCACGCCGAGGCCGACTTCACCTACCGCATCTTCAACGCCGACGGCGGCGAGGTGGAGCACTGCGGTAACGGCGCCCGCTGCGCGGCGCGCTTCGTGCACGAGCAGGGCCTGAGCGACAAGACCACGCTGAACTTCGACACCCTGGGCGGACCGGTGCGCCCGCGCCTGCTCGAGGGCGGCCAGGTTGAGGTGGAGATGGGCGTGCCCTGCTTCGAGCCGGCGCGCATCCCCTTCACGGCGCCTGCTGATGCGCCCGCCGAGGCGCTCGATTACCCGCTGCAGGTGGGCGATCAGACGCTGAGCATCGCGGCGCTGGCCATCGGCAATCCGCACGCCGTGCTGCGCGTGCCGGACGTGGACAGCGCGCCGGTCGGCACGCTCGGGCCGCTGATCGAGGCACATGCCCGCTTTGCGCGCCGCGTCAACGTCGGCTTCCTGCAGGTCGTCGGTCGCCGCGAAGGCCGGCTGCGCGTGTATGAGCGCGGCGCCGGCGAGACGCTGGCCTGCGGCACCGGCGCCTGCGCGGCCTTTGTCGCCGGCGTGCGCTGGGGCCTGTTCGATGCGCAGGTCCGCCTGCATCTGCCCGGCGGCGTGCTGGAGCTGGCCTGGGCCGGTCCGGGCACGCCGGTTTTCCTCACTGGCCCCGCTGTCACCGTGTTCGAGGGCACACTCGCCGCATGAAAAAATCCACTGCCAAACCCGCCGCCGACGCCGATCAGGTCGCCGCTTACCTGCTGCTGAACCCGGATTTCTTCGAAAGCCACCCGCAGGTGTTCGAGGCGCTGGACGTGCCCCACCCGACCGGCGGCGCCGTATCGCTGGTGGAGCGCCAGGTGGCGGTGCTGCGCGAGCGCAACCGGGCACTGACGGCGCGCCTGGATGCCGTCATCGAGGCCGCCCACCGGCACGACGACCAGTACCGCAAGCTGTTCGAGCTGGCGATCGCCCTGGCCGCCTGCCGCGACCTTCCCGCCCTGCTGCACGCGCTGGCCACGCACCTGCGGCGTGACTTCGGCACCGACGCGCTGCGCGTGCTGGCGCATACCGCCCCGGCGAGCGGTACGCCGCTTCTGGTCAGCGCTTTCGATGCCGCCCCTTTCGCGGCGGACATCGAGCGCAGCAAGCCGCGCTGCCTGCCGCAGTCCGAGCTGCCCATCGTGCAGCCGTACCTGGATGCGCCGACCGCATCGGCGGCCATCCTGCCGCTGGCCGCCGGAGCGGCACCGGCCCTGCTGCTGCTCGGTTCCCATGACGCGGAGCGCTTCAGCCCGGAACTGGGCACCCTGCTGCTGGAACGCCTGGCGCAGCTCACGGGCGCGCACTGGCACCGCCTGTCGGGCGCGTGAACGCGATCCCCAGCGTCGATGAGTTTCTGAGCGCTCTGGCCCTGCAGCGCCGGGCCAGTCCGCACACGCTGCGCGCCTACCGGCGCGACCTGCTGCGCTGCGAAGGGCTGCTGCCGGCGCTGGATGCCACGAGCCTTGCCGGCCTCACGCCGGCCCAGGTGCGCCGCCTGATCGGCATGCTGGCGCGCGAGGGCCTGGCCGGGCGCAGCATTGCCCGCCTGTTGGCAGCGCTGCGGGCGTATTACCGGCCGCTGCTGGATGCCGGCTGCCTGCCGGCCGATCCGACGGCCGGCATTGCGGCGCCCAAAAGCCCGCGCCGTCTGCCGGCCACCCTGGACGCCGATCACCTGGCGCGGCTGCTCGAATTTGCCGGCGAGGACCCGCTCGCCCGCCGCGACCGGGCGCTGTTCGAGCTGCTGTACTCGTCCGGCCTGCGCCTGGCCGAGGTGGTGGCGCTCGACCGGGCCGATCTGGATCTTGCCGACGCCAGCGCGCGGGTCACCGGCAAGGGCAACAAGACGCGCATCGTGCCGGTCGGCAGCCGGGCGCGGGACGCCCTGAGTGACTGGCTCACCCTGCGCGCGACCCTGGCCGCAGACTGTCCGGCGCTGTTCGTCAGCCGCCGGGGCGCACGCCTGTCGCCGCGCACCGTCCAGCAGCGCCTGCGTCACTGGGCCGACCGCCAGGGCATCGACCGGCGGGTGTATCCGCACCTGCTGCGTCACTCCTGCGCCAGCCATCTGCTGGAATCGTCCGGCGACCTGCGCGCGGTGCAGGAACTGCTGGGCCACGCCAGCCTGGCGACCACGCAGGTTTATACGCACGTGGATTTTCAGTACCTGGCGCGCGTGTACGACGCGGCGCACCCGCGTGCCCGGCGCAAGGCCCCCTGACCGGGTGCAGCGCCCTGTAGGAAATGGCACCCGGTGGGAGCGGCGCCCCCGCCGCGAAGTTACAGAAGATTCGGCCCGAGGCGGGCCTCCCACAGGGATTTTTCCAGTGAAGATCGGCCCGGGGGCGGGCCTCCCACGGGCTTCTCCGGTGGGAGCGGCGCCCTCGCCGCGAAGTTACAGAAGATTCGGCCCGAGGGCGGGCCTCCCACAGCACTTGGCTTGAGGGTGGGAGCGGCGCCCTCGCCGCGAATCTGCAGTTCGGCCCCGGGGCCGGGCCTCCCACGGCTCAGGAAGCCCGGCTCTGGTCGTCTGCCGACAGCTGCCCCGAGAAGGCCGCCAGCGCAATGCTGTTGGTGATGCGTACCAGACGACCGTTGACATCCACCAGCCCATCGCGCTGCAGCTTGCCGAAGGCACGGCTTACCGTTTCGGCCGCCAGGCGCAGATAGGCGGCGATGTCCTGGCGGGACATCGGCAGATTGAACTCGGTCGCCGAGAAGCCGCGCCGCGCGTAGCGCTGCGACAGATCGAGCAGCAGCAGCGCCAGGCGTCGCTCCGGCGAATGGTCGCCCAGGGTCAGCAACTGCTGCTCCTTGCCGGCAATCTCGCGGCTCATCAGGCGCATCAGCTGGTGCTGCAGGGCCGGCACGCGGGCCGCCGCGTGTTCCAGCAGATCGAACGGCACCTCGCACACGCCGGCCAGCTCCAGGGCCTGAGCGGTGAGCTGATGGCGGTGCTCGACCATGCCGTCCAGGCCAATCACCTCGCCGGGCAGGTGAAAGCCGATGATCTGCTCGCTGCCGTCCGCACCCAGGATGTAGGTCTTGACCGCGCCACTGCGCGGCACGTAGATGGCCCGGAACGGCTCGTCGGCCCGAAACAGTGTCCTGCCCCGACTGAATGGGCGGCTGCGGGACACGATGCGCTCCAACTCGGCCACATCGGCATCGTTCATGCCGTAGGGCAGGCAAAGGTCGTGCAGGTTGCAGGTGCTGCAGGCAGCCTTGAGGCCGCTGAGCGTGACGACGTTTGCCGTGGGGGAATCGGCTGTCATGCGATCCAGTGTGATGTGGGAAAACGTGCGTGGAACCTAACACAAACAGTATCCATGGTCGTTTGTGGTGCACAACGTCTCAGGCCAGAAAGTGCCGCACGCCCTCCAGCATCATGTTCACCGAGACCAGATTCAGCAGCAGGCCGGTCAGCTTTTCCAGGGCGTTGAGACCGCGCGGCCCAAGCCACCGGGCGATGCGCCGGCCCGGCAGAAACGTGACCAGGGTGACCAGCAAGGCTCCCAGCAGGCCCAGCGCGAGCTGTCCCAGCGCCACCTGCTGCTGGGTGCGCAGCAGGATGACGGTGGCGATGGCCGCCGGCCCTGCGATCGCCGGCACCGCGATCGGCACCAGCAACGGGTCGGCCGCGTAGCCGTCCTGGAAGGCGCCCTGCGGGCCGCCGTAAATCATGCGCAGCGACAGCAGGAACAAAATCACCCCGCCGCCGATGTGCAGCGCCGGCTCGGTGATGCCAAAGGTGCGCAGCAGGCCCGCGCCGCCCCAGCCGAGCAGCAGCAGCACGGCAAATGCGAACAGGGACTCGCGCAGCACGGCGCGCCGGTAGGCGGCAGCGTCCAGTCGCCCCAGGGCCGCCAGCACCAGCGGCAGGTTGCCGAACGGGTCGGTGACCAGCACCAGCAGGAGGATCTGTTCCGGCAGGCTCACGGCGGCTCGACCAGCGCCGGCCAGTGCGCGGCCGGATCCTGGCGGTAGAACAGCGCCAGTTGCGCGTAGACGGCCGGGTAGCCGCGCTGCAGGCCGGGCGGATCGTCAAAGAACATCTCGCTCGCCACGGCGAAGAACTCGGCCGGTGACTCCGCGCCGTACGGGTCGAGCACGGTACGCAGGTGGCGCAGCGCGCGTCGGCCAAGATCGCGATACGCGGCGGCGAACGCACTGCTCCAGGCGGCCGGATCCATGCCCGGGTGCAGGGGTGGATGGCCATTGGTGTCGCCATCGAGCTGGTCGAGCTTGTGCGCGCACTCGTGAATGACGACATTGTGGCCGTGCCCCTGCCCGCCGGCCGCAACCTCGGCCAGGGACAGGATCAGCGGCCCGGCGGCCCAGGACTCGCCGCTGCGCCAGTCCTCCACCTGGTGCACCACGCCGGCTTCGTCCACCTCCTCGAAGCGGCTGCGAAACTCGTCCGGGTACAGCACCAGCGCGTGCCAGCCGCGGTACCAGTCAAGGCCCAGATTGAGTACCGGCAGCGCTGCCTGCAGGGCGATGGCCAGCGCCTGTGGGCGGTCGATGGTGGCCTGGTCAACCGGCTCCAGAACCTTGCCCGCCAGAAAGTCGAGAGCAAGCTGTTGCAGCCGTTCCCGATCGGCGGCCGACCAGTGAGCCAGCACCGGCACGCGGGCGAAGGCAGCCGGCCAGTGCTCCGCGAGCTGTGGCGCCGCTGCCCTGCGGTGCCCCGCCAGCCAATCGCGCCAGCGCGCGAGCATGCGCGCGCTCCAGAATCTAGCCGGCCAGCGCGGCCAGTTTGGCGGCGAGCTCGGCGTCGCTGTCGTGGCCGGCCTCGCCCCAGAACACGCTGAACTCGCGCTTACTGATGGCCGGATCGGTGACGCAGGCCAGCATCACGCGCGCCAGATCGGCGCGGGCAATCTGGTAGCGCATCTCCAGTGGCCGGTCCTCCCCCGTGATGGTCAGCGCGTGGGCACCGCCGGGTTTGTCGTTCAGGATGCCGGCGCGCACGACGGTCCAGTCCAGGCCGCTTTTTTTCAGGTACTCGGCCTTGTCGATCGAGTGGTCGCGCAGGCCCGGCTTGACCCAGTTCAGAATTTTCATGCCGGTGGACGGGATGGACAAACCAATCGTCGACAGCAGCACCAGCCGGCCCTTGAAGCCGCGCTGCTTGCAGGCTTCCACGGTGTTGACCAGGCCGCCGTACATCACGGCGCGGATCTTCTCGCGGCTGGCGAACATGCCCCGGCCGGCAATACCACCGGTGATGTCGACCGTGAACACGATGCCGGCCCAGTCCGGATCGATGGCCTGCGCCAGGGTCTCCGGGCGCGTGACGTCGCCATACACCAGCGTCGCCTTGTCACCGAACAGGCCGCGCGCTTTCTCCACGCTGCGCACCACGGCGGTGGCCGGCCGGCCGGCGTCGATCAACTGGCGCATGGCGGCCAGTCCCGTGCCGCGCGTGGCGCCGATCACGGCAATCGTGTCGTTCATGTCCGCTCCCCCGTTCGTGTGAGTGTCGCCGATTCTAACCGCCGCCCCGGCGCTGGCCAGCGCAACGCGGCGGCCTTGATACCGGTCAAGAGGCCGCGGGCGCGCGCTTCCAATATGCGCGGCGTACGCACCTGGCAGTGCCTACGTGCCGTCGCCCTGCCCGGACCGTGCCGGGCGACATCCCCACACCAAGGAAGGAGGGTTTCGCGTGAAAGACGTCAGCAAGTTGATCCTGGAAGACGGCGCGGTGCAGGACCGCCGCATCTACTGGGATCAGGACATCTACGAGCAGGAGCTGGAGCAGATCTTCGCCCGCGCCTGGCAGTTCCTGGCCCACGAGGGGCAGATTCCGAACGCCGGCGACTTCCTGACCACCCGCATGGGCGAGGACAACGTCATCGTCGCCCGCCAGCCGGATGGCACCATCAAGGCCTTCATCAACTCCTGTCCGCACCGCGGCAACGTGGTCTGCCACGCCGACACCGGCAACGCCAAGGCCTTCACCTGCGCCTACCACGGCTGGGCCTTTGGCCTGGATGGCGCGCTGGCCACCGTACCGCTGGAGCACGACGCCTATTACGACGCCATCGAGCGCCCGCGCTACGCCATGCACCCGGTGGCCAAGGTGGAGAGCTACAAGGGCCTGGTGTTCGGCACCTTCGACGCCAGGGCGCCGTCGCTGCGCGACTACCTGGGCGACATGGCCTGGTACATGGACACCTTCCTTGACGTGCCGGGCGGCATCGAGCTGCTCGGTCCGCCGATGAAGTCGATCCTGAACTGCAACTGGAAGGTGCCGGTCGAGAACTTCATCGCCGACGGTTACCACGTCGGCTGGGCACACGCCGCGGCGCTGAAGGCCATCGAGTCCCCGCTGTCGCCGCTGGCCGGCAACCAGGCCTACGACGTCAACACCGGCCTGCAGGTCGCGACCCGTGGCGGGCATGGCTTCGGCGTCATCTGGGATGCCGCGGCTGCCATCCATCCGGAGGGGGGGGCCTTTCGCGACTGGCTGGCCAAGCGCACACCGATCATCCGCGAGCGGCTCGGCGAATGGCGCTCGCGCTTTTACAACGGTCACTGGGACGCCAGCATCTTCCCGAACTGCTCGTTCCTGTACGGCACCAACACCTGGAAGCTGTGGCTGCCGATGGGCCCGCACAACATCGAGGTGTGGACCTGGACCCTGGTCGAGAAGGACATGCCGGCTGAGCTGAAGCAGATGATGGTCGCCACCAACATGATGACCTTCGGCACTGCCGGCATGCTGGAAACCGACGACGGCGAGAACATGGAGCAGTGCACCGGCAGCAATCGGGGCTGGGTGACGCGCCGCGGCAAGCTGTACTCGGGCATGGGCCAGGTGCGTGAAGGCCGCCACCCGGAGCTGCCCGGCATCATCGGCAAGGGCATCGTGTGCGAGACCTCCAACCGCGGTTTCTACCGCCGCTGGGCCGAGCTGATGAGCGGCCGCAGCTGGGAAGAAGTCGCCCGCGAACCGCGCTCCGCCCCCAACCGCGAGGTGGCCTGACATGAATGCACCGACCCAGATCAAAACCCCGGCCAACCCACGCTACGTGGACCGCGACACGCTGTTCGAGGTCGAGCGTTTCCTGATCCGCGAAGCGCGCATGCTGGATGAGGAGCGCTTTCGCGAGTGGTGGCAGACGCAGCTGACCGAGGACATCCACTACGTGCTGCCGGTGCGCGAAATTCGCATGCGCGCCAACAAGCAGCCGATCGGCAGCAACCCCGGCGCGTTCGTCTTCAACGACAACTACGGCATGCTCGACATGCGCATCCGGCGCCTGGAGACGGGCCTGGTGTGGATGGAGGACCCGCAAAACTACATCCGCCGCTTCATCAGCAACATCGATGCGGCCTGGGCCGACGTGGACGGCGAAGTCGACGCCTGGTCGAACTTCATCGTCTACCGCAACCGCCGCCAGCGCGACGAGACCGTGGTCTGGGGCACCAAGCAGTGCCGCCTGCGCAAGGTGGACGGTCAGTGGAAGCTGGCCGGCCGCACCATCCTGGTCGACCAGCGCGTGGTGCTGGACAAGAACCTGTATTTCTTCCTGTAGCGTCCGGGCCGTTGTCGGCCGCCGATCCCCTGGCGGCCGACAACGGCATCGCCTTCTTGTGGGGGACGACTCGACTCCCCATATTCCACAGCCTGACTGCCGGCCTCGGCGGCGCTGTTGCGCGCACCGTCTGCCGGCATACTTCGCACCTGCGCCAGATCGGCGTTTTTTTTCAGGAGTCCGGCAATGGCATCGCGGCTTTTGGCGCCGGTCGTGCTCGCCCTGGGTCTTGTCGCCTGCACGCAGGAAACCCAGAACGAAATCGGCCGCGCCGTGCAGAACTGGACCGGCACCAACGGCGTGCTGGAGGTTTACTCGGGCGGGCAGTTGGTGAAACGCTTTCTCGCCATCGACAAGCTGACTACCGCGTCCGGCACCAAGGACGATCGGGTGCACCCGTACCGCTTCGGCTACGGCGTGCTGGACGAGAACCTCAACGGCCAGCGCGATCCGGCCGAGAAAAAGGTGTATTTCGAGATCAGCGACTACTCGACGCCGTATGTCTTCTACGAAAGTCCCCACTGAGGACGCTGCCGAGCGCGACCGGCAGTGGATGGCGCGCGCGATCGAACTGGCGCTCGCCGCGCAGGCGCAGGGCGAGGTGCCGGTCGGTGCGGTGCTGGTGGCCGGCGAGGCGATGCTCGGGGAGGGCTTCAACCGGCCGATCGGCGCCTGCGACCCGACCGCCCATGCCGAAATCGTGGCCCTGCGCGCGGCGGCCACCCGTGCGGCCAACTATCGCCTGCCCGGCAGCACGCTGTATGTGACGCTCGAGCCGTGCGCCATGTGCGCCGGGGCGATCGTGCAGGCGCGCGTGCAGCGGGTGGTGTTCGGAGCCCGCGATCCGCGCGCCGGGGCGGCAGGATCGGTGTTTCAGGTACTCGGCGAGGCGCGCCTGAATCACCGCACGGCGGTGACCGAGGGCGTGCTGGGCGAGCACTGCGGCGCGCTGCTGAGCGATTTTTTTCGCCGGCGTCGTGCGGGTTGAGAACGCGCACCCGCCCGGCTATTGACCCGATCTATAAAAATCCCGGGTCAATAGCCGGCGGTGCGGCCGGGGATCACTCCTTCAGAAAATCCAGGCACAGCTTGTTGAACAGCTTGGCCTTCTCGTACTGCACCCAATGGCCGCACTGCGAGAACACGATGAAGCGCGCGTTGTCGCACTCCTTCATGATTTCCATGCCGGACTCGACCGGACAGGCGCGGTCGTCGCGGCCCCACAGCACCATGGTCGGCAGGTTCTTCAGGATATTCAGGCGCGGGCGCAGGTCACCGATGGACAGCGTCTGGAACACCCGCGGCGGCTGGGTAACAGCCACCTCGTAGCGCTCGTTCACCAGCTGGTCGGTGACGTCGTCCTTAGAGTAGGCCATGAATTCCAGGAAGCGGCGCAGCTTGTCCTTGCTGAAGCCGCCCTCCTCCTGACCAAGCGCCTTGAGCATCTGGATGGCCGGCATGGCCAGATACCGCTCCATCGGCCCGATACCGCCCGGACCCATCACCACCAGCTTCTTGACCCGCTGCGGGAAGTCCTGCGAGAAGCGGATGGACATGGCGCCGCCCATCGAGTTTCCGACCAGGGTCACCTTGTCCAGGTTCAGGTGATCGAACAGCTTGATCAGGCAGTCCATCAGGGTTTCGAAATCGAAATTGCCGTCACTGGGCTTGGACGACAGGCCGTAGCCGAAGGCGTCCGGTGCAATGGCCCGGTAGCCGGCGTCGGCGAACACCTGCAGGTTGTGCTGCCAGTTGGTCCAGCCGCCGGCGCCCTGGCCGCCACCATGCAGGAAAATGACCGGCTCGCCCTTGCCTATGTCGTGGTAGTGAAGGCGGTTACCGTTGCCCATGTCGGCATAGTTGGCGACCTTGTTGTATTGATAGTCCATCGGCTTTCTCCTCGGGATGTGACAGGAACGGGGGTTCAATCGGGGTCGTTGTCTACCAGCGGCATGCCGTTGTCGACCAGCTGGCGCAGGTCCTTGCCGGGCTTGAAATGCACCACGTGGCGCTCGCCCAGCGGCACGGACTCGCCCGTTTTCGGGTTACGCGCCAACTTGGGACGGCGGTAATGCAGGCTGAAGCTGCCAAAGCCGCGAATTTCGATGCGCCCGCCGTGACCCAGAGTGTCGATCATCTGCCCCTGCAGCAGCTTGACCGCCAGTTCCAGGTCTTTCGTGGACAGGCCTTCGAATTCCTGGGCCAGCAGTTCGATGAGTTGGGAACGGACCACGCGGTATGGCTCTTGATTGTTGGACGGATGGCCGGCAGCGGGCGAAATTCTAATGCCGATTCAAGCGCTTGTGGATTGTAATCAAGCGTCGACGTGCGCCGCGGCGAAACGGCTTGCTACCATGCCTGCCATCTTAACCGCCGACCGGGAGTTGCCGTCATGCCCACTGACTCGCTGAGCGTCCACAAGGTGCTGGTGCCGCTCGATTTCTCGGATCCGTCGCTGCAGGCCCTGCAGTACGCGCGTCGCTTTGCCGAGCCCAGCAAGGCCGAGCTGATACTGCTGTACGTGATCGAGCCGGTGGCCTACCCGGCCGAGCTGGGCGTGGTGATCAACCTCGACGCCGACCTCGCCGAGCGCGCCCTGGGCGAGCTCGAAAAACTGCGCCTGCAGCACCTGGGCGACTATCCGGCCACCCGCAGCCTGGTACGCAGCGGCGTGGCGGATGCCGAAATCATCACCACGGCCAAGGACGAACAGGCGGATCTGATCGTCATCGGCACGCACGGGTTTTCGGGCCTCAAACACTTTCTGCTGGGCAGCACCGCCGAACGGGTGGTGCGCGACGCGCCGTGCCCGGTGCTGACGGTGCGCCATCACGTCGCGAAGAGCTGACAGCGCACCGCTTCAGGCGACCGGGCGCGAGCGGGCCGCCGGCTCAGGCACCGGCAGCCCCGCGGCCTGGTCGCGGCACTACCTGCACCGCGACAGCTGCCAGTACCGCGGCAACGCTGAACAACAACACGCCGGGTCGGTAGCTGTGGGTGGCTTCCAGCAGCCGGCCCAGCGCCGCCACCGTAATGAATGCACCCAGCGCGCCGAAGGAATTGACCACGGCGATGCCGACCGCGGCCATGGCGGGCGGTATCGCGGCCGTCACCAGACCCCAGAAGCAACTGAACGCCGCGCCGGCGCCCAGCAGCGCCACCAGCATGCCAACGGATACCTGCCAGACGCTGTCGGCAAAGGCCATCAGCAGATAGCCGGCAGCGGCCGTCAGCGCACCGACGGACACATGCCAGTAGCGCTCGCCGGTGCGGTCCGAGTGCCGCCCCCACAGAACCAGCGCCGCCCCGAACAACAGATACGGTGCGCCGACTACCCAGCCGACCGCTGTGGCGCTGAGGCTCGGATCGAGCGCATGCACCAGCTTCGGGCTCCAGAAGATCACGCCCGTGAAGGAGCCCAGGAACAGGAAGTACGCCAAAGCCAGCAGCAGCACGGTGGGGTGAAATATCTTGCGCAAGGTGCCGTGGGCCACCGGCGCGGCCGCGGCCCGCTCGGTGGCCAGTGCGTTCTGCAGCCAGCTGCGCTGGGCGGCCGTCAGCCAGCGCGCCTGCGCCGGGCCATCCGGCAGCACCGTGAGTACGACCAGTCCCAGCAGCACCGTCGGGATGCCCTCGACGATGAACAGCCATTGCCAACCCGCCAGTCCGAGCACGCCGCCCATGCCATCCATGATGGCGCCCGACAGGGGGCTGCCCAGCAAGCCCGCCACCGCCAGTGCCAATGCGAACTGGCCGATCGCAGTGGCCCGGTCGTTCGCGCGGAACCAGTAGGTCAGGTACAGGATGATGCCCGGGTACAGACCCGCCTCGGCCACGCCCAGAATGAACCGCATCACGTAGAACTGCGTCGGTGTTGCGACGCAGGCCATGAGTGCCGATACCGTGCCCCAGATCAGCATGATGCTGCTGATCAGCCGGCGTGCGCCGATGCGCTCCAGCAGCAGATTGGCGGGCACCTCGAACAGGAAGTAACCGAAGAAAAACAGGCCGGCGCCCAGGCCGTAGACGGCATCCGAGAAATTCAGGTCCTGGTTCATGGTCAGCGCCGCAAAGCTGACGTTGACCCGATCCAGGTGGGCCATGATGTAGATCACGATCAACAGCGGAATGAGCCGCACGCTGATCTGCCGCCGCACGTCGTCGGCGAATGCCTGGTCTGACCCGGCCATGATTCCTCCCCGGTCTTGCTTGTCGTTATGAATGCTGGCGCCAAATCACTGTTCGGCGACGCGGGCGCATGATACCCGGCACATCGGGCCAGCCGTGCCGGTGCATGGCCGACGTCCGGGCGCTACTGGCGCAGCGCGAGGCCCCGTGTCAGAAACAGGTACACGCCGAGCAGCAGACCCAGGAAGGCACCGAATTGGCCAACCAGCGTTATCTGCTGCAGTCCCGGCGCGGTGCCTGACAGGTTGAGCCGGTAGCCCTGGACGTACGCGCCAAAGCCGTCCGGCAGCGTGACGGCCAGCATCGAGCACACGATTTCACCCAACCAAACCCAGAACCCGATCAGCGCCAGCCAGAAGAACGGGCGACTCCATCGATAAATGGCATCGGACCATGCCTCGCCGGACATCAGGACCCGATACGGGATCAGCACCAGCATGTAGACAAACAAGGGCACCCCGACCAGCAGCACGGCATTGATCCGGCCCGTGGTGACGCTAAGCACGTCGTGCGCCTTCACGGCAAGCTCGAAGGAGAACAGGCCCAGGCACGGCGCACAGACCGTATCGAGCCAGAATTTTCCGCTTGCCCACACGATCATCAACCACACGCTGCAGAGCGTGAACGGAACAGCCAGTCGCTGCATGCAAGGCTCCCTGTTGGCTGGATTCGGCGTGGCTGTGTTCTGCGGATTCCGTGAGCCATCGGCAAACTGTAGGAGCCCGGCTGTGCCGGGCGATCGATGGCGATGCGTTTCCTCTTGTAGGAGCCCGGCTTCGCCGGGCGATCATCGCGCAGCGCAGCTGCGCTCCCACAGGACGACCATCCCTTGCAGGAGCCCGGCTTCCACGGACAATCATCGCGCAGCGCAGCTGCGCTCCTACCCGGTTTTTGCCGCTGCAGGCGCCAAGACATCCGGAACGGGTTTGTTCGGCGCTTCCCTTACAGCCCCATCAGCCGCCGATACCCGGCCCAGAACGCGCGCACGCCGTTCTCGTCCACGCCCATCACTTCCATGCTGTCGGTGCTGCTGCCGCCGCATTCGATGACCGAGGTGGCATCCAGGCTGCCGGCGATGCCCTGCTGGCAGATGTTGACCGCCTCGCCGTCTTCCATGGAGATGAACCCGGCCGGGCCGACCATGTTGTGCTGCTTCAGGCGATGCGCGGTCAGTGCCGGGCTGTCGTCGGCAAAGCCGTAGAAGGTCCACACCAGCTCCGTTCCTTCCAGGCCCTTGGTCTGAATCTGCCGCACGGCCAGCGTGTTCGAAATCTGCTGCAAGACGACGTTCGGGAACATCGAGTGGATGGTCAGCGAAATCTCGCCGCCCAGTTCCGGTATCCAGCGCAAAATTTCCGGGGCTTCCAGCTGGGCGTCCGATTCGGCCTTGCGCGCGCTGGCCTGCTGATAGTGCTCGATGCTCTGGTCGTCGGCCGGTTTGCACACCTGCAGCAGCTGGTGCAGCTTGTTGTCGGACAGGTGCACCCAACCGCGCTGGCCCTGCCGGTAGATGCCGAAGGTCGGGTAGAACAGGTGCAACAGACCGCCGTGGTAGCTGTCGCGCGAATTCTCGGCGTACAGCTTCCAGTTGCCGCTGAAGTACTGGCGGGCGTGACCGAGCACCGTAATCGGTCGCCCGAACAGGCGCTCGATGTTGGCGCAATGCTCAGCGCCCAGGTACTCGCGCAGCGGTAGCGTGGCGCTGTCGAAGGTACCGAAGATCATCTCGCCGACCGTATCCACCCGCAGTTGCTGCAGGCCGTGCCCGGCCATGTCGAAATCGGCCGGATAACCGCCCTTGCCGCCCAGGCCCTTGCGGAAGGGCACGCCGACGAGCTTGCCAGCGGCGTCGTAAGCCCACTGGTGATAGACACAGGTATGCGTGCCGTTTGCGCCCACATTGCCGCGCAGTTCACGACACACCAGCGCGCCACGATGCGCGCAGCGGTTGACCCAGCAGTGCAGCGCGCCGGCGGAATCCCGCGTCAGCACGACGGGCGTGTCGCCAACGAAGGTGGCCTTGTAGTCACCCGCGGCCGGCACCTCGGCGGCCAGACCCAGAAAGCTCCACACCGGGCCGCGGAAAATTCGCTCCTGCTCCTGGGCGTAGAGGACCTGGTCCTCGTACACGCGGTACGGGGCGCGCGTCTCGCCGGCCGCCGGCCAGCGCAGGGGTGTGTCGACGGATAGCGGTGCGTTCATGCGAACTCCTCCTGGTGCGTGTTTGCTGTGCGTGGGCGCCGAAGCATGCGCCCAGATATGGCGCATAACGATACCCGGAAATATTTCGCTGCACCCGTGTGTAAGGTGCATGGAATTGTCGTACGCTTCCGCGCGTTCGTGATTGTCGGACGTTTGTGCTTGTTTCCTCGCGGGAAATTGGCCTGATCCGTCCGCCGCTGCGGACCCAGGCACACGCCGCCCGACGGCTGATTTTCGTTTTTCCGAGACTTCGGAAAGCGCCGACGGACAGCGGTTTTCGATGACCCCGGGGCAGAATGTCGGCGCACTGAACCGCATCCGCCCCGTTATCCGGAAGCGATTTTCGACCATGACTTCGATCTACGTTGGCAACCTGCCCTTCTCCGCATCGGAAGACGAGCTGCGCGCGCTGTTCGAGCAGCACGGTACCGTCCACTCGGTGAAACTGATCAACGACCGCGAAACCGGCCGTCCGCGGGGTTTCGGCTTCGTCGAGATGGATCCCGCCGCGGCAGCCGTGGCCATCCAACATCTCAATGGCGCCGATTTTGGCGGGCGCGCCTTGCGCATCAACGAAGCGCAGGAGCGGGCCCCACGCCCACCGCGCCGTCCGCGCTGAACCAGCCGACGCGATCAGCGGACCCCGCGGCGTGCGAGCGCCGCGGGGTTTTTGTGTTTCTGATGAACCGGAGTGCGCACCATGGATACAGACCTGCAAACCCAAATCGAAGCGGCAGCTTTCCGCCGACTGCTCGAGCACCTGCAGCAACATACCGAAGTCCAGAACATCGACCTCATGAACCTGGCTGGTTTCTGTCGCAATTGCCTGGCCAAGTGGTACCGCGCCGCGGCCGCCGAACACAGTCAGACGCTCAGCGAGCCGCAGGCCCGCGAGGCGGTGTACGGAATGCCGTATGAAGACTGGAAACGACTCCATCAGAAATAGCCGCCGGCTGAGGTCGTCGCAGGCGCTGCTGGCGGCTGCGCCCGGGTCCATCGATGCCGGGTAGTACATTACCGACCGCCGCGGGACGGCAGAAGCAGGCCCCGCTCGGGAAACGCTGAATATTTCAGCGTTTCCCTTGGCACTGCCTGCGCTCGCACATGCATCAACCTTTCACCTCGGAGAAACTCAATGAACAACGCCCGTCGTGCGCGAATCGCCGGCCTTGCGCTGATCCTGCCGCTGACACTGGGAGCTTGTCGCGACGAGAAGGACAGCGCCGCCGAAACGCCGGCTGAAAGCACCGCCGCAGCGCCGGCGCAAGCCGTCGAATCGGCGCCTGCACCCGTCACTCGGACGCCCGCCGCGCCGGCCGAACCGGCGCCTGCGGCTCAGGCGGCTGCCGCGCCGCAGATATGTGCCGACTGCGGCACGGTCACCGATGTGCGCAGCTACCAGGTCAAGGGGGACGCCAGCGGCGTCGGTGCTGCCGTCGGCGCGGTGGCCGGCGGGCTGCTCGGCAACCAGATCGGCGGCGGCAGCGGCAAGAAAATCGCGACCGTGGCCGGCGTGGTCGGTGGTGGCCTGGCCGGGCACGAGGTCGAGAAGCGCCGCAATACCGAAACCCGCTGGGAAGTCACGGTGCAACTGGACAACGGCACGACCACCACGGTTCCGTACGCGCAGGCGCCGGGCCTGACCGTGGGCCAGAAGGTCCGCATGGTCAACGGTCAGGCCGTTCCGATGTAATCACGCGCCGCCCGCTCGCGCCGCGATGCCTCGACCTGCGATGCGAGTCGGCGCGGCGCTGCCCGACCGTCACCGGACCCGCCGAGTCTCTGCCTGTGACTGACCAACCTGATCCTCGCGCCGTGACACCCGCCGAGCTACCGCCGTTGCTGCATGAGTCAACGCAGCAGGTGCTTGCCGAGCTGCTGCAGCACCCGGCGCTGGCCGCAAGCAGCGCGCAATCGGAATGGCTGCAGGCGGCGCCGCGTGTGCTGGCGACCAGCGACTTCGTCGCCGACCTGTGTCTGGCGCAGCCACAGATCCTGGCCGGGCTGATCGACAGCGGCCGTCTGCAGGCGGCCGAAGACGCACCGACCCTGAATGCCCGGATCCGAACCACCCTGGCTGACCTGAAGGATGAGGCAGACCTGCGCCAGGCGCTGCGAGGACTGCGCCAGCGCGAGATGCTGCGCATCGCCTGGCGCGACCTGGCCGGCTGGGCTGATCTGGACGAGACGCTCACGGCACTGTCGACGCTGGCCGATGCCTGCATCGACGTTGCTCTGGCGTATCTGCACCGCTGGCAGGTGGAGCAGCTCGGCCAGCCGCGCGACGCGCAGGGCCAGCCGGTCGAACTGGTGGTGCTGGGCATGGGCAAGCTGGGCGGCAACGAGCTCAATTTCTCGTCCGACGTCGATCTGATGTTCGCCTTCGAGCGCGCCGGAGTCTGTGATGGACCGCGCGCCCTGGACAACGAAGAGTTCTTCCTGCGCCTGGCGCGCCGCCTGATCGGCGTGCTGGACGAGGCCGATGCCAACGGGCGCGTGTTTCGCGTGGACGTGCGTCTGCGCCCGTTCGGCACCAGCGGGCCGCTGGCGGTGTCCTTCGACGCCATGGAGGACTACTACCAGAACCACGGCCGCGACTGGGAACGCTACGCCCTGATCAAGGCGCGCCCGGTAGCCGGCGATGTGGCCGCGGGCGAACGGCTGCTGGCACTGCTGCGGCCGTTCGTGTTTCGCCGCTATCTGGACTTCGGTGCCATCGACGCGCTGCGCGCCATGAAGGCACTGATCGTCGACCAGGTACGTCGTGAGCGACTGGACGATCACGTCAAGCTGGGTGCCGGCGGCATTCGCGAGGTCGAGTTCATCGGCCAGGTGCATCAGCTGATCCGCGGCGGACGGGAGCCGGACCTGCGCTGCCGCGGCATCCGCCGGGTGCTGCGCCTGCTCGGCGAGCGCGGCCAGTTGCCGCAGTCGGCGGTCGATGAATTGCTGGATGCCTATACCTTCCTGCGCCGCATCGAGAACCGCCTGCAGATGTGGCAGGACCGGCAGACCCATCAGGTGCCGACCGATCCGCTGGACCGCGCGCGCCTGGCGCTGGCCATGGGTTACCCCGATTGGGAAAGCTGTGGCGCCGCACTGGACGCCTGGCGGGACCGGGTACATCGCCATTTCCAGTCCTTGCTGGGCGATTCGCAGGATGCCCCACCCGCGCAGCCGCTGTGGCCGGATCGGCTGGACCAGCCCGGCGCCGAGGCGGAACTGGCAGCACTCGGCTACACCGACCCGGCGCAGGCCCTCGCCCATCTGACCGCGCTGCGCGATGGGCGTGCCTGCCGCGTGGCCTCCCCCACCGCACGCCAGCGCCTGACCGCCCTGCTGCCGGGATTGCTGCGTGCCGCCGGCGGCACAACCCATCCGGAGCTGACGCTCGGGCGCCTGTGCACGCTGCTGGAGGCGGTGGCCACGCGCTCGGTGTACCTGGCCATGCTGGTCGAGCACCCGGCGGCGCAGGAACACCTGGCCCGCCTGATGGGCGCCAGCGCCTGGATCACCGACTGGATCACCACCCACCCGGTGGTACTCGACGAGCTGCTCGATGCGCGCACCCTTTACCAGCCGCAACATGCGCCGGACATAGAACTGGCCCTCGATCAGGTGCTGTCGGGCGTGGCCGCGGACGATCTTGAAACCGCCATGAACGCCCTGCGCGAGCATCGCCACGCCGCCGCGCTGCACGTGGCGGCCGCCGAGATTGGCGGCCTGCTGGACCCGGCCGAGCCCCCGCAGGCACTGACCGAACTGGCCGAAGTGCTACTGCGCCGCGCTTTGCTGCTGGCCCGCGCGCAGCTGGAACACCGCCACGGCCGCCCGCGTGACGCGACCGACCCCGGCCGCGAAGCACCGCTGCTGGTGATCGGCTACGGGCGCCTGGGCAGCGCTGAGCTCGGCTACGAATCCGACCTCGACCTGGTGTTCCTGCACGACGGTGCCGGCGGCAACAGCGACGGTCCGGCGCCGCTCGCCAACGAGACCTGGTTTGCCCGTGTGGTGCAGCGCCTGACGCACATCCTGACCACGCGCACCCCGGCCGGGCGGCTGTACGAGATCGACGTTCGCCTGCGCCCGTCCGGTAACGCCGGACCGCTGGTCACCACGCTGGGCGGCTTCGAGGCCTATCAGCTGTCGGAGGCCTGGACCTGGGAGCATCAGGCACTGGTGCGCGCCCGCCCGGTGGCCGGCGACACAGACCTTGGTGCCGCCTTCGAGGCCGTGCGCCAGCGCGTGCTGTGCCAGCCGCGCGATCCGGCCAAGCTGCTCGGGGAAATCGCCGACATGCGGGCGCGCATCCGCCAGGAAAAGCCGCTGCCAAAGGACGGCTTCGACCTGAAGCTGAGCCCCGGCGGCCGGGTCGATGTCGAATTCATCGCCCAGTACCTGGTGCTGGCACACAGCCACGCGCATCCGCAACTGGCCGTGCCGCGCGGCAGCGCGCAAATCCTGGCTCTGGCCGAAAGCTTGCAGCTGCTCGAAGCGGGCGTCGGCCAGGCTTTGGCCGCGGCCTTTGTCGAACTGTGCGCAATCGAGCGCCAGCAGACACTCAGCGGCGCCGGCGGCGTCATCGAGACCGAGCGCGCGGCGCCGCTGACGCAAACCGTCCGCGACGCCTGGGAGCAGATGTTCGGCGCCTGAGCCCGCCCCCCCGTCTTAGGGGGCGCTAGCGTTTCTTAGGCGAAGGTGACCGACGCCGAGCCCATGCCGCCGATGGTGACGCGCATGTGATCGCCGGCCTTGGCGCTGACCATGGTGGCCAGGGAACCGGACAGGATGACCTCGCCGGCCTTGAGCGGAATGCCGCGCCGGCCGAGCGTGTTGGCCAGCCAGGCGACCGCGTTCAGCGGATGGCCCAGCGTCGCTGCACCGGCGCCCAGGCCGACGATCTCGCCATTCTTCTCCAGGATCATGCCGCAGGTTTTCAGGTCTACCTTGCGCGGGTCGACCGCCCGGTCGCCGAGCAGGAACAGGCCGGCCGAGGCGTTGTCCGCCACCGTGTCCTGAATCTTGATCTTCCAGTCGCGGATGCGCGAGTCGCAGATCTCGAAGCACGGCATCACGCACTCGGTGGCGGCCAGCACGGCGGCATTGGTGATGCCCGGGCCGAGCAGGTCGCGCTTGAGGATGAACGCGATCTCGCCCTCCATGCGGGTCTGCATCAGCAGGCCTTCGATCGGCACTACGTCGCCGTCGTTGTAGGCCATGCCCGACATCAGGTGCCCGAAGTCCGGCTGGTCCACGCCCAGCATGGTCTGCACCGCCTTGCTGGTGGCGCCGATCTTCTTGCCGATGATGGTCTCGCCGTCGCGCTGCATGCGCCGCTGGATGATGCCCAGCTGAATCTGGTAGGCATCCTCGATGCTGATGTCGGCCTCGCGGGCGGTCAGCGGGTCCACCGATTGCGCGCCGCGCAGGGCCTGGTACAGCTCCTCGCTGTAGTGATCGATCCGGGTCTTGTCCATCGCGAGGGTCCTTACAGCTTGATGCAGATGTTCTTCAGTTCCGTGTAGAACTCCAGCGAGTGCACGCCGCCCTCGCGGCCGATGCCGGAGTACTTCATGCCGCCGAAGGCCGAGCGCAGGTCGCGCAGGAACCAGGTGTTGACCCACACGATGCCGGCCTCCAGCTGCGCCGCCACGCGGTGCGCGCGGGCCAAGTCCGTGCTCCACACGGTGGCGGACAGGCCGTAATTGGTGTCGTTGGCCAGTTCCAGCACCTCTTCTTCGGTGTCGAAGGGCGTCACCGTCACCACCGGGCCGAAGATTTCCTGGCGCTGCGCCTTGCAGTCGCGGCCCAGACCCACGATCACGGTCGGCTCCAGGAACGCGCCCTCGGCCAGATGCGCCGGCAGTCCGTCCGGACGCTTGCCGCCGGTCAGGAAGGTGGCGCCATCGGCCTTGGCCGAGTCCAGGAAAGTCTGCACGCGCGCCAGGTGCTCTTTGGAAATCAGCGCGCCCAGCGTGGTGGCCGGATCGGTCGGATCGCCCACCTTCACCGTGCTCTTGATGCGCGCCACCAGCTTGTCCAGGAAGGCCTGGTACAGCGGGCGCTGCACGTAGATGCGCGAACCGCACAGGCACACCTCGCCCTGATTGGCGAAGGACGAGCGCATGGTCGTCTCGATGCAGGCGTCGAGGTCCGCATCGGCAAAGACCAGGTTCGGGTTCTTGCCGCCCAGCTCGAAGGACAGCTTCTTCAGGCTGCCGGCCGCCGCGCGCATGATGATCTGCCCGGTGGTGGTCTCGCCGGTGAAGGTGATGCCGTCCACGTCCGGGTGCTCGGTCAGCGCCGAGCCGGCCGAATCGCCGCCAAAGCCGTTCACCACGTTCAGCACGCCCGGCGGCAGGATGTCCCTGGCCACGTCCGCCAGCAGGGCCGTGGTGGCCGGTGTTTCTTCCGAGGGCTTGATGATGACGGTGTTGCCGCAGGCCAGCGCCGGGGCGACCTTCCAGGTGGTCAGCAGCAGCGGGAAGTTCCACGGCGAGATGATGCCGACCACGCCCAGCGGCCGGCGCAGGGCGTAGTTCAGCGCCCCTTCCATCTCCCAGCACTCGGTGGCGACGTACTTGAAGTGCTCGGCGAACTGGATGAAGTTGGCGCTGCCGCGCGGGATGTTGACGTGGCTGGCGAGCGTGATCGGCATGCCGTTGTCGGCCACTTCGGCGGCCGCGAACTCGGCGGCGCGCGCCTGGATGCCGGCCGCCAGCTTCATCAACAGATCCATGCGCTCGGCCATGGGCATCTTGCCCCACGGGCCCTTGAGCGCCGCGCGGGCGGCGGCGACCGCCAGGTCGACCTCGGCCTTGCCGCCCTCGTGCACCTTGGCAATGACCTGGCCGGTGGCCGGGTTGATGTCGTCGAAGGTGCGCCCGCTGGCCGAGCCGACGAACTCACCGTTGATGAAGTGTTTGATTTCTTTCATGTCGCTTGCTTCAGGTCGAGTGTTGGGGCGCCGCTGGCGCCCGAATCTTCTTGGACGAAAAAGGGCGCAGCCGCCCTTTTTCCTGGTTCACCGCTGCCAGGGGCTCGCGCTGCCCCAACGCTTTCTCAAATCAGCCCGGATCGGCCGTCAGACCGGCCGCCGCAAGGCCGGCACGGGCGCAGATCTCGTCTTCTTCCTCGCTGCCGCCGGACACGCCGACGCCGGCGATGCAGTCCTGCCCCACGTACACCGGCACGCCGCCGCCGAACACCACCATGCGCGGCACCGCGGCGATGCCGGCCAGCAGACCCGGCGAGTTCATGCCCTCAAGCACCGGCCACCACTGTTTGGTGGGCAGGCCGAAACCGGCCGAAGTGGTGGCCTTGTCCTCGGCAATCTTGGCCGAGTGAAATGGCGCACCCGGATCGCGGGCGAAGGCCAGCAGGTTGCCGCCGCGGTCCATCACCGCCACCGCCACGCGAATGCCCAGTTCCTGGCCCTTGAGCAGGGCGCCGCGGGCCACCGTCAGCGCTGCTTCCCAGTGCAGGGTGGTCTGTTGCACGGTCTTGGTCATGACGCGACCTCAGGTATTGGCGGTGACGAAGCTTTCGACCATCTTGTGGCCATAGTAGAAGATGCCCTTGGGCGTCTCCTCGTGCGTCCAGGTGATGACCGGGTGGTCCGGGTAGCGGATGTAGCCGCCGTGGAAGGTCTCGTTGCGGTTGCCCGACGGGTCGAAGAAATAGATGGTCAGACCGCGCGTGAGGCCGTGGCGGCCGGGACCGTACTCCACCGGGATGTAGTTCTTGGACATGATGTCCGCGGCGTGGCGGATCTCGTCCCAGGATTCCAGGTGAAAGCTCACGTGGTGCAGGCGGCCCTTGGATTCTTCGTGGATGAAGGCTACGTCGTGGGCCTTGGTGGAGCAGGCCAGGAAGGCGCCGACCATGCTGCCGTCGGGCCCCACGATGCGCTCGCTAAGGTCGAAGTCGAGCGCTTCCTGGAACAGCTTGGCGGTTTCCGGAATGCTGTCGCCGTTGAGCAGTACATGGTCGAAGCGGCTCGGATGCATGCCCTTCAGGCCATCCGGCCACACATCCGGATTCACATCCGGCAGGCCGTTGCCGAAATGCTGCTTTTGGGCATACAGCTCGATCAGATGCCCGGACGGCGTCTCGAAGCGCACCCGCTCGCCGGTGCCCTTCAGCTCGCCGGCCGGGATGCGCTCGATGGCCACGCCGTAGTCGGTCAGGCGCTTGGCGTAGTGTTCCAGGGTCTTGGCGTCCAGCACCTTGAAGCCGTAAAAATCCATGCCCGGACGGTCGGCCTCGCGCAGCACGATACTGAACAGGTCCTGCTCGTCCCAGGCTTTCAGGTACACGCGGCCTTCGGCGTCGCGCGCGGTCTCGATCAAACCCACCATTTCCTTGTAATGGTGCAGCGCCGGGCCGAGTTCCATCACGCGCAACTGCACGTGGCCGGGGCGAAGAATGCCGGTCATGGCCATGGGGGAGTCCTCTTTGAGAAAGGTTGCAAGGCAGGGGTTCACACGCCGGCAATCCGGCCAGCGGACCGAGCGCCTCCGCATAGGACGGCGCCCGGCATATCGGCGGCAACTTTAAAGCTTTGTGATCGGCTTTGACAGCGCGGCCGCCCCACCCGCCGCTGCGGGCAGGGCAGGGCGGCTCAGCGCAGTTGGATGCGCCCGCCCGGTCGTCCACCCGCGCCGCCCAACCCGCCCATGCCGGCTTCCGGCACCACGATCGACGAGGCCTGCTCGCGGCGCATTTCCTGCAACTCGCGGGCGGTTTCTTCGAGCGCCTTTTGTGCCTCGGCCGGAAACTGGTCGAGCGCCTCGCGCAGCGTGGCGGCGGGAATCTCGAAATTCAGCGGCAGCGCGCCCATCGGCGTCAGGATCTGTGTCTGGCCGACGAACAGCACCGGCCGGCTGGCATCGGGCTGACCGTCGGCAGTCACCGGCTGCAAGCGGCGGATGCTGCCGACGCGGCGGTCGGTGAAGGTCTCTTCGATGTAAAGATCGTTCGTTTCCAGCTTGAATTCGGGCATCTGGCTCGACATGGCGGGCACCTGACGGGTTGCAGGCCCGCGTCGGTCGCCGGCCATTCCGCGGCATTTTAGCGTTGCCGGCGCGCCGATTACGATTCGTCGGCAGCAGGCGCAGGCACAATGCGCACGACCCTGCGCACCTGCCGCAACGCCGGCGCGCGGCCGGTATCCGAAAAAAGCAGCTGCCACGCGGCATTGGCAATCATTCGAGGAGAAACAAAGATGCGCTTCATCATCTGCGGCGCCGGCGGTCTGGGTTCGGTCATCGGCGGCATGTTGGCGCGCGCCGGCGAGGACGTGACGCTGGTCGGCCGGGCCCGCCACATGGACGCCATCAAGGCCAACGGCCTGCGCATCAGCGGCATTTACGGCGATTTCGTGGTGCGCGAGAACCTCAGCTGCGTCACCCACCCGCGCGATGCGGTCGGCGAGTTCGACCTGATGATCCTGCTCACCAAAGCCAAGGACACCGAAACTGCCCTGTCCGAGGCGCAGGCCATCCGGGATCGGGTGCGCATGGTGTGCTCGTTCCAGAACGGCGTCGGCAAGGAAGAGCGCCTGCGCGAGTGGGCCGGGCACGACAAGGTGATCGGTGCCTCCACCATCGAGGGCGGCGTGCTGCTGGAGCCCGGCCACACGATGGCCGGCTTGACCACACCGACCACGGCCTACTTTGGCGAACTCGACGGCGGCATCACGCCGCGCATCGAGCAGGTCGTGGCAGCCTTCCAGAAAGCCGGCTTCGGCACCCGGGCGGTGGCCGACATCCGTCAGGTGCTGTGGGAAAAGCTGATGCAGATCGGCACCGCTTCCGGCTGGTCGGTGAGCACGCTGGGCCTGCCGCTGACCTTTCCGGATGGCCTTGAAGTACGCGAAGGCGCCGTCAACTACATCGCGCTGGCGCGGGATTTCCTGAAGGTCTACAAGGCCATGGGCTACGAACCGCAGAACTTCTACGCGCCAATGGGCCAGTTCCGGGAATTCGACAGCCTGCCGCTGGACCAGGCGGTGGACCTGATGATGACCGTCGGCGCGCGCTTTCGGGAGCGCGCCAAGGCCAGCGGCGAGACCGAGGGCCGCACCTCCATGCACCAGGACCTGCACCGGCGGCGCAGGATGGAAGTGGACGTGATTCTGAAACCCTACCTCGACCAGGCCGCCGAACTGGGCATCGACGTGCCGGTGCTCGAGTACGTCTACGGCGTGGCCAAGGTGCAGGACTCCGTCCTGGCCGACTGAGACGGCGGCTGCGGTCAGCGCTTTTGGACCACGATGCGGAAGCGCTCGCCGTCCTGGCTCGCCTCGACCAGCAGGTCGCCGGACTGTTCACAGAAGGCCGCGAAATCACCCGGCGCCTTGGCGTCGGTGGCGATCACCCGCAGGCGCTGGCCGCTGTGCATGGTGTTCAGGGCGCGGCGGGCCTTGAGCACAGGCAAGGGACACAGCAGGCCGCTGGTGTCGAGTTCCTGGGTAATGGACGATTCGGTCATGGGGGCTGTGCAGTGGCGTAACTCCGGCTAAAGCATACTGTCTTAGCCGATACCGTTCGCCCTGCCCTTGCGCCCGTCCATGCTGCGTCGCCTCGTCTGCCTTGTCCTGTGCCTGTGCCTGCCGGTCGCGCAGGCGGAAATTGCCTTGCCCGAAATTGGTGACGCCGCCGGCGGGCTGCTGTCCGAACAGCTCGAACAGCGCATCGGCGTGACCTTCATGCGCCAGGTTCGCCAGGGCCTGCCGGTGCTGGACGATCCGCTGGTCGCCGGTTATGTGGCCGGACTGGGCCAGCGTCTTGGCCGCAACAGCGGTGACGGGCAGCGCGGCTTCAGCTTCTTCGTGGTGGTCGACCCCACGCTGAACGCCTTCGCCGGCCCGGGCGGCCATATCGGCGTACACAGCGGCCTGATTCTGACCACCCAGACCGAGGACGAGCTGGCCTCCGTGCTTGGCCACGAAATCGCGCACGTCACCCAGCGGCACCTGCCGCGCGCCTTCGAGCACCAGCAGCGCATGACCATGCCGACCATCGCGGCGATGCTGGGCGCCATCATCCTGGGCGCGTATGGCGGCGGCGACGCGGGCGTGGCGGCCATCACCGCCGTGCAGGCCGGCGCGGTGCAGAACCAGATCGACTTCACCCGTCAGAACGAGTCCGAAGCCGACCGCATCGGCATCCAGACCCTGGCAGCCGCCGGCTTCGACGCCCGTGCCATGGCCGATTTCTTCGGACGCATGCATCAGGCATCGCGGTTCTCGGCCGGCGAACAGCTGCCGGCCTTCCTGCGCACCCACCCGGTGACCCTGGATCGCGTCGCCGAGTCACGGGACCGGGCGCAGCGCATGCCCGGCCGCCGCCTGCCGGACAGCGGCATGTTTCTGCACATGGGCGAGCGCGTGCGAGTGCTGACCGCCAGCGGGCCGGCCGAGGCGCTGCGCTACTACGAACAGAACGCCATGCCCGGTGAGGCGCAGGCGGCACGAGCGTGGCGCTACGGCGAGGCGCTGGCGCTCATGCGCGCCGGCCGTATCCCGGCGGCGGGCGAGCGGCTGATCGCCCTGCGCACCGAAGCGCCCGAGTTCCTGCCGTACCAGGTGGCGCAGGTGGAGCTGGCCCTGACCGCCAATCAACCGGCGGCCGCCAGCGCGCTGGCACGCGCCGACCTGAAACTCTACCCGGGCAATCAGGCCCTGATGATCCTGCTTGCCGAGGCGGAACTGCGCACCGGCCATCCGGCAGCCACGCGCGCCCTGCTCGGCGACCAGGCACACCAGGCAGACCCCGCGCCGCAGGTTCTGGAGCTGCTGGCGCGGGCCGCCGACCAGCGCGGCGACAAGATCGAGGCCTTCCAGATGCGGGCCGAATACCATGTGCAGAACGGTCGTCTGGAGCTGGCCATGGAGCAACTGCGCCGGGCCAGCAAGCTGCAACCGATTGCGTTTGCGCAGCTGGCCACCATCGAGGCACGCCTGCGCCAGCTGCAGGACGACCTGGAATTCGAGCGTCAGTTCTTCGGCCGCCGCGCATTGACCGTGAACTGACGGCCGGCCGACAAACCCCACCACGCCGCTGGCGATCCAGGGCCCCGCCGTGCGGCGGCGCCCCGTGGGAGCGGCGCCCTCGCCGCGAATTCGAAGCACGGCCCCTGCGGCCTGAAGATTCGGCCCAGGGACGGGCCTCCCACGCCCGGCCGATGGGTGGTGAAAATCATTCGGCCCGAGGGCGGGCCTCCCACGGGGTTTTCTTGTGGGAGCGGCACACCCGCCGCGAATCGGACCGCCGGCAGCGTGATTCGGCTCACGCCGCCCCGTGCCTTTCAGCCCGCCAGCGCAGCCATCCGTTCGCGCTGCGCGACCAGCGTCGCGCGCTGCTCGGCGAATTCCGCAAGACGTGCCCGCTCGGTGTCCACGACATCCTGCGGCGCCTTGTCGACGAAGGCCGGGTTGGCGAGTCTGGCCTCGGCACGAGTGATGGCTTGCTCGAGCTTGACGATTTCCCGGCCCAGGCGGTCCATTTCTGCACTGGCGTCGACCAATCCTTCCAGCGGCAGGCGCACGGTCAGGTCGCCGACCAGCGCCATGGCCGCCTGCGGCGCGGCTGCGTCGGTCACCCACTCGACGCTGGCCACGCGGGCCAGGCGGCGCAGCAGGTGTTCGTTGCTTTCCAGGCGTGTGCGCACGTCGCCGTCGCCGCTGAGCAGCACCGGCACCGGCTGCCCTGGCGGCAGGTTCAGTTCCGCGCGCAGGTTGCGCACGGCGCGCACCACCTCGACCAGCAGGCCGATCTGGGCGACGGCTTCGGCGGTTTCTTCCGCGTCCTGATCGAAGTCCAGGGCCAACGGCCAGGCTGCCAACATGATCGTGTCGCCCTTCTTTCCGGCGCGCGGCGCTACCTGCTGCCAGATCTCCTCGGTGATGAAGGGGATCAGCGGGTGCGCCAGGCGCAGCAGGGCTTCCAGCACTTCGACCAGGGTCCGGCGCACACCGAGCGTGTGCGCCGGATCGGCATCCGGCTCCTGCAACACCGGCTTGGCCAGTTCGATGTACCAGTCGCAATACCCGCCCCAGGCGAACTCGTACAGGGCGCTGGCCACGTAATCGAGCCGGTACTCGGCGATCGCCGCGTCCACCTTGGTGATCGTCTCGGCAAGACAGCGGCGAATCCACCGTTCCGCTGGCCCGTAGCGCACCGGCTCGGCGGGCAGCGGTGGCATGCCCTCGGTGTTCATCAGCACGAAGCGGGCGGCGTTCCACAGCTTGGTGCAGAAGTTGCGGTAACCCTCGCAGCGGGCCAGATCGAACTTGATATCCCTGCCCAGCGTTGCCTGCGAGGCAAAGGTGAAGCGCAGCGCATCGGTGCCGTAGGCCGGGATGCCCTGCGGGAACTGCTTGCGCGTGGCCTGCTCGATCTTTTTGGCCATCTGCGGCTGCATCAGGCCGGCGGTGCGCTTGGCGATCAGCGTGTCCAGGTCCACGCCGTCGATGATGTCCAGCGGGTCCAGCACGTTGCCCTTGGACTTGCTCATCTTCTGACCTTCGTGATCGCGTACCAGGCCGTGCACGTAGACCGTGCGAAACGGCACGTTGTCGTCTATCCCGACGTCGACGTCGGGGTCGACGACAACATCGGCGTCGGCGTCGGCGTCGGCCGGGCGCATGACCAGACCCATCATCACCATGCGGGCGACCCAGAAAAAGATGATGTCGAAGCCCGTGACCAGCACGTCGGTCGGGTAGTAGCGCTTGAGTTGCAGCGTCCGATCAGGCCAGCCCAGCGTGGAGAACGGCCACAGCGCCGAGCTGAACCAGGTGTCGAGCACGTCCTCGTCCTGCGACAACGGCAGGTCGGCCGCAAGATTGTGACGGGCGCGCACGTCGGCCTCGTCGTTGCCGGCATAATCCTTGCCGTCGAGGTCGTACCAGACCGGAATGCGGTGCCCCCACCAGATCTGCCGGCTGATGCACCAGTCCTGGATGTTCTCCAGCCACTGCGCGTAGGTCTTTTCCCAGTTGTCCGGAATCAGTTTGATGTTGCGGGAGCGCACGGCTTCCAACGCCGGCCGGGTGATGGCTACCAGCCCGCCGGGGCCGGGCTTACCGTCCTGACGTGTCTCGCGCGTCAGGTCCACGTACCACTGATCGGTGAGATAGGGCTCGAGCACCGCGCCGGAGCGGTCGCCGCGGGGGACGGCATGGCGGTGTTCCTTCACTGCTTCGAGCAGCCCGGCGGCGCCGAGGTCGGCGACGATCTGCTGGCGCGCGGCGTAGCGGTCGAGGCCGCGGTATTTCTGTGGGATCAGTTCGATGGTCCAGGCGCCCTCAAGCGGCGCGCCGGAGTGCATCCGTAAGCCGTCCTCGTCAGGGGGACCAAGTTTGAGATCGTCTGCTCGGAGTTCCTTGATCTGCGCATCTTCAGTGAGGACGTTGATCAGTCCCCCGTTGGGCAGCGTCGCGAATACCGGTTCATCCCGATGTCGCAGCCAGACCTGGTAGTCGTTGAAATCGTGCGCCGGGGTGATCTTCAGACACCCGGTGCCAAAGGCCGGGTCCACGTAATCGTCCGCGATGACCGGAATCTGCCGGTCGCACAGCGGCAGCTGCAAAGCCTTGCCGATCAGGTGCCGATAGCGTTCGTCGTCCGGGTGCACGGCCACGGCGGCGTCGCCCAGCAGCGTTTCCGGGCGCGTGGTGGCGACGGTCAGGTAGCCGCTGCCGTCCGCCAGCGGATAGCGGATGTGCCACAAGTGGCCGGGCTCTTCCTCGCTGACGACCTCGAGGTCCGACACCGCCGTGCGGAGCACCGGGTCCCAGTTGACCAACCGCTTGCCGCGGTAGATCAAACCGTCCTCATGCAGGCGCACGAACACTTCGGACACGGCCTTGGACAGGCCGGCGTCCATGGTGAAGCGCTCGCGCGACCAGTCGCAGGAGGCGCCCAGCCGGCGCAGCTGGCGCGTGATGGCGCCACCGGACTCGGCCTTCCACTGCCATACGCGCTCCAGGAACGCCTCACGGCCCAGGTCGTGACGGGATTGGCCTGCAGCGGCGAGCTGGCGCTCGACCACCATCTGCGTGGCGATGCCGGCGTGGTCGGTGCCGACCTGCCACAGCGTGTCCCGGCCCTGCATGCGCGCGTGGCGGATGAGCAGGTCCATCACCGTGTTGTTGAAGGCATGCCCCATGTGCAGGCTGCCGGTGACGTTCGGCGGAGGGATGACGATGCAAAAGGGGTCTTCGCCGGTGCCGGATGGCTTGAAGTGGCCGGCACGTTCCCACTGGTCGTACCAGCGCTGTTCGATGGCTGCGGGGTCGTAGTTCTTGTCCATGGGGCGGCGCCGGCAGCGGCGCGGGATCAGGCGGTGGGTGGGGTGCCGGCCAGCAGTTCGCGCAGGCGGGTATCGAGCTCCTCGCGCACGGCGCCACGCAGGCGCTGTTCGGTCAGGGCCAGCTCGTGCGCGAGGCGCCGCTCCAGGCCATTGCCGATTTCGGCCAGCAGCGCGTGCAGCAGGGCCTGTGCATCCGCGTCGGGCGGCTCGACTGCGGCAAGGGGCGGGGGGCTTAGCGGATCGGTCGCGCCGGCTGGCGGCAGTGGCGAGGTGCTTTCTGTCTCGACCTGTTCGGGCGCGCTCGCGTCAGCCCAGGGCAGCGGCAAATCGTCCTCTTGAAGCGGCGGCGCCGCGACGGCGGGCACATCCGGCGCCGGCTCGGACAGCGGCTGCTCGAGCGGCTGCGGGACACGAAAGTCGTAGACCTGCTCGCCAGGCGTGGGCTTGGGCGTGAAGTCGATGTCGAACACGAACTCCGGCGTTGCCTGCCCTGTCCCCTCGCTGGCCGACGCATCGGTGCGCAGGCGACCGGGCACGACGATTTCGGTCAGGGTCGGGATGTCGTCGTCGTCCGGCAGTTCCGGGTCACGGATTTCGCCGTTCATGCGCCACCTCCGAACGTGTGCTGGCGCAGCGGATAGCCGCGCTCGCGGTAAAAACGGTAGCGCGCCCGGGCGCGGTCGCGGCCCGGCGGATCGGCCGGCACCAGCTCCAGCACGCGCCGAAAACCGCTGAAGAAATGCGGTACCTCGTCAGCCAGGTTCAGCAGTACCTCGCCCGGCTGTGCCGGCGGCTGCCAGCCGATCCAAACCGGCGCCCGGCCGGGCATGCCCACCAGCCGGTGCGGCACGAAGGAACCGGCGCTGAAACTCCACAGCCGGGCGTCGAGCGCGTGGGCGGCCGCCTCGTCCGCCACGTGCACATGCACCTCGCCGCCGCGCCGGTGGACCGTGTCCAGCAGGCGGCAGACGAACTGCTGCGGGTCGGGCGGCGGATCGCCCTCCAGCACGTAGAAATCGACCTCCGCCATCAGCCGGCGACGCGGTCCAGCAGGTACTGCACCAGCAGACCCACCGGCCGGCCGGTGGAGTTCTTGTCCTTGCCGGACTTCCAGGCGGTGCCGGCAATGTCCAGGTGCGCCCAGCGCAGTTTTTCCGTGAAGGCCGACAGGAAGGCCGCCGCGGTGATGGTGCCGGCCTCGCGCCCGGCCACGTTGGGCAGGTCGGCGAAGGGGCTTTTGAGCTGCTCCTTGTAGTCGTCCCACAGTGGCAACTGCCAGGCGCGGTCGTGCGCCGTGCGCCCGGCGGCGAGCAGCGCGTCGATCAGCTTCTGGTCGTTGCCCAGCAGGCCGTGGGCGTGGTTGCCGAGCGAAACCACGCAGGCACCGGTGAGCGTGGCGATGTCGATGACGGCGTCCGGCTTGAAGCGCTCCACGTAGGTCAGCGCATCGCACAGCAGCAGGCGGCCTTCGGCGTCGGTGTTCAGAATCTCAACCGTCTTGCCGGCCATGGTTTTGACGATGTCGCCCGGCTTGACGGCGTTGCCGTCGGGCAGGTTCTCGCTGGCCGGGATCACGCCGATCAGGTTCACCGGCAGCTCCAGCAGCGCCGCGGCCTTGAGCGTGCCCAGCACCGAGGCGGCGCCGCACATGTCGAACTTCATCTCGTCCATGCCGGCGGCGGGCTTGATGGAGATGCCGCCCGAGTCGAAGGTCACGCCCTTGCCGACCAGCACCAGCGGCGCCGCCTTGGGCTTCCCGCGCAGGTGCTTGAGCACGATCAGCTTGGGCGGCTGGCGACTGCCCTGCGCCACCGCCAGCAGCGCGCCCATGCCCAGCTCGCGCATCTGCGCCTCTTCGAGCACTTCGATATGCAGGTCGTGCGCCTTGGCAAGGGCCTGCGCCTGCTCGGCCAGATAGCTCGGCGTGCACACATTGGCCGGCTGGTTGCCCAGATCGCGCGCCAGCGTCACCCCGGCGGCGATGGCCTGGCCCTGCTTCAGGGCGGTGTCGAGTGTCTTGGCCTGACGGGCGCCGCAGCCGATGGCGAGTGTCTTCAGGTGCTGCTTGCCCGGTTCGCGCTTGTACTCGGTGAAGCGGTACAGCGCGTGATCAGCGGCCGCGACGGCCGTGCGCACGCGCCAGGCTTCGTCGTGTCCGGCAACGGCAAGTTCCGCAAGGTAAAGAGCCGCATCGGCGCCGTGCAGCCGGCCCAACGCGGCAGCAGCGGCAGCGACGATGCGCTGATAGGTGCCTTCGTGCAGCTCGCCGGCCTTGCCGCAGCCGACCAGCAGCACGCGTTCGGCCTTGATACCGGAAAGGCCGCGCAGCAGCAGCGTCTCGCCCGGCTTGCCGCTGATGTCACCGGCCTTGACTGCCGCGCTGATGGCGCCATCGGTGGCCTTGTCGAGCAGCTTGGCCGACGGCGTCAGGGCGCGCGAGGCGAACACGCCGGCCACCACGCAGCCGCCCGGCTGATCGGTGACGGGCAGACGGGTGAGCTCGAATTGCATTGAAAAGGCGCTCCGCTATTGGGTTTGCGGCATTCTAACAGGCCACCGCAGAGGCTCTGGGGGCGAGGGCGCGGGAGCGACCGGCGCAAAAACACCTCACTGGCAGGGTACGCCCACCGCCTGCTGTGCGTTAATCCGCACCTGGACATAATGACCGCCCGCACGAGGAGACGATCATGACCGACCCCGCCCCCGCCATGAGCGGAGCCGTCAAGGCGATTCTGATCGGCCTGGGCATCGTCGTGCTGGCCGGCGGCGCTGCGCTGGTGCTGATCAGGCCCGGCGCCTCGTCCTGTCAGGGCGTGTTCGAGCAGACCGCGCCGAGGCTCGAGGCGAATATCGAGCTGATAAAAAACAAGGGCGGCTTCGCCGTCAGCCAGGAAAAGGTGCAGGAACTCACCGAAGGCGCCCAGAAAGTGGGCCTGCACCTGAAGACCTGCTGCAGTGTGCTCGAAGGCGGCAAGCTGAACCCGGACCAGTTCCAGCAGTGCATTGCGCGGGCGTCTGCGTACGACCGGCAGATCGCGGAAACGGCCCGCCAGGTAGATGTCGCCGCCACGGCACAGGCGCAGGGCCAGACCGCTGTCGTCGAGCAGCAGAAGACGCAGATCGCCAGCAGCCTGAAAAGCGCCGCCAGCGAGGTGACGGCGCTTGGCCGGCAGGTCGCCCAACTGGCCCCACAGCCATCCGGCCAGCCTGACGCCACCACCCGCAGCGGCTCGGAGCGCGAGCCCAACGACAACAAGACGAGCGCCGCCGAGATCGCCATCGACACACCCATCGAGGGCGAGATTGCCAGCACCGAGGACAGCGACAACTTCAAGTTCACGTCGGGCGCCCGCGTACGCGAGCGGGTCATCGTCAGACTGGAAAACCGCTCCGACACGCTGCGTCCGTACGTGAAGGTGTTCGGGCCCGACAAGGCCGCGCTGCAGGAGGCCTACAGCGGCACCGCCGGCGCCGATACGGAACTGGCCTTCACGGCCGAGCCGGGCAAGCTCTACTACGTCGAGGTCAACCCCTATGGCACTAGCGGCAACTACACCTTAAGTGCCCTGCCGCAGGCGGCATACGACCGCTTCGAACCCAACGACGATCCGATCCGCGACACGCCAAGCGCCATCACCGTCGGTGAAAGCATCGACGCCAACATCCTGGACGAGCAGGACAAGGACTGGTACCGGCTCGCCGCGGCGCCCGGCGAATCCTTGCGGATAACCCTGGAAAACCGCTCCACGACGCTGCGCCCCCACGTGGTCGTCTACAACGCCCAGCGATCCCAGATCAAGGAAGGCTACGACGGCACCGTCGGAGCGTCGCTGGATTTCAGCGTCGATACTACCGCCGACTTGACGTATTACCTTGAGGTCAAGCCATTCAGCAGCGGTTCAGGCAGCTACCGCCTCACGGTGCAATGAACAGGCCGGCCCCGGTTTGCCGTCACACCTGATACAGGTCGAAATACGACGGCACGCAGTCGCTGAGCAGGGTGATTTTCTTTTTGGCGATCCGCCACGCGCCCGACTGGCCAGTCAACAGGTAGTCGTAAAAGCCGAACAGGCTGCTGGCGGCTTTTTCCTTGTAGCTGTCCACGCGCCAAGTGGCGTGCACGGTCAGGCTGCCGGCGTTGCTGCCCAGCAGGCGCACGTTGTGCACGGCGTGACACGTGCGCGGCAGCACGCGGTGCGCCGGGGCGGCGGCCGACTGGATGCGCCAGACGCGCTCTTCGAGTCCGGCCCGGCTGTCGTAGTAAACCAGCGAAACCTCGCCGCCGGGGTCCGCCGTCGGCACGTCCTCGCTTTTCCAGGCCGGCACCCAGAACTCGCAGTCCGGCGTGTACAGCGCCAGCCAGTCGTCCCAGCGGCGCTGGTCGAGCGCCGCCGCCTCGTCGAACAGCAGGCGCTGGGCCTGATCGAGCAGTTCGACGTTGGTCATGCGCGCGCTCCGGCCGCCGCCTGCGCGGGCTGGGCACCGCCGGCCTTGTGCATGCGCGCCAGCCATTCCCGGTAAAAGCCGCGAAACACGGTCTCGTCCTGGATCTCGACCCCGCTGCACGACTCCAGCGGCCGGATGCCGATGTCCCTGGCGTGGCTGTCCGGACCGGCGATCACCTTGTCCATGCCGCGGGCGAAGCCCTGAATCCACTCGCTGTGCGCGTCACCAAGCCCGCCGGCGTGGATGTCCTCGTAGCAGGCCACGTCGTCCGGGGTGGCAATGCCGCTGGCGTTGAAGAAGTCCTCGTACTGACGCAGCCGGCGACGGCGCCCCGCGGCCGGCTCGCCGCGCGGGGCCAGGCAGAACATGGTCATCTCGGTGCGATCCGGCGCCAGCGGGCGGATCACCCGCAGCTGCATGCAGGCGCTGTCCACGAACTGGATGTTGGGAAAGAAGTTCAGCACCCGCGGGCGGAACATCCACTCCACCTGCTGCGGGTCGACGCCGCGGTCGAGCAGGTCCGGGCGCATCGCCCACAGGGCGCGGTTCTCGCGCAGCGGGTCGGTGCCCCAGAACACGGTGTGGCCGTGCGGGAAGGTGTAGGTGCCCTGCTCCTGCCCCGCCAGCGCGCCCAGGTTCACCGCCTTGACCTTGTCGGCACCGGCAGCGGCGGCCTCGCGCGCGCCACGCTGCTGCACGATCTTGGCAAACGTGGAGTGCACCGTGGTCAGGTGGTAGATGTCCATCGTGTTCTCGACCTGGAGCTTCCAGTTGGCGCGAAACACGTAGGACACCTCGCCGGGCAGGATTTCCATGCCCTGCGCCGACTGCTGGGCGAAGGTGTCGATGAAAAACCGCGCGTCGCCCAGGTAATCCGCGAGCGCAGGCACGTCCGCCGGCAGGGCGCCGAACACGAAGCCCTGGTAGCTCGCCAGCCGGCCCAGCGGCTTGAGGTCATGGCTCTGCCGGCCGAAGGACGGCGCGTAGCCGGCCTGCGGCTGGTCTTTGATCTTCACGCACTGCCCGGCGGAATCGAAACACCAGGCGTGATACGGGCACATCTGCACCTGCGCGTTGCCCTGGCGAGCCGTGTACAGGCGCGTGCCGCGATGTGGACAGGCGTTGACGAAGCCGCGCAGCGCCCCGTCCTGCCCGCGCAGCACCACCACCGGCGTTCGACCGATGTGGGTGGTGTAGTAGTCGTTGGCGCTGCGCAACTGGCTTTCGTGACACAGATACACCCAACTGGCCTCGAACACGTGCGCCATTTCCAGCTCGAAAAGCTCGGCGTCCCGAAACAGGTCGCGATGCACATTGAACTGGCTCTGCGCCGGCTGGTCGACGAAGTAGCGGCCGGGGTCGGTCAGCGCCGGGTGGCGGCCGTCAGTCACTCGCATGTCCATGATTCCCCTCCTCTCAGTTCACAGCCACGCCGGGCAGCGCGCCGGTGTGCCGGCCGTGGTCGAACACCAGGCGGCCATTGACGATGGTGCAGTCCACGCCGCGCGCCTCGGCGATCATGCGTTTGCCACCGGCCGGCAGATCGGCCACCAGGTGCGGGCGGCGGTCCGAGCCGACCGTGGCGGGGTCGAACACCACGATGTCCGCGAAGTAACCCTCCTTCAGCAGGCCCCGCTCGCGGATGCCGAACAGGCCGGCGGCTTCAGACGTGATGCGCTGCACGGCGCGCTCCAGGCTCATCAGCTTGCGTTCGCGCACCCAGTAGCCGAGCAGATAGGTCGTGTAGCCGGCCTCGCACAGCATGTCCACGTGCGCCCCGCCGTCGCCAAGACCAATGCGGATGCGGGGGTCGGTGAGCATGCGGGCCAGGTTGGCCTCGTCCGAGTTGGCCACTGCCACCCGAAAGCGCGTGTTCACGTCGTCCGCAATCGCTAGATCCAGGAACGTGTCGCACGGGTCGGCGCCGCGCTCGGCGGCGATGTCCGCCACCGTGCGCCCCAGCAGCGGCTGCAGGTCCGGGTTGTCCGCCGACAGCAACTCGAAGTGGTTCCAGTCGCGCACCAGCGAGCGGCCCTCGGCCATGTCGGCGCGGAAGGTGCGCCGGAAAGCGGTGTCCGCATACAGCGCTTTCTGCACCTCGACCGGCTGGTTGAAGGCCGCCTTCCAGGCCGGCAGCGGCGCGAACATGAACGGATTGCGCACGTCCGCCTCGGCCATGAACGGCCGCACCACGGTCTGCGGATAACAGCCTCTGGCGGTCAGGTGCCCTGCCCGCTCCACGGCGGCAAAGGCGCAGCCCGGACTGGAATTGAGGTCCAGCAGCGTCAGCCAGGTCACCGGCCGGCCGCTTTGCTCGCACAGCAGCTCCAGCAGGGCGACGTCCTCGTCCTGCAGGTGCGCCAGTTTTTTGGTCACGGCGATCTCGATGCCGCCGCGACCATGTTTGCCCACCGTGCGGGCATAGGCGGCGAACTCGTCGTTGCTGGTCAGGCGACTGGCCAGCGGCGTGCCGTTGTAGCCGACGTGGTTGGGCTGCTGGGACGAACTGAACCCCAGCGCCCCGGCCGACAGTGCATCCCCCAGCAGGCCGCACAGCGTCTCGGTCTCGGCCGCCGTCGCGGCGCGCTCGCTGGCCGCCTCGCCCAGCGCATAGGTCCGCAGCGGCGACAGCGGCACCAGAAAGCCCAGATTGATGGCGCTGCCCCGCCCCAGCGTGGCGGCCATGAACTCGCCAAACGACTCCCACTGCCAGTCGATGCCGGCCTCCAGCACCTCGCGCGACATCGCCTCCACGTTGATCAGATCCCACAGCGCGCGTTCGCGCGTGTCCGGCCGGCACGGCGCCAGACCCACGCCGCAGTTGCCGATCACCGTGGTGGTGACGCCGTGCCAGGCCGTGGGCGTGACCAGCGGATCCCAGGACAACTGCGCGTCGTAGTGCGTGTGCGGGTCGATGAAACCGGGCGCCACCACCCGGCCGGTGGCGTCGACGGTCTGCGTCGCCTCGCCGGTGATCTGGCCAATCTTGACGATGCGCCCGTCCCTGACCGCCACATCGGCCACAAAACCGGCGCCGCCGCTGCCATCCACCAGCGTGCCGCCGCGGATGACCAGGTCGTAGGCCATGACGTTCTCCTCGTTGAAATCGCTTTGTCCGTCCCTGACCGATGGGTCCGGGCGTCCCTGCCACGGCCATTTACGGCATGGTAGCAGCACCAGAACGGTCGTTCAGTCACGCCGCTGGACCGGGCGCGCGGCGCCGCCGACAATGCCAGCAACAGCCGCCGGCATCCGGCCGCGGCGCGAGTGCAGGAGCCAAGCCATGCTGTCGATGAAAGCCGTTGTCGTGCGCGACCAGAACCAGTACGCCGTCGAGACCGTGAACCTGGACCCGCCCAAGACCGGCGAAGTGCTGGTGCGCATCAAGGCCTGCGGCGTGTGCCACTCGGACATCTCCATCATCAACGGCACCATCCCGCAGCCGTTCCCGGCCGTCATCGGCCACGAGGGCGCCGGCATCGTCGAGCAAATCGGCGAGGGCGTGCGCACCGTCAAGCCCGGCGATCACGTGGTGATGTCCTTCGTGCCGCGCTGCGGCGAGTGCTTCCACTGCCTGCACGACCAGCCGTTCCTGTGCACCGTCAGCCCGCCGGACGGCACGCTGTTCGACGGCACCAGCCGCATCCACCAGGACGGCAAGCGCTTCTACACCATGTCCTTCCTGGGCAACATGGCCGAGTACGCCGTGGTGCCGGAAGCCTGCGTCGTGTCCGTGGACAAGAGCGTGCCGTTCAAGGCCGCGGCGCTGGTCGGCTGCGGCGTTACCACCGGCGTCGGTGCCGTCATCAACACCGCCGAGGTCAAGCCCGGCAGCACCGTGGCCGTGTTCGGCTGCGGCGGCGTGGGCCTCTCAGTGATCCAGGGCGCACGCATTGCCGGCGCGCGCATGGTGATCGCGGTCGATCTGTCGCGCGAAAAGCTGGAAATGGCCAAGGGCTTTGGCGCCACCCACACCGTGGAACCGGGCAGCGACCCGGTCAAGGAAATCATGGGCCTGACCGGCGGCATTGGCGCCGACTACGCCTTCGAGGTGGTCGGCATCGGCAAACTGGTGGAGACTGCCTTCAAAGCCACCCGCCGCGGCGGCATGACCGTGGTCGTCGGCGTCGGCAGCAAGGACGACCGCTACTCCTTCAACAGCCTGATCCTGCCGTTCACCGCCAAGACCGTGAAAGGCTCCATGTACGGCAGCGCCAACTTCAAGGTCGACTTCCCGATGTTGCTCGACCTCTACAAGGCCGGCAAACTCGACCTTGACCACATGGTGACCCGCACCTACACCATCGACGAAGCCGGCCAGGCGTTTGCGGACCTGGAAGCCGGGCGCAATGCACGGGGGGTGATTGTGTTTGATTGAGTGGGCCTGGCGTTTTGAGGCGGCCAGGGTGGACAATCTGGCGCACCGCCCCAACCGTTTGATTTGCCGACGAAATGCCAGACTCTTTGTTCAAGGTTATACGCCACTTGGTGTACATTTTACATTAGACCCAACTTTATACCGATACGCGCTATTGTCAGTTTCTAAACGAAGAGAACGGAGGGCCGGAGCATGTTCAAACTAATTTGTCACGCCACAAAGAACTACGCCAGCATCAAGTTGTTGGACCGCGGTTCGGACGCGCTACTCTTTCGATATGTGCCATATTTTCAGCGCGATTTACCACCAAATGCAAAAAAAGTAATGTCCGAGCTGATCAGGCGGCAGTATTTAGACGTAACGGATAGAGCGCTCACATTTGAGGAAGCTGCGGCCTGCAAGCTCATTGTTCTCTACCAAATGCACGCGGCGGTTGGCCGTGAACAGCATATTGAGGCAGCAATGGATCGTTTTGAAAGCGACTTCTCGAACAAACTGTCGCCCAAGTACGCGATGGCGCTAAATGCACGAAGAATTTTTTGACATACTGGGTTTCCAGTCCGCGTAGGGCGGAATAGCGTAGCCCGCGTAGGTTGGGCTGACGCAGGAAGCCCAACGTCGTTTACACCGATACCGGGGCAAAAAGGCTGCCATGCGCAACCTGCCCGACGGAGCGCTTTCTGTTCGCGGTTCGTGTGGGGAATGCAAGACGCGCGGGCTTCGCGAGCGTGTTTTTCGGACGACGGTTGAATCTGTTGGGCTTCCTGCGTCAGCCCAACCTACATGAACTACGCTACATGGAGATGTAATGGCTGATCCAGCAATTTCCTTCGCTAGTAATTTTGATGCCAGCTTCCGATCGCTGACGCGGGGGTTCACCCATAACGAAATCCCACTATTTCGGGCAATGCATTCTGCCTTAGTGGGATTGAGCGGACAGTTTCAGATTGAGGAATACCACGGCACCTCACATCAGGTTACGTTTACGGGCAATGGCTCCTACGCGCGAACGCAGGCACGTTGTGAGTTAAGTGATCTTATGATAGTTACTTACTCGCCAATCTCTCGCCATGTACGACTGACCTATCTGCAAGCCAAATCTGAAAGGGCAACACTACACTCTGTTTGCGGAAGGCCATTCTCCGCCAATCTCGAACAGCCCGCGTAGGGCGGAATAGCGCAGCGTATTCCGCCTTCCGGGTTGCCCCGCAGCCCGGTTGGGCTGACGCAGAAAGCCCAACGTCGTATACACCGATAGCGGCACACAAAGGTTGCCAGGCGCAACCTGCCCGAAGGAGCGCTTTCTGTTCGCGGTTCGTGTGGGGAATGCAGGACGCGGGGGCGTCGCGAGTGTGTTTTTCGGACGACGATTGAATGTGTTGGGCTTGCTGCGTCAGCCCAACGTGACTCCGACACCTTCGTCATTCCGGCCAAAGCCGGAATCCAGAGTGGTGAGGGACTGGACCCCGGCTTTCGCCGGGGTGACGATAAATGGGGCCGGGGTGACGATCCGGCCTTGCATCCCGTGGCCGGATAACAGTATCTACATGAACTCCTTATATCAGGCGTCAGGAATCGTGAAGAACCCTACAAGCAAGACTCTGGCCGTCGTGTACATCGCCTTCGTTGGCGCGCTCATCGCCTGGGCCGTTGACATTTGGCACCTCCGGTGCGAGGGGTTTGGTTGCACCGGCGTTGGTGTTGCTTGGTTGGGATGGGTCGGGCTCTTTCTCACGGGCTTGGTCTTGGGTCTTGTCCTTCGCACGCTGTCCTCGCCAGGCGCCTTTCTTGCCAGGAGTACAAAGCTTGCCTTCTGGCTTCAAGTAGCTACGGGCGGCACTCTTTTTGTGCTGTGGGTTTCTAGAAATGCCGTCTAACGCTTCCATCGAGGAGCACGCCCATACAGCGGTCACCATACAGGGGTCAGGTCTGGAATCTAGATTAATGTATAAACTCTGCTTTGTACCTGACCCCATTTTTTTCCGCACGGCTTCCCCAAACCACGCCAAGGAAACACATCATGCGTTTGCTCCATACCATGCTGCGAGTCGGTAACCTGGACAAATCCATCGACTTCTACACCAACGTGCTCGGCATGCGGGTGCTGCGCCGCACGGACTACCCCGACGGCAAGTTCACGCTGGCGTTTGTGGGCTACCAGGACGAGTCCGCGGGTGCCGTCATCGAGCTCACCCACAACTGGGACACCGACAAGTACGACCTGGGCAACGGCTACGGCCACATCGCCGTGGAAGTGGACGACGCCTACGAGGCCTGCAAGAACGTGAAGGAACGCGGCGGCAAGGTCACGCGCGAAGCCGGCCCCATGAAGCACGGCACCACCGTCATCGCCTTCGTGGAAGACCCCGACGGCTACAAGATCGAGTTCATCCAGAAGAAGTCCATGTAGCTGGGGCGGACGCAGGAATCCCCACAGATTTCACCCTCATCCTTAAAAACGCGTGCGAAGCCCGTGCGTTTTGCATCCCACCCAAGCATCACCATTCACGCGCCTACCGATCCGGGCGCTTGCCCGCGCGGCGCCAGACCTGCCGCGCGGCCATGGCCGGAATGACCACAACCACCAGCCAGCCCACAATCAGAACCCCGCCCTGCGCCGCGCCGGGCAACAGGTCGCTGTGCGGGCCGGCAAGAACCATCACGACCAGCAACGCAAGCGCCCCAACCACCGCCAGGGCTGCAAGATAAGCAACGCCGGCCAGCAAGACCCTCACGGCAACGGCTGCCGGTCGGTGCGGGTGAGACGTCCGCCGTCAGTCGCGGCGAGCGCCACGCGGGGCATGCCCCGTCGCGCGCCCGTGGAACCTACGCGCTGGCCGCCGCCAGCGCCTGATCGATGTCCCACAGGATGTCGTCCACGTGCTCCAGGCCCACGGACATGCGCACCATGTCGGGCAACACACCGGCGGCGATTTGCTGCGCGTCGTCGAGCTGGCGGTGCGTGGTGGAAGCCGGGTGGATGATCAGCGTGCGCGTGTCGCCGATGTTGGCCAGATGGCTCATGAACTGCGCGGATTCGATGAAGCGCACGCCCGCCGCCACGCCGCCCTTCACCCCAAACGCCAGCAGGCCGGACGCCCCGCGCATCTGCCGCTGCACCAGCGCGTGCTGCGGATGCTCCGGCAGGCCGGGATAGCTCACCCAGCTCACGCGCGGGTCGGCGCGCAGGAACTCGGCCACGCGCAGCGCATTCGCGCAGTGGCGCTCCATGCGCACCGGCAGCGTTTCGATGCCCTGCAGGATCTGCCACGCGCTGGTCGGCGCCAGCGCCGCGCCATACACGCGCAGCGTTTCCATGCGCGCACGCATGGTGAAGCCGAAGTCGCCGAAGGTCTCGTAGAACTTCACGCCGTGGTAGCCGGGCGAGGGTTCGGTCATGCCCGGGAATTTGCCGTTGTCCCAGGGGAATTTGCCGCTCTCGACGATCACGCCGGCCAGCGTGGTGCCGTGGCCGCCCAGGTACTTGGTCGCCGAATGCACCACGATATCCGCGCCAAAGGCGATCGGGTTGCACAGGAATGGCGACGGCACCGTGTTGTCGATTACCAGCGGCACGCCGTGCGCGTGCGCCACGTCGGCCACCGCGGCGATGTCCAGCACCGTCAGGCTCGGGTTGCCCAGGCTCTCGGCGAACACCGCGCGCGTGTTCGGCCGCATGGCGGCGGCAAAGGCGTCCGGCTGCGTGGCATCCACAAAGCTGGTCTCGATACCGAACTTGGCCAGATTCACCGCCAGCAGGGTCACCGTGCCGCCGTACAGCGCGCCGGCCGCCACGATGTGGTCGCCGTGTTCCAGCAGGGTCATCAGCGCCATTGCCTCGGCGGCCATGCCGCTGGCCGACGCGACCGCGGCGCGGCCGCCTTCGAGCGCCGCCACGCGCTCTTCCAGCGCCGCCACGGTCGGGTTGCTCAGCCGCGAATAGACGTTGCCGAAGGTTTGCAGGTTGAACAGCGAGGCCGCGTGGTCGGCGCTGTCGAACACGAAGCTGGTGGTCTGGTAGATGGGCAGCGCGCGGGCGCCGGTGGCAGCGTCCGGAATCTGGCCGGCGTGGATGGCCAGCGTCTCGGGCTTGAACTGACGGTCAGCCATCGCGTGCCCGCTTCAGTGCGGTCGGCGCGCGGAAATCACGCGCGTGTTCACGCCCGCCCAGTGCAGGCCGCCGAACAGGCGCGCGTGCTCGATCTTCACGCAGCGGTCCAGCACCGAATCGAGCCCCGCCGCGCGCGCCAGGCGGTCGGCTTCGAGGTTCATCACGCCAAGCTGCTGCCACAGGCATTTTGCGCCAATGGCGATCGCCTGCTCGGCAATCGGCAGCACGTCTTGCGTGCGGCGGAACACGTCCACCATGTCCACCGCGTGCGGGATGTCGGCGAGGCTTGCATAGCAGCGCTCGCCCAGCACCTCCTCATAGCGCGGGTTCACCGGCACGATGCGGTAACCGTGGTGCTGCATGTACTTGGCGGCAAAGTAGCTGGGGCGGTTCCAGTCCGCCGACAGGCCCACCACGGCGATGGTGCGGCAGGCGGTCAGGATGCGGCGCAGGGTTGTGATGTCGTCGGCCATCCGCAGATCGTAACAGTCCTGCGTAGGGAGCAATGAGCGCAGCGCGTTGCGCCGCATTTGCGAAGCCTGCGCGTTTTGCATTTCACCCAAGCATCACGCACAGAAGCGGTTCGTCCGGCGGGTTGCAGCCGGCAATCTTTGTACTCCAGCGTTCCCGGTGTAGACGATGTTGGGCTTCCTGCGTCAGCCCAACTTGGGCTACATCCATCACAACCCCGTGAAACACGGCCACGCCGACTGGGTTGTGGACTGGCCGTATTCATCGTTTCACCGCTACGTCGAGCGGGGTGTTTATCCCCCGGACTGGGCCGCCGGATCAGCAGTGCGCGGGGTGAGTTTCGAGTCGCCTTGCTCTCGGAAGGCGGAATACGCTTCGCTATTCCGCCCTACGCGGGCTCCGGGTGAGGTGTTGCACTTCAAACTTGAAACCGCCCGCAGAAAGCGAGCGTAGGGTGGTCAAAGGCCATAAGGCCGTGCCCACGCGGCTCTGACGAGCTTTCGACGAGCCCTTGGCGGCGACTGGCGCCGTGTTCGCGTAGGCACGCTGCGCTTTGCGCACCCTACGCTCGCTGACCCTTTGGGAAAGCCCTTTTTTTGACCCACGACTATCTTCCCCCAAAAGGGCTAACCTCCGAAATCAGCGGCGCGAACCCGCATAGCGGGCTTGCGTCCGCTGGATTGAGATCTTAGCCCACATGCAACACGCCCTTGAACCTTGAACTGAAACGCTCAACCCAAATGCCATCGACCAGAAGGCAACCGGACTCGCCTTGCGTTACACGCATGCGCAGTTCGAACGGATCACTTGCGACGCCGTCTTTGCTTGCGCGGAGCGACGCCCGTTGGTACATGCCCTGCACGAGCGGTAGCTCCGCTGTGAACGCCCAACTGCCATATTCCGGCGTAACGGAAGCACCAGAAAGGGAGATGTGGCTCTCACGTATGAAAAGCTCATCGACCTGAAGATGTCCGGGCTCATCCAAGTATTCGAGCCTGCCGGCGTATTTGTTTTGGACGTCTGGCATTGCAAAGACCTTCATATGGGGGGCGGTTTCAAGTTTGAAGTGCAACACCTCACCCGGAGTAAGGTGTTGCCATGGAAAAACAACCCTCGTATACGCAGCTGCGGCCTGAAGAGCGGGTCGTCATTGCCGGCATGGCCCGGCTGAAGGCCAGTATGCGGGCCATGGCCCGCACACTGGATCGCTCGCCCTCCACGATCAGCCGCGAGTTGGCCCGCAACCACTCGCCCGACGCGGGCTACACCAGTGAAGCCGCCCACGGGCTGCGCACCGCACGGCGGGCCGCCACCCGGCCACCGCGCAAGCTCAGCCCGCGTAGGGCGGAATAGCGAAGCGTATTCCGCCTTCCGGGTTGCAGTTACTCGCGAGAGCTGTTGCGTCGACACGTTAAAACAAAAAATACCGCTGCGCGAGCGGCAGCCCGCGTAGGGCGGATCGTGATCCGCCTTCCGCGTCAAGCTCCGGACCGGAGCTTTTTGAGCGCCTGCGCCGCAGTCAGAATCGGAATGCCTTGGTGGCTTCCCAGCGTCAGTAGATCGTCATCGCCCGAGACGACGGCATCGGCCCGCGCGGCCAGGGCGCAGGCGAGCACGTGATCGTCGTCAGGATCGCGGCAGACGCGCTGCGTTTCGGCCGGGATCACGTGCACGGCCAGTGCCGCATAGCCATCGAACAGATCAGCTGCACGCAGTCCGCGCCTGACGAGTTGCCTGGCGAACTTGGGCCGACTCAGCACGCCTTCCAACTCAGCCAGCAGCGCGGTACTGCACGCCAACTCGATGCCTTGCGTTTCGGCGGCATCTATCAGCTGCCCGGATGGGCCGCCCCACAGCAGCCCCGAAATGACCGTGTTGGTGTCAAGGACCAGGCGCACGCCGCTGCCCGGCCCGGTAGGCGCGGATTTCAGCTTGGATTTCGTCGGCCGTCATCGGCGGCAGCGGATCGGCAGCGAGCATTTCGCGAGCGGCGCGCAGGCGCTTGAGGCGCTCGGCGCGCAACTGCTCGCGCAGCAAGGCTGCGATCTTGTCCGAAGTGAGCAGGCCGGCTTTGGCGGCTTCCTTGGCCAACGGCCCGGGCAAGCTAATCTGTACGGTGGTCATTGGGTAAGCTCGCGTAGGATGGGTGGAGCGCAGCGTAACCCATCATTCCCTTCTCCCTCTTCCTCTTCCTCAGAACAAAAAATACCGCTGCGCGAGCGGCAGCACTTTGGCCGGCTCGCAGGTCAGCAGTACGCCATCCGCCCGCACTTCGTAGGTTTGCGAATCTACCTCCATCAGCGGCAGGTAGTCGTTGAGCACCATGTCGCGCTTGGTGATGGCGCGGGTGTTTTTGACCGCCACGGCGCGGCGCTTGAGGCCGAGCCGTTCGGGCACGCCGGCATTCAGGGCGGCCTGGGAAACGAAGGTCAGGCAGGTCGAGGCGATGGCCGGGCCGAGCGCGCCGAACATCGGCCGGTAGTGGACCGGCTGGGGCGTGGGGATGGAGGCGTTGGGGTCGCCCATGGGCGCGGCGGCGATGGCGCCGCCCTTGAGGATCAGCGCCGGTTTGGCGCCGAAGAACGCCGGGTTCCACAACACGATGTCGGCCAGCTTGCCGGCTTCCAGCGAGCCGACCTCGTGGGCGATGCCGTGGCTGATGGCGGGGTTGATGGTGTACTTGGCCACGTAGCGGCGGGCGCGGAAATTGTCGGCGCGACCTGAGTCCGGCGCCAGCGCGCCGCGCTGCACCTTCATCTTGTGCGCGGTCTGCCAGGTGCGGATGACCACTTCGCCCACCCGGCCCATGGCCTGGGAGTCCGAGCTGATCATCGAAAACGCGCCCAGATCATGCAGGATGTCCTCGGCGGCGATGGTCTCGCGGCGGATGCGCGATTCGGCGAAGGCGACGTCCTCGGCGATGCCGGGGTCCAGGTGGTGGCACACCATCAGCATGTCGAGGTGCTCGTCCACGGTGTTGACCGTGTAGGGCCGCGTCGGGTTGGTGGAGGACGGCAGCACGTTGGCTGCGCCGCAGGCCTTGATGATGTCCGGCGCGTGGCCGCCGCCGGCGCCCTCGGTGTGGTAGGTGTGGATGGTGCGTCCCTTGAAGGCGGCCAGCGTGTCTTCCACGAAGCCGGATTCGTTCAGCGTGTCGGTGTGGATGGCGACCTGCACGTCGTATTGATCGGCGACGGTGAGGCAGCAGTCGATGGCAGCGGGCGTGGTGCCCCAGTCCTCGTGCAGCTTCAGGCCCATGGCGCCGGCCTCGATCTGCTCGACGAGCGCCTCCGGCCGGCTGGCGTTGCCCTTGCCCAGAAAGCCGAGGTTCATCGGCAGCGCTTCGGCGGCTTCCAGCATGCGCGCCAGGTGCCAGGCGCCGGGCGTGCAGGTGGTGGCATTGGTGCCGGTGGCCGGCCCGGTGCCGCCGCCGATCATGGTGGTGATGCCGGACATCAGCGCGTCCTCCACCTGCTGCGGGCAGATGAAGTGGATGTGCGCGTCGATGCCGCCGGCGGTGGCGATCAGCCCCTCGCCCGCGATCACCTCGGTGCCGGGGCCGATGACCAGCGTCACGCCCGGCTGCACGTCCGGGTTGCCGGCCTTGCCGATGCCGGCGATGCGCCCGCCCTTGATGCCGATATCGGCCTTGACCACGCCCCAGTGGTCGAGGATCAGCGCGTTGGTGATGACGGTGTCGAGCGCGCCGCTGGCGCGGGTAGCCTGGCTCTGGCCCTGGCCGTCGCGGATCACCTTGCCGCCGCCGAATTTCACTTCCTCGCCGTAGACGGTGAAGTCGCGCTCGACCTCGATCCACAGCTCGGTGTCGCCCAGGCGCACGCGGTCACCGGTGGTGGGGCCGAACATCTCGGCATAGGCGCGGCGGCTGATGCGGCTCATGGCTGCGCCTCCAGTTGGCCCATGACTTCGCCCCGAAAGCCGTACACCTCGCGCGTGCCGGCGTAGGCCACCAGCGTCACTTCGCGCGTCTGGCCCGGCTCGAAGCGCACCGCGGTGCCGGCCGGGATGTCGAGCCGCATGCCACGCGCGAAGGCACGGTCGAAACGCAGCGCGGGGTTGGTCTCGGCGAAGTGGTAGTGCGAGCCGACCTGGATCGGCCGGTCGCCGGTGTTCGCGACGGCCAGGGTGATGGTTGGCCGGCCGGCGTTGAGTTCAATCTCGCCGGGGGCGGTGTCGAGTTCTCCGGGGATCATGCGGTGTGCTCCTCTGGACTGCCTTGCTCGGCGCCTGAGTTGCGCCACGCCTGCACGGCAAGCAATCCACGCGCCAGAAAAACCTTCCCATGAGGATTCAGGCTGGCGCGTAGCGGTAACCCACACCCGTTTCGGTCAGCAGGAACACCGGCCGGGCGGGGTCGACCTCCAGCTTGTGGCGCAGGCGTGCCATGTAGATGCGCAGGTAGTGGCCCTGCTCCACCGCCGCCGGCCCCCAGACTTCGCGCAGCAGGTGGCGCTGGGTGAGCACCTTGCCGGGATGGCGCAGCAGCGCCGCCAACAGGCGCAGCTCGGTCTGCGTCAGGTGGATGTCCTGCCCGTCGCGGGTTACGCGGCGGTGTGCCAGATCGACGGTCACATCCCCCAGCAACAGCACCGGTTCGCCGCCCTCGCCTGCCCGGCTGCGGCGCAGCGCTACCCGCACCCGCGCCAGCAGCTCCGCGACACCGAAGGGTTTGGTGAGGTAATCGTCCGCGCCGGCATCGAGCGCCGCGACCTTGTCGGTTTCCTCGACCCGCGCCGACAGCACGATCACCGGCATCGAACTCCAGGCGCGCAGCGCGATGATGAAGTCCCGGCCGTCGCCATCGGGCAGGCCCAGATCGAGGATCACCAGATCCGGCCTGCGCGTACCGGCCTCGATCAGGCCGCGCGCCAGCGTCTGCGCCTCGGATACGCGCAGGCCTTCACCCTCCAGCGCGCGGCGCACGAACAGGCGGATGGTGGGGTCGTCCTCGACGATCAGGATGTTGCCGTCGATGGCCCTTCCCCCACATGGCCTGGCAGGCCTCCCTCGATCGGCACAGCCGGGGGCGCCGTCAGCGGCAAGGTGAACACGAAGCGCGCGCCGCCTGCGGGGCGATTCTCGGCCCGGATGCGCCCGCCGTGGGCGTCGACGATGGCCTGGCAGATGGCCAGACCCAGGCCCACGCCGGCAATGGCCGATTCGCGCTGGCCGCGGGCAAAGCGCTCGAACAGGATCCGCTCCTGGCCGATTGGCAGGCCGGGGCCTTCGTCCCACACCGCCACTTCCAGCGCGTCACCCTGCGTGCGGACAGTGATGCCCAGCGGCGTGCCGGGCGGCGTGTACTTGATGGCGTTGTCGATCAGGTTCACCAGTACCCGCTCCAGCATCACGGCATCGCCCTGCACCAGCGGCAGGTCGGCCGGCAGGTCGGTTTGCAACGGATGGCCGGCGAGCGACGGCTCCAGCGCCTTGATCGCTGCGCCGATGAGCTCCTCCAGCGCCAGCCAGTCCTTGCGCGGCTGCACCGTGCCCGATTGCAGGCGCGCCATTTCCAGCAGATTGTCGACCAGCCGGCTGGTGCGCAGCGCCTGGTCGCGGATGGCGGCGGCAGTTTCGCTTTCCGGCGCCTGCACCGCCAGCAGTTGCAGGGTGAGCGTGTCGGCCAGGCCCACCAGTGCGGTGAGTGGCGTGCGCAGATCGTGCGACAGCGCCGCCAGCAACGAGCTGCGCAGGCGTTCGGATTCGGCGCCCAGCTGGCTGCCGTGCGCTTCGGTAACGAAGTGCAGCCGCTCCAGCGCCATCGCGATCAGCGCCGCGTAGGTGTCCAGCAGGCGGCGCTGTTCTGGGATGTGCAGCAGGCGCGGGTGGCTCGGCGCCACCACCAGCACGCCGCGCACCCCGACCGGTGCCTTCAGTGGCAGGTAGGCGGCGCTGGCGGCCGGCAGGGTGTCGGTGCCGATGCCGGCCGGCTCGCCGTGATCGAAACACCACTGCGCGACGGCGACATCGACGGTCGGCGCTTGGATATCCCCGGGCAGGAGCTTACCGGCGGCATCGGGCAGCAGCACGGTCGCCTGGGCGCGAAAGCTCGCCTCCACGAAGCGGTCGCTGATCGCCGCCACCTGTGACTCGCTCAATGCCGAGGCCAGCGCCTTGGCCATCTGGTAGAGGTTGCGGATGCGCTCTTCGCGGTGGCCGGCGATGCGCGCCTGATAGCGCAGCAGCGCGGTCAGATGGCCGATGGCGAGGCCGACAATAAGCATCACGGCGAAGGTGAGCAGATATTGGGCGTCGCTGACGGCAAAGGTCAGATGCGGCGGCACGAAGAAGAAATCGAACAGCGCCACCGACAACACCGCTATCAGCACGGCTGGCCCACGCCCCCAGCGGAACGCCACCAGCACCACGCCGAGCAGGAACAGCATGACGATGTTGGTCAGCTCGAGGTAATGCCGCAGGGGCGCGGCCAGCGCCGTGATGCCCAGGCACAGCAGCGCCGCCGCGACGTAACGCGGCCAGATCGCTTTGGCGATCCGAGGCGCGGGCGCGTCGTCAACCGCCACACGGCGTTGCGGTGGGCGCCCATCGTCACCGCCGCGCGCCACCGCGATCAGGTCGATGTCCGGCGCGCGCTCGCCCAGCCGACGCATGAACTGGCCCCACCAACGCCGCTGTGGTCGCGCCCGCCGACCGATGACGATCTTGCCCAGATTGCGCTCGCGAGCGTAGTCGAGCGCCGCATCCACCAGATCCGGCGCCGCCAGCACCGCCGTTTCCGCCCCCATCTCCTGCGCCAGCCTGAGCATGGCGAGGATGGCGCCGCGCTGCGCTTCCGGCAGCCGCTGCAGGCGCGGCGTTTCGATGTAGATCGCGTGCCAATGGGCGTTCAGCCGGCTCGCCAGGCGCGCCGCCGTGCGCACCAGCTTGCCGTCGGTGTCGCCCGGCCCCAGGCACACCAGTAGCGATTCGCTGGTGGCCCACACCTGGCTGCCGGGCGTGGCCAGGCGCGCGCCCTGCATCTGCGCATCGACCCGCTCGGCGGTGCGTCGCAGCGCCAGGTCGCGCAGCGCAATCAGGTTGCCGCGGCGAAAGAAATGCTCGGCGGCCCGCGCCGCCTGCTCGGGCAGGTAGACCTTGCCCTCCTTGAGCCGCGTGAGCAGGTCATCCGGCGGCAGGTCCACCAGCGCCACCTCGTCGGCGGCGTCGAATACCCGGTCGGACACCGTCTCCCAGACGCGCACGCCGGTGATGCCGCCCACCACGTCGTTGAGGCTCTCCAAGTGCTGCACGTTGAGCGTGGTCCAGACATTGATGCCGGCGGCGAGCAGTTCCTCCACGTCCTGCCAGCGCTTGGGATGCCGGCAACCGGGCAGATTGGAGTGGGCGAGTTCATCCACCAACAGCAACGCCGGGCGACGTTCGAGGGCAGCGTCGAGGTCGAATTCCGTCAGCGCGCGCTGGTGATGCTGCACGGGTTTGCGCGGCAGGATTTCGAGCCCGTCCAGCAGGGCCTGGGTCTCGGGCCGGCCATGCGTTTCGACCAGCCCAACCACCACGTCGACGCCCTGCGCGTGCGCCTGGCCGGCGGCGGCGAGCATGGCGTAGGTCTTGCCGACGCCGGGCGCCGCCCCGAAGAAAATTTTCAGCTTGCCGCGCCGCGCCGCCGCCTCATCGGCGGTCACCTGTCGCAGCAGGGCATCCGGGTCGGGGCGGCCGGGGACCTCAGTCAAGCGGCTGCGCCTCGTGGCCATCCAGCGCCAGGTTGAGCTTGAGCACGTTCACCCGTGGCTCGCCGAGGACGCCGAGCCACGGGCGCGCCGCCTGCTGCTCGATCAGCGCCTGGACGGTCTCGGCCGGCAGGCTTCTCGCCTTCGCCACCCGCGTCACCTGGAAGCGCGCAGCCGCGAGCGAGATGTCGGGGTCGAGACCACTGCCGGAGGCGGTCACCAGATCGACCGGGACCGGTTTGTCGTTGCCGGGATCGGCGGCCCTGAGCGCCGCGACGCGCACCTTGACTACATCCGTCAGCGCCGGGTTGAGCGGCCCCTGGTTCGAGCCGCCGGATGCGGCGGCGTTGTAGGGCTGCGGGCCGGTGGCCGAGGGCCGGCCCCAGAAGTACTGCGCACCGGTGAAGGGCTGGCCGATCAGCGCCGAGCCGACCGGCTTGCCGTTCACCGCCTGGATCGACCCATTGGCCGCATGCGCAAACAACAACTGGCCGACTCCGGTCACCGCGAGCGGATAGGCGAGCCCAGTCAGCACGCTCAGCAGCGCGAACAGCGAGAGTGCGGGACGTAACAGGGATGTCATGACGATGCTCCTTACACCAGACCCAGCGCCGTGAGGCCCAGATCGATGAGCTTGATGCCCAGGAACGGAACGATGATTCCGCCCAGGCCGTAGATTGCGAGGTTGCGTCGCAACACCACGCCGGCGCCCTGCGGCCGGTAGGCGATGCCCTTCAGCGCCAGCGGAATCAACACCACGATGATCAGGGCATTGAAAATCACCGCCGACAGGATGGCCGACATGGGGCTGGCCAGCCCCATGACATTGAGCGCATCGAGCTGCGGGTAGATCGCCACGAACAGCGCCGGGATGATGGCGAAATACTTGGCCAGGTCGTTCGCGATGCTGAAGGTGGTCAGCGCGCCGCGGGTCATCAGCATCTGCTTGCCGACCGCCACGACTTCCAGCAGCTTGGTCGGATTCGAGTCCAGATCGACCATGTTGCCGGCCTCCTTCGCCGCCTGGGTGCCGCTGTGCATGGCCACCGCGACATCGGCCTGGGCCAGCGCCGGTGCATCGTTGGTGCCGTCGCCGGTCATCGCCACCAGCCGGCCCTCGGCCTGGTACTGGCGGATCAGCTTGAGTTTGTCCTCGGGCGTCGCCTCGGCGAGAAAGTCGTCCACGCCGGCCTCGGCGGCGATGGCGGCGGCGGTCAGGCGGTTGTCGCCGGTGATCATCACCGTCTTGATGCCCATGCGCCGCAGCTCGGCGAAGCGCTCCCTGATGCCGCCCTTGACGATGTCCTTGAGCTCGATCACGCCCAGCACGCGCGCACCGTCTGCCACCACCAGCGGCGTGCTGCCGCGGCGCGACACTTCCTCTGCCGCCTGAATCGCATCGCCCGGAAAGTGGCCGCCGTTGGCCTCGACGTGCATGCGGATCGCCTCCATCGCGCCTTTGCGGATCTGCCGGTCGCCCAAATTGACGCCGCTCATGCGCGTCTGCGCCGAGAACGGCACGAAGGTCGCGCCCAGCGCATGAATGTCGCGTTCGCGCAGATTGAAGCGCTGCTTGGCCAGCACCACCACGCTGCGCCCCTCGGGGGTTTCATCGGCCAGCGAGGCGAGCTGGGCAGCATCGGCCAGTTCCTGCTCGGTCACTCCCGCCACCGGCAGAAAGGCCGCCGCCTGACGGTTGCCCAGCGTGATGGTGCCGGTCTTGTCGAGCAGCAGCACGTCCACGTCGCCGGCCGCCTCCACCGCGCGCCCGGAGGTGGCGATGACGTTGGCGCCCAGCATGCGGCTCATGCCGGCGATGCCGATGGCCGACAGCAGCGCGCCGATGGTGGTCGGAATCAGGCACACCAGCAGCGCCACCAGCGCAGTCACCGTGACCGGACTGCCAGCCCCGGCAGTGGCCACTGCGAACAGCGAATACGGCAGCAGCGTCACGGTTGCCAGCAGAAAGATCAGCGTCAGCGCCACCAGCAAAATGGTGAGCGCGATCTCGTTGGGCGTCTTCTGCCGTTTGGCACCCTCGACCAGCGCGATCATGCGATCGACGAAGGTCTCGCCGGGGTTGGCGGTGACGCGCACCACGATCCAGTCCGACAGCACCGTGGTGCCGCCGGTGACGGCCGAGAAATCGCCGCCCGACTCGCGGATCACCGGCGCCGACTCGCCGGTGATGGCGCTCTCGTTGACCGAGGCGGCGCCCTCGATGACTTCGCCGTCGGCCGGAATCATGTCGCCGGCCTCGACCAGCACCACATCGCCGCGGCGCAGATCGGTGCCGGGCACCGATTCCCAGTCGGCGCCGAAGCGGGGCTCGCGCAGCTTTTTGGCCAGGATCATCTTCTTGGTGGCCCGCAGCGCCGCCGCCTGCGCCTTGCTGCGGCCCTCGGCCAGCGCCTCGGCAAAATTGGCGAACAGCACCGTGAACCACAGCCACACCGTGGTGGCGCCAATGAACCAGGCCGGTGCCTCGCCCGTGCCAATCAGTGCCTGCAGCCACAGCGCGGTGGTGAAGGCGCTGCCGACATACACCACGAACATCACCGGGTTGCGCCATTGCACGCGCGGATCGAGCTTGCGCAGCGCATCCACCAGCGCCGGCCGTAGCAGGACGGGATCGAACAGCGAAAGGCTTTTGGTCGTCATGATGGTTGCCCCAGGGTGATCAATTTCAGTGGCCAGGCCACAGCATCAAATGCTCGACCACCGGCCCCAGCGCCAGCGCCGGCACATAGGTCAGCGCGCCGACCAGCAGCACGATGCCGACCAGCAGTCCCACGAACAGCGGGCCATGGGTCGGCAGCGTGCCCGGCCCCTGCGCCAGACGCTTCTTGGCCGCCAGCGAGCCGGCTATCGCCAGCACCGGCACGATCACGGCAAAGCGCCCGAACCACATCGCGACGCCCAGCCAGCCGTTGAAGAACGGCGTGTTGGCGCCAAGACCCGCGAAGGCGCTGCCGTTGTTGTTGGCGGCGGACGAGAAGGCGTAGAGGATTTCAGAGAAACCATGGGCGCCGGGATTGAAGATCCCAGCCCTGCCGGCGTCCGTGACCACAGCAAGCGCGGTGCCGAGCAGCACCAGCGCCGGGGTCATCAGGATCGCGATCGCCACCATCTTCATGTCGAAGGCCTCGATCTTCTTGCCGAGGTATTCGGGCGTGCGGCCGATCATCAGCCCGGCGATGAACACCGCCATCATGGCAAACACCAGCATGCCGTACAGGCCCGAACCGACGCCGCCGAACACGACCTCGCCGAGCTGCATCAGCACCATCGGCACCAGGCCACCGAGCGGCGTGAAGGAGTCGTGCATGGCGTTGACCGAGCCGTTCGAGGCCGAGGTGGTCGCGGCCGCCCACAGTGCCGAGGCGCCGATGCCGTGGCGGGTCTCCTTGCCCTCCATGTTGCCGCCCGATTGCAGCGCGCTCACCGTCTGATCGGCGCCGAGCTGGGCGAGCAGCGGATTGCCCTGCTGCTCGAAACTCATGACCGCGATGGCAGCGCCGACGAAGATCACCGTCATCGCCGCCAGCACCGCCCAGCCTTGGCGCGTGTCGCCCACGGCCCTGCCGAAGGTGTAGCAGAGCGCGGCAGGAATCAGCAGCAGCGCCAGCGTCTGAAGAAAATTGGACAGCGGCGTCGGGTTCTCATAGGGATGCGCGGAGTTGACGTTGAAGAAGCCGCCGCCGTTGGTGCCCAACTGCTTGATGGCGATCTGCGAGGCGGCCGGCCCCATCGGCAAGGTCTGGGTGCTCGCGGCGACGGTCTCGGTGACGGCATTACCCGCGGCATCCGTCACCGGCTGCGCGGCCGTGTCGAGCTTCGGCGCCTCGTAGCTCACCGGTTCGAGCGTGGTGACTTCCTGGTACGCAGAGAAGTTCTGGACGACGCCCTGGCTGACCAGTACCAGCGCAAAGACGAACGACAAGGGCAGCAACAGATAGATCGTGACGCGGTACAGATCGGCCCAGAAATTGCCGATGGTCTGCGCCGAATGACGCGCGAAGCCGCGAATCAGGGCGAACAGCACCGCGATGCCGGCCGCGGCCGAGACGAAGTTCTGCACCCCGAGCCCGAGCATCTGCGAGAGGTAGCTCATGGTCGCCTCGCCGCCGTAGCCCTGCCAGTTGGTGTTGGTGACGAAGCTGATGGCGGTGTTGAAGCTCGAATCCGGCGTGACGTTCGCCATCCGCTGCGGATTGAGCGGCAGCCATAGCTGCAGGCGCTGCAGCGCGTACACCACGAAGAATCCGACCAGGCTGAACAGCAACACCGCCAAGGCGTACTGGAGCCAGCCCATTTCCTCACGACCGATGCCGCACCAGCGAAACACGCCGGCCTCGAGCCGCGCCAGCGGCCGCCAGCGCGGTGCTTCCATCAGTTTCGCCATGTACAGGCCAAGCGGCCTCACCGTCGCCAGCAGTACCGTCAGATAAACCGCGAGCAGCACCCAGGATTGCGAGGTCATCAGAACTCCTCCGCCCGGATCAGGGCGTAGACGAGATAACCGAGCAACGCCACCGCCAGCGCGCCGCCGATCAGATAGACCACACTCATGGCGCCGCTCCCGGCAGGCGACCGCAGCCGACCGCCAGACCCGCCACGAGACCGAACAAGACCAACAGGACAAGCAACCAGACCGGGTCCATCGCACCGCTCCGAGGGCATAACGAACAGCCGGCACGATACGCCGGCGCCCACAAACGGGCCGACAAAAGACGCGATGGTGGCGTTAACAAGCCGTAAACATGATTCGGATCAGGCCCGCAAGGGAGCGCTGGATTTCAGGAATGCAGGCTGCCGACGGCCGGGCTGCGCCCGGCTGCGCTTCAGACGATGGGTTCGTGCACGGTGACCAGCTTGGTGCCGTCCGGAAAGGTGGCTTCCACCTGAACGTCAGGGATCATCTCCGGCACGCCTTCCATGACGTCGTCGCGCGTCAGCAGGGTGCGGCCGTAATCCATCATCTCGGCCACCGTGCGGCCGTCGCGGGCGCCTTCCAGAATCGCCGCGCTGATGAACGCCACGGCCTCCGGGTAGTTGAGCTTCACGCCGCGCGCCTTGCGCCGTTCGGCCAGCAGCGCGGCGGTGAACAGCAGCAGCTTGTCCTTCTCGCGGGGGGTCAGTTCCATGCGGTCTCCCTTCTGAAAATCAGGTGGCCCAGATGCGCGGCGCCAGCGCGGGCCGACCAAACAGAGCCGGGCGCAGCACCGCCCACGCATCGGCAAGCGCGCGCTGCACAGTTTCGGCCTGAAACCCAAGCACGCGCAGTGCCAGCACGCCGTCCACGGTGCTGGCGCCAGCCAGCACGCCGGGATGCGCTTCCATGGCCGCCCGCACGGCGCCGAGGATTTCCTCCGCCGCCACCGGCGCGGCCAGCAAGGTGCCGCTGACGCAGTGGCCGCGCAGGCCGAACGACGCGTCCAGCAGTGCCGTGCCGTCGTAACGGGCGCGCTCCAGCCACAGCGGCGCGCCGTCCTGCCACAGCTCGAGCGCCATGCCGAGCCGGCCGGCGTAGCGCTCGCCGCTGTCCGGCCGGCCCAGGCACAGAATTTCCCAGCCGATGAAGCGGCCGCCGGGCGCAAGGTCCACCCGCGTGGCCACGCGCGCGTGCACACCGGCAAAGGCGATGGTCGGCTGCGGCAGCCATTCGAGCTGCGCGCCCATATCCACGCGCAGCGTCTGGGTGAGCTGCGCGCACGGGCCAGCGCTGCGGTACAGCCTGTTCGCCGCCGGCGTGGTGATCAGCACACGGCTGTCCAGCCCGGCGTGAATCGCCACGTCCAGCACGTCGCCGCCGACCACCCCGCCCGGCGGGTGCAGCAGATAGACGTGACAGGCGCCAGCCGGCCCTTCCGGGTGAAAGGGCCGTTGCACGGTCAGCGGCCCGCTGTGCTCGCGCCGGGCGAGCACGGTGCGCCCGCCCTGTTGTGCGAAGCTCAGGCTGAGGTGTGCCCGCCAGCCGCCGGTGATCTCAGCGTCGGCGCGAACGCGCACGAGCACGCTGCGCGCCCAACAGACCCAGGCCACCGACGCCCAGCGCCAACAGCAGCAGTGCAGTCCACGGGTGGTGCAGCAGCAGATCCGGCAGTCCGGCAAGCGGCGCGTGGCCGGAATGGGCAAGCGCGACACCGGGCAGCGCAAGCATGGCCAGAAAAAGGGCTTTTGATGAGTGTTTCATTGGGGTTTCCTTGATGTTGGTTGCAAGTCATTCAGCCGCGGATCATGTGTTTGTGCGAGCCCATCTTGCCGTGCGCCACCAGCGTGCCGAGCACGTCCACGCAGGCCCGCACGCCCAGCAGCGCGGTGATGTCGGACGTGTCGTACGGCGGGGAGACTTCAACCACCTCCATGCCGCACAGGCCTTCCTTGGCCACCGTGCCGATCAGGTACAGGATCTCGCGCGGCAGAAAGCCGCCCGGCTCCGGCCAGCCAGTGCCCGGCACGAAGCCGCAGTCCACCGAGTCGATGTCGAAGGACAGGTACACCGCGTCGGTGCCGTCCCAGGCTTTTTCGAGCGCGATTTCGGCCACCTTTTCCAGGCCCAGTTCCACCACGTCGTTCATGGTGATGATGGTGGTGTCGCGCTTGCGGGCTTCGGCGATGGCCTCGCGCGGCACCTGCCAGCCGCCGATACCGATCTGCACCAGGTTCTTCGCCGGCACGTTGGGCAGATTTGTCGCGTGGAACCATGGCGTGGTGTGCATGCGCTCGTCGAGGTCCTTTTCCTGGATGTCCGCATGCCGGTCGAAGTGGATGATGCCGATTTTCTTGTCCGTCTCGCGGGCGATGCCGCGCACGGTGGCAAAGCCGATGGAGTGATCGCCACCCAGGATCACCGGGAAGGCGCCGGAGCGAAACACGTGCCCGACGGCGTTGCTGATCTGGTCGAAGGTCTTTTCGATGTTGGCCGGGATGGTGAACACGTCGCCGGCGTCGCACAGCGTCATCTGCTCGCGCAGATCCACGCCGATCTCGTAGTTGTACGGCGTGTACAGCGCAGAAATGCGGCGCATGCCCTGCGGTCCGAAGCGCGTGCCGGGCCGGTAGGTGGTGCCGCCGTCGAAGGGCACGCCCAGCACACAGGCGTCGTAGTTGCCGATCAGGTTGGCGTCCTCGCAGTACGGCGCCTTCATGAAGGTGTTGATGCCGGCAAAGTGCGGCAGCTCGCCGCGCGAGAAGGTGGGGATGGTCTTGTCGTCCAGGCTGTCCGCACCCGGTAGGCCCAGCTTCAGGCCGCGCGCCTGCTCGGCGTGCCAGCGGTCGAGCGGAATCAGCTTTTCCTTGCCCAGCATGGCCCAGGAATGCAGGCTGCTCTTGTCGAAACTGGGGTGGTGCTGGCGCACCGCCGGGCCGGTGGGCGAACGCAATCGGGACATGGCAATAGCTCCTGTCTGGCTTCAGGGGTGGTGGGGAAACTGTTAAGCAGATGCCGGCGCGCGGCGTGGCCGCATGGCGCTGGCCAGCGCGGCCGCCAGTTCCGGCGACGCGCGGGCCTCTGGACTGCGCAGCGGCAGGTCGTAGGTGATGGTGGCGCCGTAGGCGCTCGGGTCCTGCGGGTCCCAGCGCGGCTTGTCGAACACCAGCAGGCGCGTGCCGAGCGCAAAGCCCTCGTGCAGGTCGTGCGTGACCATGAATACGGTAAGACCCAGCCGCTGCCACAGCGCCGTGAGCAGCGCATGCATGTCCTTGCGGGTGCCCGGATCGAGCGCGCCGAAGGGCTCGTCCAGCAGCAGGATGGCCGGCTCCATCACCAGTGCCTGGGCGATCGCCAGGCGCTGGCGCATGCCGCCGGACAGCGCCGCCGGGTATTTGGCCTCGTCGTCGGCCAGGCCCACGGCTTCCAGCATGGCGCGGGCGCGGGACAGGGCAACGCGCCGGGCACGGCCGAAGATGTGACCGGTGAAGCGGGCCCGGTCCAGTTCCAGCCCCAGCAGCACGTTGCCCAGCACGGTCAGGTGCGGATAGACCGAGTAGCGCTGGAACACCACGCCGCGTTCGCGGCCCGGCTCGGCGGCGAGCGGCTTGCCTTCCAGCAGAATCTGCCCGCGCGTGGGTTTGAGCTCCCCCAGCAGGAGGCGCAGAAAGCTGGTCTTGCCGCAGCCCGACGCGCCGACGATGGTGACCAGCTCGCCGGCCGGCACATGCAGCTCGACCCGCTCCAGCACCGGCGTGGCGCCGTAGCGCAGCCACAGGCCGTTGACGTCCAGGCCGCTCATGCGCTGTGGTCCTCGACCCAGGGGAACCAGCGGCGGGCGAGCGCCGCCAGCGTGCGGTCCATCGCATAGGCCAGCAGCGTGATCCACGCCACGTACGGCAGGATCACGTCCATGGCCATGTACCGCCGCACCAGGAATATCCGGTAGCCCAGCCCATCGGTGGCAGCGATGGCCTCGGCCGCGATCAAAAACAGCCAGGCCGGCCCCAATGTCAGGCGCAGGCCGTGAACGAGCGCCGGCAGGGTTTGCGGAATCACCACCCGCAGAGCGATCTGCCAGGTGTTGGCACCCAGCGTCTGCGCCTTGATCAGCTGTTCGCGCGGAATCTCGGCCGCCCGCTGGGCCAGATCGCGCATCAGGAACGGCGCCACGCCAAAGCCGATCAGCACGATCTTGGACAGCTCGCCCAGCCCCAGCACGATGAACAGGATCGGCAGCAGCGCCAGCGGCGGGATCATCGACAGCACCGCCACCAGCGGCGCCAGTGTGGCGCGCACCAGCGGCACCAGGCCCATCGCCACGCCCACCGCAAAGCCCAGCACGGCGCTCACGCCCACGCCCCAGGCCAGGCGCTGCAGGCTGGCGGCGGTGTCCGTCCACAGCAGCACGTCGCCGGAGCGCGCATCCGGCTGCGTGGCCAGGCGCAGCGTGGTGTCGACCAGCGTGGCCAGCGACGGCAGCAGCTTGTCGTTGGGGTTCGCCGCCAGGCGCGCGTCGGAGCCGATCAGGTAGGCCACCGCCAGCAGCGCCAGCGGCAGCACCCCCAATACCAGCGCGCCGGCGCGGCCGGGGCGGCGATTGAGCAGGCGGGTCATGGCCCTGACTGCCGCGCGCCGTGTTACAGCGCGCCGTCGGCCGCCATCTTCATGTAGCTATCGTCAAAACGCAGCTTCACGTTGCCGGCATCGCCCAGTGTTTTGCCGCCCGGAAAGGCAATGCCCACCGCATCGGCGCTCCTGGCGCCCTCGCCCAGCAGCCCGTGGGCGAACGAGAACGTGCGCACGTAATCCATGGTGCGCAGCAGGGCCGGATCGCGGCTGAAGGCCACCGCCTCGGGCGGCGTGTAGAACATCTGCGTGGTGGCGAGCTGGCTTTCGAAGCCGGCCAGGTCGGTTCCGGAAGCCTTCGCCATGGCCTCGCGCGCGGCCTTGCCGGCGGCGTCCTGTGCGGCCATCAGCGCCAGGGTTTCGTACCAGGCGCCGGTCAGCGCCTTGCCCAGCGCCGGGTTGGCCGCGAGCGTGGCGGAGTTGACCACCAGCAGGTCGATGATCTCGCCGGGAATGTCGGCCGAATCGAAAACCAGCGACGCGCCGGGCAGCGCCTTGACCTCGGCCAGCTGCGGGTTCCAGGTGACGATGGCATCCACCTCCGGCGCCGCCGCGGCGGCCACGATGTCGGCATCGCCGGTGTTGACCACGGTGATGTCGCGCTCGGACAGACCCACGCTTTCCAGGCCGCGCGCCAGCAGGTAGTGCGAAACCGACAGCTCGACCAGGTTCACCTTGCGGCCCTTGATGGCCTTCAGGTCCGTGGCGCCCTTGAGCACCACGCCGTCGTTGCCGTTCGAGAAATCGCCCACGATCAGCGCCGTGGAGTCCACCCCGCCGGCCGCCGGGATGGTCAGCGCGTCCATGTTGGTCATCACGCAGCCGTCGAAGGCGCCGGCGGTGTACTGGTTGATGGACTCGACGTAATCGTTGATCTGCACCACGTCGATGCCGATGCCGTACTTGTCGGCCCACTTCTTGACGATGCCGGCGTCGGCCGCGTGGCCCCAGGGCATCCAGCCGACATAGATGGACCAGGCGATGCGGAAGTCTTTCTTCGGTTCGGCCTGCACTGGACCGACCAGACCGACGGTCAGCAAGGCGGCAAGCAGCAGGGTGGTCAAGCGGTTCATGGTGCGCTCCCTGTGGTGGAAGCGCCGGGGGCCGGCGAGCGAAATGCCAGGCGCCGTGGACCCCAGCGCAGCTAACATCTCCCGGGCTTTTGTCCCGCCGTGTACCCGGTCCTGTGGGGGCCGGGCTGCCTCTCTCGGACCAGCACCCGGCCGCAGCCGAATCGGAACCCTAGACGCACCGTGAGCTTTGCAATCCCTGTGCCACACCCTGCCGCCACGACCACGCAGACGCTTCCCAACGCCGGGCGGATCACCTTCGATCCGCGTCCGCAGGCCGCTTCCGTCGCCGTGGTGCTGCGCCTGGCGGGCGGCACGCGCGAGGAAACCGCCGCCGATGCCGGGCATCTGCACCTGCTCGAACACCTGCTGCTGCGGCGCACCGCCCGCGCCGATTCGTCGGCACTCGCCCGGCGCGTCATGGCGCTTGGGGGCATGGTCAATGCCGAGACCGGCCGCGAACATCTGGCGCTGATGGGCCGCGCGCCGGCTGCACTGGCGTCCGCACTGGCCGACCTGCTGGTCGAGTGCCTGTGCGAACCCGCCTTCGACGAAACCGACCTGGCACTGGAACTGGGCGTGATCGAGGCCGAACGCACTTTCGTGGGGCACACGCCGCCCGACGAGTCCCTGATCCGGCTCGCCTGGCCGCAGCACCCGCTCGGCCGGCTGCTGCTGCCGGCCGATCCGGCACCGGCCAACCCGGCTGCGCTGCAGCGACTGTGGGCGCGCCAGTGCGTCGGAACACGGCTCGGCGTGGCGGTCGTCGGTGCCTTCGATGTTGCCGCGGTCGAAGCAGCGCTTGCACCGCTGGCGAAGCTGCCCGCCGGCACCGCCCCTGACTGGGGAGCACCGCCGCAGTTCGTGCCCGGCCGCTACGGCGATCTGTGCGAGGAGCGGCCAGCAAGCCTGCTGTGGGCGCTGCCGTGCACACCCTACGACCGAGTCAATACGGCCGGCTGGGAACTGACTGCAACGGTGCTGGAATTCACCCTTGCCGCGGCGCTGCGGGACACCGGTCTTGCCTATGCGTGCGCGGTGTGGCCAGAGGTCTACTCGGACACCGGCCTGATCGCGGTGCAGGTATCGACGGTGCCGGGCCGGGTCGCCGCCTGCGCCGACGCGGTGAACGCCTGCCTGGATACTCTGTGCAAGACCGGCCCGGCGCCGGAGCTGCTGAGCCTTGCGCGCGCTGCCCGCTCGGCGCGCGCAGCGCTGGCCAGGGACCACCTGGAAGACCGGGCGCGGGCGCTGACGCAGCATCCGCCCGGCATAGACCCGGCGCCCGGCCAACGGATCGTGCTGCCGCCCGCCGGCTGCGTGTTGCAGATCGTGGTGTGAGCACGAGCCGCGCTTGCGGCTCAGCGCATCCGGGTCAGCCGCGGGTGCGCATCATCAGCGTGAACTCGCCGTCCTGTATCCGCTCGTGGCGCTGGTTGGTGACAGTAAAGGCCAGTGTGACCACGCCGCGGTCGGGCTTGGAGGTTTCCTTCACGGCCCGCACGCGCATCTCGGCGGCGATGGTGTCACCGAACTTCACCGGCCCGGTGAAACGCCAGGTCAGGCCCAGGAAGGCGATGATGGTGCCGTTGATGACACCGGTCTGGTGCATCAGGCCGGACACGATGGACAGACCCAGCAGGCCGTGCGCGATCGGCTCGCCGAACTGCGTCTCGGCCGCGAACACGCGGTCCGTGTGCAGCACGTTGAAGTCGCCGGACAGGCCGGCGAAGGCCATCACGTCGGCCTCGGTGACGGTACGGCGCACGGTCGGAATGACCGCGCCGGGGGTGAAATCCTCGAAATACCAGGCAGTCATCGCAGCTCCTTGCGGTCAGGACAAGCGGTCAGACAAACAGCGGCAGATTACGCGCTGCAAAACCCGGCTGACAATGCATCGGCAGGCAGGCGGCTTGGCTGCACCGCTCTACCCGGCTCGGCAGCCGGCCGAACAAGCCCATGCGGGCTTCGCTCAGTCCGCCTTTTTGCTGCCAGACCGCCGCGACGGCTTCGGCGTGAGTCCGGCGTCCAGCGCAGGCTCCAGCGACCACGACTTCAGGGCCCGCAGCAGCGGACGCTTTTTGGTCTGGTGTTCCTGCATGCGCCGCAGGATGTTGTCGAGGGTGCGCAGCGCCTCCTGGATGTGCGGCCCCTTGTTCAGCATCACGCACTCGGCGCGCTCGCCCATGGCGGCGTCGGTGATCTCGGCCCGCGAGGGCACGCCGGTTTTGGCCAGCGTTTCGAGCACCTGCGTGGCCCACACGACCGGCATGTGGGCCGCCTCGCAGGCCCACAGGATCTCTTCCTGCACCTCGGCCAGGCGTTCGTAGCCGCATTCGACGGCCAGATCGCCGCGGGCGATCATGACCCCGGCGCTTTGGCACGCCATCGCCGCCAGCAGCATCTCGGGCAGGTGTTCGAAACCGCGCCGCGTCTCGATCTTCAGAATCACGCCCAGGTCGGGCGCCTGCAGTGCGCGCAAATGCCCGAGCAGCGCATGCACATCGGCCGCCGACTGTGCGAACGACAGGCCGATCAGGTCCGCATGGCGGGCCACCGTCGCCAGATCCTGGATGTCCCTGGCCGTCAGCGCGGGCAAATGCAGGTCGCTGTCGGGCAGGTTGATGCCCTTGTCGGCCGGCAGGGTCTCGCCACCGACTCGGGCCTCGGTGATCTCGACCCGCAGCTGCTTGAGCGAAGCGCGCCGGATCACGCCGCCGATGCGCCCGTCATCGAACCAGATGCGCTCGCCGCGGCGCACCTGCGCAAACACTTCGGGCAGGGTGCAGGAAATCATGGCCGGTTTCGCCCGCCGCCGGTCCGCGCCCGGCACGGCGTCACGCCCAGGACCGTCTGACGTGAGCAACAAGGTATCCCCGCGCTTCAGGTGCAGCCGACCGACAGCCGGTGGCAGGTCGCCAAGCCCGGTCTCCACGGGCTGCTGGCCTCGCCGCTGCAGGCGCAGCCGGGTCTGCTCGACCAGATAGGTGGTCTGAAGCCCGGCCAGCAGCACGCCGGTGGCGGTGCGCGCTCTCACCTCGAACGAGCGCCGCGCGCCGCGCGCGTCAACACACTGAACCCGGGCGCCGACGCGCACCTTGTCCAGCCACGTCGGCTCCACGCCCACATGCCAGCTCGCCCCCGGCACCACCGCGCTGCTGCCGACCGCGCGCAGGCCAAGCAGCGCCGGCGCGACAACCTGGCCCAAGGCGTTGCGTGCCGGCTTGACCTTGAGCACCGGCTGACCCGCGGCGACCGGGCCGGTACGCAACTTCGGACCGGCCAGGTCCATCAGGATGCGCACCGGCCGGCCAAGGCGACGGGCCGCCTGGCGCACCCGCTTGGCCATCGCCACCCACGCATCCGGGCCGTCGTGCGCGCAGTTGATGCGGGCGATGTCCATGCCGCCCTCGACCAGGGCGGCCACCAGCGCATCATCGGCCGCCGCCTGCGGCGGCAGGGTCACCATGATGCGCACCGTGCGCTGGGTGGGCGGCGGTCCGAACAAGGCCTCCGCGTGGTGGTCCAAGAGCGCCGGCCCGCGCCGGAAGCCGACCGGCTCGTCACCCGCCCGGTTGGCCCACACGCGCCCCGCCAGCAGGTGCAGCAGGCCCAGCACCTTGTCCACATTGGCCAGCGCATGGGTCTCGGCACGTCCGAGCGACGACACACCGACCCAGGCCAGACGGTCCTGCAGACGCCGCATGTCGTAGCGCCGCATGGCAAGGTAATGCGCCAGGTTGACGGCGCTCGGGCGCCAGCCGGGCTCGATGTCCGCAAGCGTCGGCGCCAGTCGCGCCTGCGCTTCCAGCATCGACTCGCGCAGCACCTGCAGCTCGCCGATCAGGGCATCGCAGGCTGCCGGGTCCCAGGCAGAGGCGTCGCCGACAAGGGTTTTCTTGACCATAGGTTTCCAGTTTCCCGGATGACAGTCTGGGCAACCAATGTGGCCGTTGCGCGACATACCCGGCAACTGCCTCATCGGCCTTGAACAACGGACCCTGGGTTGGCGGAAGGTCAGGCCATCCCGACAGAACCCGGGCCGGGATGATCCTGCACCGCACGCGCCAACTGACAATCTGCCAGCGCAAGTGTCCGGCCCGCTTAAAATGGCCGCCTCGTCCCGCCACCCGCACCCAGGCCCGCACCATGACCGCCACCCTGATCCTGATACGCCACGGCCGCTCGCTGTGGAACGACCAGAACCGCTTCACCGGCTGGGTCGACGTGCCGCTGATGGAGCGCGGCTGGCAGGAGGCCGAAACGGCCGGTCGCCTGCTGGCCGATTACCGCTTCGATGCCGCCTACGCCTCGCACCTGCAGCGCGCCATCTGCACCCTGCAGGTGGTGCTGCGCGCCAACCGCGGCGGGCGCACGCCGATCTTCATCCCGGCCGAGGGCACCGTGCCGCGCGAGTCCTACCGGCCGAACGAGCACGAGTTTCCGGCCTTTCTGCACGTCGTGCCGCTGGCCGAGCGCCATTACGGCGACCTGCAGGGCCTGAACAAGGACGAGGTGCTGGCCCAGTACGGGGAGGCGCAGTTCGTGAAGTGGCGCCGCGGTTATGACACCCCGCCGCCCAACGGCGAGAGCCTCAAGGACACCGTGGCACGCGCCCTGCCCTACTTCAACAGCGAGATTCGGCCGCGCCTGCTCACGGGCGAGACGGTGCTGATTTCAGCCCACGGCAATTCACTGCGTGCCCTGACCAAGGAACTGGAAGGCATTTCCGACCAGGACATCATCAAGCTGGAAATCCCGACCGGCGTGCCGATCGTCTACCGGCTGGATGTCGATGGCGAGCGGCTGCGCATCGTCGACAAGCAGGTGCTGGGCACCGGCTGAGCCGGCCATGGCGCGTCTGCGCCTGCCGCGCACGGTCTGGGTGCTCGGCTTCGCCTCGCTGCTGAACGACACCGCCAGCGAGATGATCGCGCCCCTGCTGCCGGTGTTCCTGACCGCCGTGCTGGGCGCCGCACCGGCCGCCATCGGCCTGATCGAGGGCCTGGCCGTGGCCACCGCCAGCGTGCTGCAGCTGGTTTCCGGTCGCCTCGCCGACCGTGGCGTCAGCACCCGTTGGCTGGTGCTGGGTGGCTACGGTGCCTCGAACCTGGTGCGTCCGCTGATCGCGCTGGCCTGGGCCTGGCCGGTGGTGTTGCTGTTGCGTTTTGCCGACCGCATCGGCAAGGGTCTGCGCACCTCGCCACGCGACGCCCTGCTGGCCGGGGCGGTCGGGGAACAGCACCGCGGCCTGGTGTTCGGCTTTCACCGGGCCATGGATCACGGCGGCGCCATGCTGGGGCCGCTGCTGGCGTTTGGCCTGCTGCAGGCCGGCCTGAGCACGCCGCAGGTGTTTGCGGCCTCGGTGGCGCCCGGTGCGCTGGTGTTGCTGTGCCTGGGCTTTGGGCTGCGCGAGGCCAGGGCGACCCCAGCCGAGCAGCCGGCGCCGCTGCGCTGGGGCCTGCTCGACCGCCGCGTGCGCAGCCTGATCGGCGCCGCCGGGCTGCTGGCGGTCGCCAGCGTGCCGGACGCCTTCCTGGTGCTGTGGGCCTATCAGAGCGGCATCGAGGTGGTCTGGCTGCCGCTGCTGTGGGCAGCGGCGCATGCGGTCCGCTCGGCCATATCGGTCCCGGCCGGTTATTTGTCGGACCGCCTCGGGCGCATCCCCGTCGTTACCGGTGGCTGGCTGATCCGCGCCGGCCTGCTGGCCGTGATGGGCACCGTCAGCCGGGACGGCACGCTGTTGTGGGGCCTGTTTCTGGCCTATGCCGGCGCCACCGCCTGCACCGAAGGCGCCGAGCGCGCGCTGATCGGCGATCGCGCCCCGCCGGAACAGAAAGGCACCGCATTTGGCATCTACTACCTGGTCAGCGGCCTGCTGGCCTTGCCCGGCGCGCTGCTGTTCGGCGGCCTGTGGCAGACCTTTGGCCAGGGCAGCGCATTCGCCGTGGCCGCCGCCATCACGCTGATCGGCGCCGGCGCCTTTCTGCACCAGGCGCGGCGATCGGGCTAACTTCGCAAACCGCGCGCCCTGTCGACCCCGCACGGCGCACGACCGGAAAGCCCTTGGTCAGGCCTTGCAGGGCGCGAACCGCTTGACGGGGAATCGCCTTTACGACTGCAAGGTTCCGGTTTGGATTTGCGACCCTGGACCCGGCCGGCTGCTGCGCAAGCGCGCGCCGTCGCGGCACAGCCACGTCCTAGCCCCGATTCGCCACCAGCTCCTCCACCACCGTCGGGTCGGCCAGCGTGGTGGTGTCGCCGATGCTCGCCAGGTCGTTCTCGGCGATCTTGCGCAGGATGCGACGCATGATCTTGCCCGAGCGGGTCTTGGGCAGGCCGGGCGCCCACTGGATCACGTCCGGGCTGGCGATGGCGCCGATTTCCTTGCGTACCGTCGCCAGCAGTTCGTCGCGCAGGGCCGGTGTCGGCTCGCGGCCGGCCATGAGCGTGACGAAGGCGTAAATCCCCTGGCCCTTGATCTCGTGCGGGTAGCCGACCACGGCCGCCTCGGCCACGGCCGGGTGCAGCACCAGCGCCGATTCGATCTCGGCCGTGCCCAGACGGTGGCCGGACACGTTGATCACGTCGTCCACGCGGCCGGTGATCCAGTAGTAGCCGTCCTCGTCGCGCCGGCAGCCGTCGCCGGTGAAGTAGTAGCCCGGATAGGCCTTGAGGTATGTGTCGATGAAGCGCTGGTGGTCGCCGTAGACGCTGCGCATCATGCCCGGCCAGGAGCGCTTCAGGACCAGGTTGCCGCTGGCCGCGCCGGGCAGCTCGTTGCCATCGGCGTCCATCAGCGCCGGCTCGATGCCGAACAGCGGCTTGGTGGCCGAGCCGGGCTTGAGCGCCGTCGCCCCCGGCAGCGGCGAGATCAGGATGCCGCCGGTCTCGGTCTGCCACCAGGTGTCCACGATCGGGCAGCGCCCCTCGCCCACCACGCGGTGGTACCACTCCCAGGCCTCCGGGTTGATCGGCTCGCCGACCGAACCGAGCAGGCGCAGGGATTTGCGGCTGGTGCCCAGCACCGGGCCGTCACCGGCGCGCATCAGGGCGCGGATGGCGGTCGGCGCCGTGTAGAAGATGTTGACCTGGTGCTTGTCGATGACTTCCCAGAAACGGGCCGGCGTGGGGTGCGTCGGGACGCCCTCGAACACCAGGCTGGTGGCGCCATTGGCCAGCGGCCCGTAGACGATGTAGCTGTGGCCGGTGACCCAGCCGACGTCGGCCGTGCACCAGTAGACGTCGCCGTCGTGGTAGTCGAACACGTATTTGTGCGTCAGGGCCACGTAGGTCAGATAGCCGCCGGTGGTGTGCAGCACGCCCTTGGGTTTGCCGGTCGAACCCGAGGTGTAGAGGATGAACAGCGGGTCTTCCGCATCCATCGGCTCGGCTGGGCAGTCGGCACTGGCCGAGGCCAGCAGGTCCTGGTACCAGCCGTCGCGGCCGTCCTGCCAGGCGATGTCGGCGCCGGTGTGGCGGTACACCAGCACGGTGTGTACGTTGGGGCAGCCTTCGAGCGCCTGATCGACGTTGGCCTTCAGCGGAATCGCCTTGCCGCCGCGCAGGCCCTGGTCGGCGGTAATGACCACGCGGCAGTCGGAATCCAGAATCCGGCTCTTGATGGATTCGGGCGAGAAGCCGCCGAACACCACCGAATGCACGGCGCCGATGCGCGCGCAGGCCAGCATGGCCGCAACCGCGGCCGGGATCATCGGCATGTAGATGCAGACCCGGTCGCCTTTCTTGACGCCGCGGGTCTTTAGCACATTCGCCAGGCGGCAGACCTCATCGTGCAGCTCGCGGTAGGTGACGTGGCGGGCGAAGGCCGGATCGTCGCCCTCCCAGATCAGCGCCGTCTGCTCGCCGCGGGTGGCCAGGTGCCGGTCCAGGCAGTTCCAGGCCACGTTCAGCTTGCCGCCGGCAAACCAGCGGATGTGGCCGGCGGCCAGGTCTTCCTCGCACACCGTCCGCCAGGGTTCGAACCAGCTGACGAAACGCCCGGCCTGCTCGGCCCAGAAACCATCCCGATCGGCCAGCGAGCGGGCATAAAGGGCCTCGTAGTCGGCGGCCTTCAGATGCGCGCGGGCGGCAAAGTCGGCCGGTACCGGATAGATTTTCTCGTCGGACATGGGTTCCCCTGATGGCTCACGCGCCGTGAGGCGACGGCGTTCGAACAACGAATGGTAAGTAAGCCGGCGATGGGCGTCGAGAAAAGCGACCCGCCACGGCCAGGCGAGGACACACGCATGGAACATTCCCCCGAGGATCGGCACGAGGCGGCCATCCGCAGCGCCTGGCAAGGCAACGCCGCGCCGTGGACTGCCGCCGTGCGCCAGCAGCGCATCGACAGCCGCCGGCTGGTGACCGATCAGGCCATCGTGGAGGCGGTCATGCGCCAACAGCCCAAACGCGTACTCGATGCCGGTTGCGGCGAGGGCTGGCTCTCGCGCCGCCTGACGGCACTCGGTCTGGCGGTGCTGGGCGTGGACGCGGAGCAAGGCCTGATCGACGTGGCCCAAGCGAGCGGCGGGTGTGAATTCACGGTCGCGTCGTACGACGACCTGGCGGCCGGCATCATCGGGCAGAGCTTCGACACCGTGGTGTGCAACTTCGCCCTGCTCGGTCGGGGCTCGACCGAGGCACTGTTTCGCGCCGCGCCGACGCTGCTGCGCCCCGGCGGCACGCTGGTGGTGCAGACCCTGCACCCGCACACCGGCGACCACGGCCTGCCCTACCGCAACGGCTGGCGCGAGGGTTCCTGGGCCGGCTGCGGCCCGGGCTTTGCGGACCCGGCGCCGTGGTACTTCCGCACCCTGGAAAGCTGGGTACGGCTGTTCGCCGATCATGGCTTGCCGCTGATCGCGCTGGACGAACCTGTACACCCGCTCACGGGTCGGCCGGCGTCGGTGATCCTCACCGGGCGGCGGCCGGGGTCTTTGCCAACCCGCCCGTAATTCGGGGGGCCGGCCTGCTGCGGAGGCGGGTTGACCTGCCGCGGCGATCGCCGCGATCGATGATCCGGCACCACACGTGCTTGCTTGATGCTGCCGGTGGCGGCAATTACCGTGACCAGGCGCAGCGAGCCAGGGCGCGCATGCCCTGTCTCGATCACGTGTTGGGGGGGCGCCGACTTGATCGAAAGCATCGCACTCCCCGATCTGCTGCCAAACTATAGCCGGGCGCGGTTCGACACCAATGGAACGCGGCGGAACCTGCGCGCCTCGGCAGCCCACACCGGCCGTAAACCCAGTCACAGGAGACAGCGTGAACAACGAAAACCGCCGGCGGCGGCGCAACGCCGGCGTGCTTGCCGCCGTGGCCATCGCCGCCGTGCTGGCGTACGCAGGCTGGCGGTACGTACTCGAGCGCGACCGCGCGCACAACGGCACCGCCAGCGGCAATGGCCGCATCGAGGCGATCGAAATCGACGTCGCCGCCAAGATTCCGGGGCGGATCAAGGAAATCCTGGCCCACGAGGGCGACTTCGTCAGCGCCGGAGCGGAGCTGGCGCGCATGGACACGGCCGTGCTCGAAGCCCAGCGCGCCGAGGCCCAGGCGCAGCTCGAGCGGGCGCGCAGCGGCGTCGCCACCGCCGAGAGCCTGGTGCACCAGCGCGAGGCCGAAAAACGCGCTGCCGAGGCGCGGGTGGCGCAAAACGAAGCCGAACGCGTGGCGGCGCAAAAGCACCTCGCCCGCTCGCGCGAACTCAGCGCGCGTCTCGCCATCTCCGAGCAGGAGCTCGACGACCAGCAGGCACGGTTCGAGGCGGCGGCGGCGGCGGTGGCGGCGGCGCGCGCGCAGGTGGCGGCCGCCGATGCGGCCCTCGTCAACAGCCGCGCGCAGGTGATCGACGCCGGCGCGGCGGTGGATGCGGCTCGCGCCACCATCGACCGCATCCAGGCCGACATCGACGACAGCGTGCTGCGCTCGCCCCGCGATGGGCGCGTGCAGTACCGCGTGGCCGAACCCGGCGAGGTGCTGCCGGCCGGCGGCGTGGTGCTGAACCTGGTCGACCTGGGCGAGGTGTACATGAGCTTTTTCCTGCCCACGGCGCAGGCCGGCCGGGTGGCGCTGGGCGACGAGGCGCGCCTGGTGCTGGATGCCGCGCCGCAGTACGTGGTGCCGGCGCGGGTGTCGTTCGTCGCCGACGTGGCGCAGTTCACGCCCAAGACGGTCGAAACCGCCGAGGAGCGGCAAAAACTGATGTTCCGCGTCAAGGCCAACATCGACCCCGAGCTGCTGCAAAAACACCTCAGGCAGGTCAAGACCGGCCTGCCGGGCGTCGCCTACGTGCGCGTCGATCGCAACGCCGCCTGGCCTGAGCACCTGGCGATCACGCTGCCGCCGTGACCGCCGCGCGCCCCGCCACCGCGCCGCCGGGCGGCGACCGGGTGGCCCGCCTGAGCGGCGTTGGCCTGCGCTACGGCAAGACCGAGGCGCTGGCCGATGTGACGCTCGATCTGCCGGGCGGTTGCATGGTCGGCCTGATCGGCCCGGACGGCGTCGGCAAGTCGAGTCTGCTGGCGCTGGTCTCCGGCGCCCGCGCCGTCCAGACGGGACAGGTGGACGTGCTCGGCGGCGATATGGCCGATGCGCGCCATCGCCGCAGAGTCGGCCCGCGTATCGCCTACATGCCGCAGGGCCTGGGGCGGAACCTGTATCCGACGCTCTCGGTGTTCGAGAACCTCGACTTCTTCGGCCGCCTGTTCGGGCATGACGGCGGCGAACGGGCGCGCCGCATCGAGATGCTGACACAGGCCACCGGGCTCAATCCGTTTCTCGCTCGCCCGGCAGGCAAGCTGTCCGGCGGCATGAAGCAGAAGCTCGGCCTGTGCTGCGCGCTGATCCACGATCCGGACCTGCTCATCCTCGACGAGCCGACCACCGGCGTCGATCCCCTGTCACGGCGCCAGTTCTGGGAGCTGATCGCCGGCATCCGTCGTTCCCGGCCCGGCATGAGCGTGCTGGTGGCCACGGCCTACATGGAGGAGGCGGCACGCTTCGACTGGCTGGCGGCGATGGACGATGGGCGGGTGCTGGCCAGCGACACGCCCCAGGGCCTGCTGCAGAGCACGGGGACGGATTCGCTGGAGGCGGCCTTCATCCGGCTGCTGCCGGAAGACAAGCGCCGGGATCATCGGGCGGTCGAGATTCCGCCGCGGCCGCAAGACGATGGCGATACCGCGATCGAGGCCGAAGACCTGACCATGCGCTTTGGCGAGTTCACCGCGGTCGACCGGGTGAACCTGCGTGTCCCACGGGGCGAGATCTTCGGTTTTCTCGGCTCCAACGGCTGTGGCAAGACCACGACCATGAAGATGCTGACCGGCCTGCTGCCGCCGAGTGAAGGCCGGGCCTGGCTGTTCGGACACGAGGTGGACCCGCACGACCTGGCGACCCGCCGCCGCGTCGGCTACATGTCGCAGTTCTTCTCGCTCTACACCGAGCTGACGGTGCGGCAGAACCTGGAGCTGCATGCCCGGCTGTTCCACGTGCCCGCTGCCCAGATTGCAGGGCGCGTGGACGAAATGGTCGAGCGATTCGATCTGGCCGCGGTGATCGACACCCTGCCGGACAAGCTGCCGCTGGGCATCCGCCAGCGCCTGTCGCTGGCGGTGGCCATGATCCACAAGCCCGAGATGCTGATCCTCGACGAGCCCACCTCGGGAGTCGACCCGGTGGCGCGCGACGCCTTCTGGCGCATGCTGGTCGAGCTGTCGCGCCGCGACGGGGTGACCATCTTCATCTCCACCCACTTCATGAACGAAGCCGAGCGCTGCGACCGCATCTCGCTGATGCACGCCGGCCGGGTGCTGGTCACCGACGTGCCCGCGGCCCTGGCAGGCAAGCGCGGTGTGGGCAGCCTGGAGGACGCCTTTGTCGCCTATCTGGAAGATGCCGCAGCGCAGGACACGGGCGAGGCGCACCAGGCGAACACAAGCACTTCGCTCGATTCGATTGACGCATCGGCAGGCCATGTCGAACCACAGGGCTGGCGGCGCCTGTTCGACCCCCGCCGCATGCTCAGCCATGCCCGGCGCGAAGGGCTGGAACTGCGCCGCGATCCCATCCGGCTGACGCTGGCGCTGCTCGGCAGCGTCATCCTGATGTTCGTGATGGGCTATGGGATCAGCCTCGATGTCGAGGATCTGACCTTCGCGGTGCTGGATCGCGACCAGACCACCGTCAGCCGCGACTACACGCTGAACCTCGCCGGCTCCCGCTACTTCGTCGAGCGGGCGCCGATTACCGGTTATGCCGATCTGGACCGGCGCATGCGCGAAGGCGACATCAGTCTGGCGATCGAGATCCCGCCGGGCTTCGCGCGCGACATCGCCCGCGGCCGGCGGGTCGAGATCGGTGCCTGGATCGACGGCGCCATGCCGACGCGGGGCGAGACCGTGCGCGGCTATGTGCAGGGGATTCATGCCCACTGGCTGGCAACCAGGGCGCGCGAGGCCGGCCACGGCGAGGCTTTGGCCGGGCTCGTGAATATCGAGACCCGGTTCCGCTACAACCCGGACGTCAAGAGCCTGGTGGCGATGGTGCCGGCGGTGATCCCGCTGCTGCTCATGCTGATCCCGGCCATGCTCGCGGCGCTCAGCGTGGTGCGCGAGAAGGAGCTCGGCTCGATCACCAACTTCTATGTCACGCCGACCACGCGGCTCGAATTCCTGCTCGGCAAGCAGCTCCCGTACGTGATCCTGTCCTTCCTGAGCTTCCTGCTGCTCACGCTGCTGGCGGTGACCGTCTTCGGCGTGCCGCTGAAGGGCAGCTTCCTGACGCTGGCGGCGGGCGCGCTGCTCTATGTCGGTGCCGCCACGGCCTTGGGGCTGCTGATTTCCACCTTCATGCGCAGCCAGATCGCGGCGATCTTCGGCACGGCCGTGCTCAGCATCCTGCCGGCGGCGAGCTTCTCCGGCATGATCGACCCGGTCTCGTCCCTCGAAGGGATGGGCCGACTGATCGGCGAAATCTATCCGACCACGCATTTCCTGACGATCGCGCGCGGCACCTTCTCGAAGGCCCTCAACTTCTCCGACCTGCATGCCGCCTTTGTGCCGCTGGCGCTGGCGGTGCCGATCCTGATCGGGCTGTCCGCGGCCCTGCTCAAGAAGCAGGAGCGCTAGTCCATGCGCCCGGCCAATATTCTCCATCTCGGTGTCAAGGAACTGCGCAGCCTGGTACGCGACCCGATCATGCTGGTGCTGATCGTCTACGCCTTCACTCTTTCGGTCTACACGGCGGCCACGGCCATGCCGGAGACCCTCAACAAGGCGCCGATCGCGGTGGTGAACGAGGATCGCTCGCCGCTGTCATGGCGCATCGTCAGCGCCTTTTACCCGCCGTACTTTGTTCCCCCCGAGATGATCGACCAGGCCCAGATGGATGCCCGCATGGATGCCGGCCTCGACACCTTCGCCCTCGACATCCCGCCCAACTTCCAGCGCGATCTGCTGGCGGGGCGGCGGCCCACGATCCAGCTCAACGTCGATGCCACGCGCATGAGCCAGGCCTTCACCGGCAGCGGCTATATCCAGGCTATCGTCACCGACGAGGTGCGCAGCTTCGCGCAGCGCTACCGCGAGGTGCCCGAGCTGCCGGTCGATCTGGCGCTGCGGGTGCGCTTCAATCCCCAGCTCGACAAGTCGTGGTTCGGTGCCATCATGCAGGTCATCAACAACGTGACCATGCTGTCCATCGTCCTCACCGGCGCCGCGCTGATCCGCGAGCGCGAGCACGGCACGATCGAGCATCTGCTGGTCATGCCGGTCACGCCGTTGGAGATCATGACCAGCAAGGTGTGGGCGATGGGGCTGGTCGTGCTTGCCGCCACCGCCTTCGCGCTCACCGCCGTCGTGCAGGGCTGGCTGTCGGTGCCGATCCAGGGCTCGCTCGCGCTGTTCCTGGCCGGGGCGGCGCTGCATCTGTTCGCGACCACCTCGATGGGCATCTTCCTTGGCACCGTCGCCCGCTCCATGCCGCAGTTCGCCCTGCTGCTCATGCTGGTGCTGCTGCCGCTGCAGATGCTGTCCGGTGGCTCGACGCCGCGCGAGAGCATGCCGGAGGCTGTCCAGTACATCATGCTCGCCGCGCCCAACACGCATTTCGTGATGCTGGCCCAGGCGATCCTGTACCGCGGCGCGGGCTTCACCGCCGTTTGGCCGCAGTTCCTGGCCATCGCCGCCATCGGCTCGGTGCTGTTCGCCCTGGCGCTGGCGCGCTTCCGGCGCAGTCTCGCCACCATGGCCTGAGAAACCGCATCCTCGGGATTTTTCGGTTCCTGAATCCTGCGGCGAGCCGGATGCGCTTCACTCAACGCTTGTCGATCTTCGGCTCGGCCCAGGTGCCGGTGACCCGGTAGTGCTGTTCGGTGGCCTTGTCGATCGCGCCCTCGAAGATCTTCTGCCCCAGATAAATGGCCGCACCCACCCCGGGCGCGGCGATGGCGCCGGCCAGCGGCAGGCTGGAGGTGACCTGCGGCACCACCAGCACCTGCACGTCCAGACTGCGGTCGACCAGGTTGGTGTGGCCGTTGAGCGTCAGGTGCGCCGCCGGGCCGCGCACGCGCAGGTTCTTCAGTTGCGCATCGCCGGCCGCCAGCTGCAGCTCGCCGTCCATGCGGTCGATGGCAAAGCCGCGCCCGAACACGTCCCGGAAATCCAGCGTCAGGCGGCGCATGACGCTGTCCAGGCTCAGGATGCCGAACAGGCGCCCGACACCGGGCTCGACGTCCGGCAGCGTGCCATTGCGCAACTGCCCGCTGACCTGGCCGCTCAGAACGGCAAAGCCGAACGCGCCCGGACTGCCCGGCCAGGACACCTGCGCCTGCACCTTGCCGCGGCCACCCCGCACCAGGTTGGCCACCCCGAAGCGCGCCAGAAATGCCCCGAAGTCCTTGAAATCCGCCGTCGCGTCCAGGCGACTCTCGGCCCGCTGAGCGGTGCCCGTCCAGCTGCCGCGGCCGCCGATGGCGCCGTACTCGCCACGCAGGTCCAGGCGGTCGAAATCGAGCCCGTCGGCGAGGCGCTGGCTGCTGAACTCGAGCGCACCGAAGTCCTCGCCGCCGTAGCGCAGGGCGCCGATCCGGCCGCGCAGCGCCGGCGCGCTGGCCGGATCCACGCCGGCGCTGTCACCGCTGCCGGCACCGTCCTGGCGCTTCATGAACAGCCGGGCCAGGTCCAGCCCGACCGTTTGCGCCTGGCCGGTGCCGCGCACGCTCACCTTGCCGGCCACGTCGGCGGCATCCAGATCGATGTCCCAGCCCTCGCTGCGCAGCACCTGCAGGCGCACGCCGGCGAAGGACTGGCCGAGGTAATCGAGCCGGTCGGCATACACATCCACCCGCGGCGCCGGCCAGGCGCCACCGGCCGCGCCGCCGAAATGCCGGCCCAGCCACGCCAACCAGGGCCCCAGTGGCAGCTGCGCGAGGCGCCCGTGCACGTTGAAGCCGGCCGGCGGCAGGCGCGTTTCGACGCCGATCGCCAGATCGCCACGGCGCAGCGCCGTGCCGCCGCCTGCCACGGGCGCCAGATCGAGCCGCGCGGTCAGCGGCTGCGCGCTCAGCGTCACGTCCCAGGCGCGGGTCGGCGCCGCGCAGGCACACTGCGCGCGCACGTGCAGGGGCTGGCTGCGCAGCACGTCCAGCGGCGCCGGCAGCTCGCCGGTGGCCTTGGCCAGATCCAGGTTCAGGTCAAGATCCAGCTTGCCGTCGCCGCTGATATCGACTCCGCCCTGCCACGGCACGGCACCGGCGAACAGCTCTGGCCAGGGCAGGCGCAGGTAGCGGGTGATTTGCGCCGCGTCGGCCTGGCCGCGCGGCTCGACCCGCAGCCGGCTGCCCAGCGCGCTGGCCAGGTCGAACACCACCGGCCCGCCGAACAGCCGGGCCTGGACCGCCTTTGCGCTCAGGCCGCCCTGATCGAACTGCACCGCTCCGCGCAGCTCCTGCACGGTCAGTCCGCTGCCGGCGATGGTCAACGCATTTCCGGCCAGCTGCGTACTGCCGGACACCTGTGTCGACTTGACCGGACCGGTGAAGACCAGGTCGAGCTTGACCTTCGTCTGCGCCGTGCCGTCGAAGGCCAGGCGCTCGACCCGACCGCCGAAGCGGCTTGCCAGCGGCGACTGCTGCACGAAACGGAGCACATCCTGCGCCGGACCGTCGACGACGCCATCCAGCAACAGCCGCTTGCTCGGCAGCGCCACGTCCGGAATGCGCACCTGCACGGCGCTGGCCCGGCTGTCGAGCAGCCGGCCCTCGTCCAGGCTCAGGAAAAACTCCGGTCCCCGCAGCCCGAACTGGCCGCGCCCCGCGCTCACCGCCGGCCAGCCCGCGCCGGGTTGATAGTCGAGCCCGACGTCGACAAAGCGCGCCGTGCCCAGGAACTGGCCCTGCCCGTCGCGGAACGGAAAGCGTCGCGGATCGCCCCGCAGCAGTGCCTGCACGTCGCTGAGCGTGCCGGCCTGGATGGCCTTCCTGCCCCAGTCGATGAACTTCGGCGACAGTCCGCGATCCGGCAGCAGGGCGAAGAACTCGGCCGCGGGCGCCAGCGGCGTGCCGGCCTGAATGAACAGGTCGGGCTCGCCACCGGCCGGCAGGCTCAGCCGGCCGCGCGCTGCAAGCTCGATGTTTCCGCGGCGACCGGAAAAACCGGTCAGCTGGGTATCGATCCCGGCCGGCGACCACTGCGCGGTCAGCTCGCCCTGCGCGGCGTCCAGTTGCAGGGGCTCGGCATAGGCGCGGGGCGCATCCAGGGTCAAGTGCGGCGCACCGGCCAGGGTGAAGCTGGCCGCCGCCTCGGTCAGGCGCAGCTCGCCGGCGGCGCCGGCCAGGCCCGGCAAGGCACCGTCCGGCTGCCAGGCCAGGTCGTCCACCTGGACAGCCAGCCGCAGCGGTCTTGGGGTAGTGCCGGCCAGGCCCGCGACGAGCCGCAGATCACGACCGCGCAGGGTCGGATCAGCGCCTGCGAGGCGCGTTGCCAGCGCGTTTTGTGGTGACGCCAGCAATGCCGCAACGGGACCGAATCGGGGCAGGTCGATCAGGCCGCCGGTCAGGGCCAGCGTGTCGCCACTGCGCTGAAGCAAGGCGCGATCCAGACGCCACAGACGCTCGCCAGACTCGGCCCGCAGGCTGTCCAGGCCGGCCATCCAGCCGTCGGCCGTGCGCTGCATCACGCCCGACAGGTGCAGCGCATCCAGAACCAGACCGGTTTGCGCATCGGCCCGCTGCAACTCGCCCCGCCCATCAACCGCGCCGTGCAGGCGCGTGATCCGGCCTTCCTTCCAGCGCAGCCACAGTTCGCCGTCGAGCTCGCCGCCGAACAGGAACGGCCCCAGCGGCACACCGGCGCCGACCACCTCCCGTGCGGTCACGTAGGCCCGTCCGTCGGTAGCGGCAAGCTCACCCGCAAGACCGCCCATCTCGGCCCGCAGCCTGAAACTGCCGCTGGCCGCCCCGCCCACGCCGACGCGCAGGTCCAGCCAGTGCCGCGCGCCGCGTCGCTGCACGGTCACGTCGGCCGGCTCCAGACGCAGCATGCGGCCGGCCTGCGTGAGGTCGGTGACATCGATCACGGCTGCTCGCAGGCGCACCTGCGGCTGGGCCAGCAGCCAGGACGACAGCCCGTCGTCGCCGCCCTCGCCTACCTGCATGCCGCCGACCTGCCAGTGCCCGTCCGGCAGGCGCACCACGGCAAGGTGCAAGCCTTCGATCTGCAACGCGGCCAAGCGCGGCGCCCAGGCGCGCAGCGAGGCCAGCCAGTCGAAGCGCAGGCTCAGCGCCGCCACCCGCGTCACGCTGCCGTCGCTGCCAAGGACGCTGGCGTCGCGCAGGGAAATTTCCGGCGTGTTGCCGCGCAGGCCGGCGCTCAGGCCGGAGAACTGCACCGGGTATCCGAGCGCCTGGCTGACCACGGCCGCCACCTGCTCCGGTCGCTGGTCCAGCTGCGGCAGCAGCACGCGCAGTGCGCTCAGGCCCGTGGCCGTGAGTACCAGCAGCACGAACGCAGTCCACGCCAATAGCCGGTACAGACGGCCGATCAGAACGCGCATGGCCGCGGTGCAGTGGATCGGGCAGGCACCGGCTCAGTGCTCCCGGTGATACGGCAGCTTGTGCAGCAGGCTCCAGGCGCGGTACAGCTGCTCGGCCACCAGCACCCGCGCCAGCATGTGCGGAAAGGTCAGCCGCGACAGCGACCAGCTGGCCCGGGCGCGAGCGCGTACGCCCGGACCAAAACCGTCGGCGCCGCCGATCAGCAGCGCCAGCGGCCCGCCGTGCTCCAGCCAACCGGAAAAGGCATCGGCCAGGGCTTCGGAATCGTATTGCTCACCCCGCGAGTCGAGCAGCACCGGCCAGGCACTGTCCGGCAACGCCGCCAGCAGGCGGGCGTCTTCCTGCGCCAGTGCGGCGGCGAGGCCACCTGCGCTGCGCCGGGCCGGCGGGATTTCCTTCAGCTCCACCTTCAGGCGTCGCCCGAAACGGCTCAGATAATCGCCACAGGCGGCGCTGACCCAGGCCGGCGGTCGGTGGCCGACCGCCAGAATCAGCACCTGGCTCACGCGCCGTCGCCGGCCTGCTCTGCCTTGGGCCGACCCGGCCGCGCCGACCACAGGTCTTCGAGGCGGTACAGGGCGCGCGTCTGCGGCAGCATCACGTGCAGCACCAGGTCGACCAGGTCCACCAGCACCCATTCGGCGCCGCTGTCGCCTTCCATGCCCAGCACCGGGTAACCGGCGGCCTTGGCGGCGTCGCGGGCGGATTCGGCCAGGGCCCGCACATGGCGGCTCGAGGTGCCGCTGGCAACCACCATGACGGAGGTGAGACTGGTCAGCTGGCTGACGTCGAGCACCGTCACGTCGACGGCTTTGAGTTCTTCGAGTGCGCTGAGCACCACGGCCTGCAGGCCGGCCAAGTCTTGCGGCATGTTTCAGTCGGTATAGAGGTGATGGCGGCGAATGTACCGCAGGCAACTGTCGGTCACGAGAAAGCGCACGCTGCGCCCGGCGCGCAGCGCGGCCCGCACGCGGGTGGCGGAAATGTCCAGCGGCGGCAGTGCCTGACGCCACACCAGACCCGCCGGCGACGCGGCCAGCGCCTGCGCGCTGTCGGCCCAGCGGCCGGCCACGGCCCGGGCGAGCGCGGGCGGCAATTCCTGGATCGGCGCGGCCACCGGCGGACGCTGCATGACCACCAGGTGGGCCAGTTCGAACAGCTCCTGCCAGCGGTGCCAGGTGGTGAGCCCCACAAAGGCGTCTTCGCCGACCAGCAGGCACAGCGGCCGCCGGCCAAGCTGCGCCCGCAGGCCGGTCAGCGTATCGACCGTATAGGACGGCCCGGCACGCTCGAGTTCCCGATCATCCACGGTAAGGCCGGCCACGCCGCGCACCGCCAGGCGCAGCATGGCCAGGCGCTGGGCGGCGCTTGCCGCCGGTTGCGGGCGGTGTGGCGGCACGTGGGCCGGCACCAGGCGTACCTGCGCCAGATCCAGCGCATCGCGGATTTCGATCGCCGCCCGCAGATGGCCGACGTGCACCGGGTCGAAGGTGCCGCCCAGGATGCCGACCGGTCGCAAGCGGCGGCGCCCGCGCACGGCGGCGGCCGTCAGGTGCGTACCTCGCCGTTGCCCAGCACCACCCACTTCTGGCTGGTCAGCCCTTCCAGCCCGACCGGCCCGCGGGCGTGCAGCTTGTCGGTGCTGATGCCGATCTCGGCGCCCAGGCCGTACTCGAAGCCGTCGGCGAAGCGGGTCGAGGCGTTGACCATCACCGAGGCCGAATCGACCTCGCGCAGGAAGCGGTCGGCGCGCCCAAGGTCGCGGGTGATGATCGCTTCGGTGTGCGCCGAGCCGTAGCGGGCGATGTGCTCCATGGCCTTGTCCAGGCCGTCCACCACGCGCACGGCCAGGATCGGCGCCAGGTACTCGGCGTACCAGTCGGCCTCGCTGGCCGGCGTCATGCCCGGCACCTGGGCACGGGCGCGCTCGCAGCCGCGCAGCTCGACGCCTTTTTCCGCCATGTCGGCGGCGATGGCCGGCAACACGGCCGCCTCGCCGGCCGCCACCAACAGCGTCTCCAGTGCGTTGCACACGCCATAGCGGTGGGTCTTGGCGTTCAGCACGATGCGCCGGGCCATGTCCGGGTCGGCGCCGTCGTCGATGTAGACATGGCACACGCCATCCAGGTGCTTCAGGACCGGCACCCGCGCCTGCTGCATGACGGCCTGGATCAGCCCCTTGCCGCCGCGCGGCACGATGATGTCCACGTACTCGGCCAGGCCGGCCAGCAGCCCGACAGCGGCGCGATCGGTGATTTCAAGCACCTGCACGGCCGTGGCCGGCAGGCCGGCGGCTTCAAGGCCGGCAGCAATGCAGGCGGCGATGGCCAGGTTCGAGTGCAGCGCCTCCGAGCCGCCGCGCAGGATGCAGGCATTGCCGGATTTCAGGCACAGTCCGGCAGCATCGGCAGTGACGTTGGGGCGCGATTCGTAAATGATGCCGACCACGCCCAGCGGCACGCGCATGCGCCCGACGCGGATGCCGGACGGCCGGGCGCGCAGCTCGTCGACGGCGCCGACCGGATCCGGCAGCGCCGCGATCTGCCGCAGCCCGTCGGCCATGCCGGCGATGCCCCGCGCGTCCAGCAGCAGGCGGTCGAGCAGTGCCTCGTCCAGGCCGGCGGCCCGGCCGGCCGCCAGATCCCTGTCATTGGCCGCCCGCAAGGCCGCTTCGCTGCGCTGCAGGGCGTCGGCAATCGCCAGCAGGGCGGCGTTCTTGGCGCCGGTGCTGGCGCGGGCCATGTGTCGCGCGGCCTGGCGGGCGCGCTGGCCAAGCTGCTGCATGTAAGCGTCGAGTTCCACGGTCAGCTCCGCTGTGGGTGGGCGGGAGATTGTCCAGCCGCTCTGGCGGGACCGGCCATGCGCAGCGCCAGCGCCGTCAGTGCCTGCCAGGGCTCGACACCGCCGCCGACGCCCTTGTTGGCACGATCGACCTGCGCCGCCTGCGCCAGCAGGCCCTGCCAGGCGGCCGGCGGGCGGCGGCGGGCGGCGCGCTCGATCAGCTCGCGCCGACGTGGCGGCTGGCCGAAGCTGTTGCCGTCGATCAGCCGCTGCAGGTCCTGCGTCAGCTGCCACAGGGCCAGGATGGGCGTCTCGCCGGAGTCCTTCAGGTGCGCCAGCGCGCGGGTCAGGCGCTGGCGGTCGCCGGCCAGCACCGCATCGGCCAGATCCCGCGTCGCGTAGCGCGTGCTGTCACCGACCGCCTGCAGCACGCCGTCACGGTCCAGCGCACCGCCCGGCGGCGCCAGCAGGGCCAGCTTGTCCAGTTCCTGCGCGGCGGCCAGCAGGTTGCCTTCGGTCAGGTCGGCCAGCAGTGCGGCCGCCGGTTCGTCCAGAATCAGGCCCAGCCCACGCGCCCGGGCCACCAGCCAGCGCGGCAGCGCGGCGACCTCCAGCGGCCAGGCATACATGACCACTCCGACCCGATCGCAGGCCGCGAACCAGGCGCTGTCGCGCGTGCGCTTGTCGAAACCGTCACCGGTCAGCAGCAGCAGCACGTCCGGCGGCGGCGCGGCGAGGTAGTCGCACAAGGCCGCAATACCGTCCTCGGCCAGCTTGCCGCTGCCAACGCGCAGTTCGATCAGGCGCCGCTGCGCGAACAGCGACAGGCTGGCCGCCTCGCCGCGCAGCAGGCTCCAGTCGAAGCCACGCTCGACCTCGTGCACCACCCGCTCGTCATAACCGGCCGCCCGCGCCGCACTGCGCACGGCAGTGGCGGCATCGGCCACCAACAAGGGCTCCTCGCCCGCCAGCAGGTACACCGGCGCCAGGCCGCGGGCCAGGGCCGCGGGCAGCTGCTCCGGTTTCAGCGGCACGGCCGAATCAGCCCAGGCGCGCCGCCAGGCGCCGCATGATCTGCTGCACCGCCTGGTCCTGCAGCTCCAGGCGGCCGGCGCTCTGCTCGCTCTGGCTGCCGAGCACGTTGGTTTCGTCGTAGCTGACATCGCGCAGCAGCTCGACGGTCTGCGGCGCGACCAGGAAGCTGCCGTCCCGCTTTCGCAGCTCGAAACCCAGGGTGTAGCGCAGCTCGTGCTCGCGCACGCGGGCGTCGGTGCCCACGGACAGCACCCGCGTGTCGAATCTCGGGTTGCTGATCTGCAGCACCGCATCGGCGGCCGTGGCGTCCTCGACCAGGCGCACGCCGCGGCTGGCCAGCGTGCGCTGCAGGCGGTGGCGCAGGTCGTAGTCGTAGCCCGGCACGTCGATGAACACCGCCCCCACCGTGGCCGGCAGCTGGTAGTTGCCGCGCACGTGAAAGCCGCAGCCGGACATCAGCAACAGTGCGGCCAGGGCCGGAAAAAAGAGAAATCGGCGCATGGATCAGTTCACCCGGTGTTCAGTCGACAGTTCAGACAACGATATTGACCAGCTTGCCCGGCACCACAATGACCTTGCGCACCGGCGCCTCGCCCACGAAACGCTGCACGTTCGGCTCGGCCAGCGCCGCCGCGCGCACGGCGTCCTGATCGGCGCCGGCCGGCACGCGCACGGTGCCGCGCAGCTTGCCCGAAACCTGCACCGCCAGCGTGATTTCGTCGGCTTGCAGCGCCGCCGGGTCGACCACCGGCCAGGGCGCGCGCAGCAGCGGGCCTTCGAAACCCAGCTCATCCCACAGACCATGCGTGATGTGCGGCACGATCGGCGACAGCAGACGCAGCAGAATGGACAGGCCTTCCTCGACCAGCGCCAGGTAGCCGCCACCGGCTTGCGGCACCGGCAGGCGCGACAGCTCGTTCAGCATCTTCATGCCGGCCGACACCACGGTGTTGAACTGGTTCTTGCGAAAGTCGTGGCTGGCCTGCTGCAGACAGGTGTGGATTTCGCGCCGCGCGGCGCGCTGCGCATCGTCCAGCGCCTGTGCATCGGCGGCCGGCGCGGTCTCCCGCCAGGCGCGAAAATCGGCCGCGAAAGCCCACAGGCGCTTCAGGAAACGGTTGGCACCGGCCACGCCCTCGTCGGACCACTCCAGCGCCTGGTCCGGGGACGAGGCGAAAATGATGAACAGCCGCGCCGTGTCCGCGCCGTAGCGATCAATCAGCGCCTGCGGATCGACCGTGTTGCCCTTGGACTTGGACATCTTGGCGCCGTCCTTGAGCACCATTCCCTGCGTGAGCAGGCGCGTGAACGGCTCGCTGGCGCTGATCAGGCCCTCGTCGCGCATCAGCTTGGTAAAGAAGCGCGCGTACAGCAGGTGCAGGATGGCGTGCTCGATGCCACCGACGTACTGGTCCACCGGCAGCCAGTGATCGGCGCGCCGGTCCAGCATGGCCGTGTCCAGATCGGGACAGGCAAAGCGCGCGAAGTACCAGGACGACTCGAAAAACGTGTCGAAGGTGTCGGTCTCGCGCCGCGCCGCACGACCGCAGTCCGGGCAGGTGGTCTCGTAGAACTCGGGCATGCGCGTCAGCGGCGAGCCGCTGCCGTCCACCGTGACGTCCTCGGGCAAGCGCACCGGCAGCTGCGCGTCCGGCACCGGCACCGGTCCGCAGGCCTCGCAGTGGATGACCGGGATCGGGCAGCCCCAGTAGCGCTGGCGGGACACGCCCCAGTCGCGCAGGCGGTATTGCACGCGCCGGGCGCCGATGCCGCGCGCTTGCGCCAGGTCGGCGATGGCGTCGAAGGCGGCCTGAAACTCCAGACCGTCGTGCGGTCCGGAGTTGATCAGCAGGCCCTTGTCGGTGAACGCGGCGTGTTCGACCAGGCTCTCCGGATCGCCGTCGAAACCGGCCGGCGCCACCACCGGCCGGATCGGCAGCCGGTACTGGCGGGCGAACTCCCAGTCCCGCTGGTCATGGCCGGGCACCGCCATGATGGCGCCCTCGCCGTAGTCCATCAGCACGAAATTGGCCACCCACACCGGCATCGGCTCGCCGGTCAGCGGATGCACGGCGCGCAGGCCCGTGTCGACGCCGAGCTTGTCCTGGGTCTGCAGCGCCGCCTCGCTGGTCTCGCGCGGTTTGAGCGCCTCGATGGCGTCGGCCAGCGCCGGGGTGCCGGCTGCCACCTGCTGCGCCAGCGGATGCTCGGCCGCCACCGCCATGTAGGTGGCGCCGTACAGCGTGTCCGGGCGCGTGGTGAATACCTTCAGCGGGCCGTAACCGGGCACCTCGAAACTCAGCTCCATGCCCACCGAGCGGCCGATCCAGTTGCGCTGCATGGTCTTGACCGGCTCCGGCCAGTCCAGGCCGTCCAGCTCCGCCAGCAGCTCGTCGGCATAGGCCGTGATGCGCAGGAACCACTGCGGAATCTCGCGCCGCTCGACCAGCGCGCCGGAGCGCCAGCCGCGCCCGTCGATGACCTGCTCGTTGGCCAATACCGTCTGGTCGACCGGGTCCCAGTTGACCGCCGCCAGCCTGCGGTAGGCCAGGCCTTTCTTGAGCAGCCGCGTGAACAGCCACTGTTCCCAGCGGTAGTACTCGGGCCGGCAGGTGGCGATCTCGCGCCGCCAGTCGTAGGCGAAGCCCAGGCGCTGCAGCTGCGCGCGCATGTGGGCGATGTTGTCGTAGGTCCAGCGCGACGGCGCGATGCCGCGCTGGATGGCGGCGTTCTCGGCCGGCATGCCAAACGCGTCCCAGCCCATCGGCTGCAGCACGCGCCGGCCCTGCATCATCTGAAAGCGCGCCAGCACGTCGCCGATCGTGTAATTGCGCACGTGGCCCATGTGCAGCGCGCCCGACGGGTACGGGAACATCGACAGGCAGTAGAACTTCTCGCCCGGGCCGTCGTCGGCCGCCGCGAAGGCGTGGTGTTCCTGCCACCAGGCCTGGACCTGGGCTTCGACCGTGGCGGCGTCGTACTGGCGATTCATGAAGGACTGCGCAAGGGGCGGCAAAAAGACCGCCGATTATAGCCGCCGGCCCGCGCCCGCCCGGCCCCGCCACCCGCCGACCAGGCACAGCGCCACGCACAGCAGCGTCACCGGCGTCTCGCCGAAGCGCGCGAACGGCGTCAGGCCCCGCTGCGGGACCAGCTCGCCGCGCAGCACGGCCTGCTCGAAGGGCGCCGCGCGGGCCGTGACCCGGCCGCGGTGGTCGATGATGGCGGTAAGCCCCGTGTTGGTGGCGCGGGCAATCGGTCTGCCCAACTCACGGGCCCGCATGCGGGCGATGTCCAGGTGCTGCGACGGGGCGGTGGAATCGCCAAACCAGGCATCGTTGCTGATGTTGATCAGCCAGTCGGCGGCCGCGCCGGCGCGCAGTTCCTGCGGGAACAGGATCTCGTAACACACCGACGCCGCCGCCTGCGATTCGCCGATCCGCAGCAACGGCTGGCCCGGACCACCGGTCGAGAAATCCGACATCGGCACCGCCAGCAGGTCCAGCACCGGGCCGATCTGGCGCTGCAGCGGCACGTACTCGCCAAACGGCACCAGGTGCCGCTTGCGGTACTCGCCGCCCGGACCCGTCAACTGCACCAGGGCGTTGTAGTAGCGCCCGTCGGCGTCCTCGGTCGGCATGCCGATCAGCAGCGCGGCGCCACCACGCTGGGCAGCCTCGCGCAGCGCGGTGAAATAGCCGGCATCGACCTGGCTCGGCAATGCGGGAATGGCGTTTTCCGGCCAGATGACGACATCGGCGTCGAACTGCCCGGTGCTCAGGCGCCGGTAGCGGGCCAGTGTTTCCTCGAAATGGGCCGGATCCCACTTCATCTGCTGCTCGACGTTGCCCTGCACCAGAGCGACGCGCACCGGCGACCCGGCCGGTTGCGTCCAGTCCAGCCCGTCCAGCGCCAGCCCGCCGGCCGTCAGCGCGACGAATATCAGGACTGCCGGCCAGCGCCGCCGGGGCCGGTTTGACAGGTGGACCAGCAAGGCCGCCGCGGCAGTCAGGGCCAGCCCGACGCCGGCCATCCCGAGCAGCGGCGCGAAGGCACCAAGCGGACTGTCGATCTGGCTGTAGCCGGGCGCCAGCCACGGGAAGCCGGTCAGCAGCCAGGAACGCAGCCATTCGGCCAGGCCCAGCGTTCCCGGCGCAGCGATTAAAAAGGCGCCGTCACGGGCACCAAGACGTCTGGCCGCATACAGCGCCAAGGCCGGAAACAGCGCCAGATAGGCAACCAGCGCCGCCGTGACCAGCGTCGCACTGGCGGCATCCATGTTGCCGTAGCGATAACAGCTGATGAAGATCCAGTACAGGCCGCCGCCGAACCAGGCCAGACCGAACACATAGCCGCGGGCCGCCGCCTCCCGCGCGGTGCCCCGCATGGCCACGGTCAGCAATCCGGCCAGCGCCAGCAGTGCCAGCGGCCACAGACCAAACGGCGCATAGGCCAGCGGCATCAGTCCGCCGGCCAGGGCCGCCAGCAGCAGGCCAGCGCGGCGGTTTCGCGCCATCAAGGCGCTTCAGCCGTCGTCCGGTTCCGCGGCGACCACCGCCGCGCGGCGCACCCGGAGCTGCTCGATGCGCCGCCCGTCGGCGGCCGTCACCTCGAATTCGAAACCCTGGTAGTCGATGCGCTCGCCGACTTCCGGCAGGTGCCCGAACTGCTGGGCCAGCAGCCCGCCGACGGTGTCGAACTCCTCGTCGCTGAAGCTGACGCCGAAATGGGCATTGAAGTCCTCGATCGGCGTCAGACCATGCACCAGCGCACTGCCGTCATCGGCCGGCTGGATGTCGGTCTCGTCCTCGTCGATGTCGTACTCGTCCTCGATCTCGCCGACGATCTGCTCCAGCACGTCCTCGATGGTGACCAGGCCGGCCACGCCGCCGTACTCGTCGACCACGATCGCCATGTGGTTGCGGGTCTGGCGAAACTCGCGCAGCAGCACGTTCAGGCGCTTGCTCTCGGGCACGAACACCGCCGGGCGCAGCACGTCGCGCAGCGTGAACTGCACGTCCTTGCCCGGTTCCAGATACGCCAGCAGGTCCTTGGCCAGCACGATGCCGACCACCTCGTCGCGGTCGTCACCGATCACCGGGTAGCGCGAATGGCCGTTTGCCTCCACCACCCGTACCAGCGCGGCTAGATCATCGTCGCGGCTCATCACCACCAGCTGCGAGCGCGGCACCATGATGTCGCGCACCTGGCGCTCGCCGATGGTCAGCACGCCCTCGATCATGCGCAGCGTGCCGGCGTCGAGCACCGCCGCCGCCTCGGCGTCCTTCAGGTGGCGCATCAGCCAGTCGCGGTCGATCGGCTCGCCGAACAGGGCGTGGCTGATGCGCTGCAACAGGCCGTGGTGGGTGTCGTTGCTCATTGCGGGGCGAGCGTGCTCAGGTCGCTCAGATAGGGGTCTGGCAGCCCAAGATCGGCCATGATGGCCGTCTCCAGCGCTTCCATGGCCAGGCGCCGGGGCTCCTCGTCGTGGCTGTGGCCGGCCAGGTGCAGCAGGCCGTGGATCAGCAGATGCGCCAGGCGCTGCTCGAAGGTCTTGCCGTATTCGGCAGCTTCCGCCTGCACCACCGGCAGGCACAGCACGATGTCGCCCAGCGGCCGCGGCTCGCCGGGCGGCAGCGGAAAATCGTCGTCCAGCGGAAACGACAGCACGTTGGGCGCGTAGTCCTTGCCGCGGTAGTCGCGATTCAGCTGGCGGGCTTCGCCCTCGTCCACCAGCCGCACCGCCACGTTCACACCGGTCAGGTGCAGCGCCGCCAGCGCCGCCGTGGCCCAGGCGACGAACACCGCGTCGTCCGGGGCGGGCACGATGCTGGCGCGGTCGATGTCAACTTCGGGGATCGCCGGGCTCGGCGTGCTGCTCATAGGCGTTGACGATGCGCTCCACCAGCGGATGGCGGACCACGTCGCGGGCGGTGAAGAAATTGAATGAAATGCCCTCCACGCCCTGCAGCACGCCCAGCACGTGCTTCAGGCCGGACGGCTTGCCGGGCGGCAGATCGATCTGCGTCACATCGCCGGTGATGACCGCGGTCGAGCCAAAGCCGATGCGCGTCAGGAACATCTTCATCTGCTCGGGCGTGGTGTTCTGCGCCTCGTCCAGGATGATGAAGGCCTCGTTCAGCGTGCGTCCGCGCATGTAGGCCAGCGGGGCGATTTCGATCACGTGGCGCTCGATCAGCTTGCCGACGCGCTCGAAGGTCAGCATCTCGTAAAGCGCGTCGTAGATCGGGCGCAGGTACGGATCGACCTTCTGCGCCAGGTCGCCGGGCAGAAAGCCGAGCTTCTCGCCGGCTTCCACGGCCGGGCGCACCAGTACCAGCCGCTGCACCTGTTCTTCGAGCAGGGCCTGCACGGCGCAGGCGACCGCCAGATAGGTCTTGCCGGTGCCGGCCGGGCCGATGGCAAAGTTGATGTCGTGGTTCTGGATGCTGCGCAGGTACTCGCCCTGGCTGCGGCCGCGGGCGCGCACCTGCAGCCGCCGGCCGACCGCCACGATGGGCTCGTCGTCGCCCGCATGACCGCCGCGCACCAGCAGGTGCACCTTGGCCGCCGACAGCTCCTCGCTGCTGGCCGTCTCGGCGTAAATGGTCTGCAAGGCGGAGCGGGCGCCGGCCACCGGATCGGCGGCGCCGCTGATGGCGAAGGAGTGACCGTGACGGCGTATCGCCACCCCGAAGTGCCGCTCTACCTGTCCGATGTGGGCGTCGAGCGGCCCGCACATGCGAGCCAGGCGGGCGTTGTCGCTGGGTTCCAGGGTGACTTCCGCCACCGCGGCGTCGGCACTCAAGCCAACCGGAACCGTCATGCAGCGTGGCGGGAGCTGCTCAGCTCGCCGCGCAGGGTGTGCACCGAAACCGCCGTGATCTTCAAATCCACCAATTGACCCACAAGCTGCTCACTGGCCAAAAAGTTTACCACCCGATTGTTACCGATCCGCCCATACAGCCGCCCCTGACCGCGCTTGGCCGGGCCCTCCACCAACACCGTCTGCACGCTGCCGACCAGGGTTTCCACATAAGCCTGCGACTGGCGCTCGATCAAAGCCTGCAGCCGCGCCAGGCGCTCCTTTTTGACCGCCAGCGGCGTGTCGTCCGCCAGCGCCGCCGCCGGCGTGCCGGGCCGGGCGCTGTAGATGAAGCTGTAGGCCTCGTCGAAACCGGCCGCCTCGACCAGCGCCAGCGTGGCGGCGAAGTCGTCCTCGGTCTCGCCCGGAAAACCAACGATGATGTCGGTGGTCAGGCTAAGCCCCGGCCGCGCCGCCCGTACGCGGTCGATCTTGGCCAGGTACTCGGCCGCCGTGTGGCCGCGCTTCATGGCCCGCAGGATGCGGTCCGAGCCGCTTTGCACAGGCAGGTGCAGGTGCGCGGCGAGCTTGGGCACCTCGGCATAGGCGGCCACCAGCGTGTCCGTGAACTCCACCGGATGCGAGGTGGTGAAGCGGATGCGCGCGATGCCGTCGATCTGCGCCACCTGGCGGATCAGTTCGGCCAAGTCCGCCACCCCGCCGCGCGGCGTGGCGCCGCGGTAGGCGTTCACGTTCTGGCCCAGCAGCGTCACCTCGCGCACGCCCTGCTCGGCGTAGACGGCAACCTCGGTCAGCACGTCCAGCAGCGGGCGGCTGAACTCCTCGCCGCGCGTGTACGGCACCACGCAGAAACTGCAGTACTTCGAGCAGCCCTCCATGGCCGACACGAACGCGGTCGGCCCGCTGGCGCGCGGCAGGGGCAGATGATCGAACTTCTCGATCTCCGGAAAGCTCACGTCCACCGCCGCCTGGCGACCCTGCGCCTGATTCAGCAGCAGCGGCAGGCGGTGGATGGTCTGCGGGCCGAAGATCAGGTCCACGTACGGCGCCCGCTCGCGCAGCCGGTCGCCTTCCTGGCTGGCCACGCAGCCGCCGACGCCGATCACCAGTTCCGGGCGGTAGCGCTTGTAGTCGTGCCACCAGGCGCCCAGCTCCGAGAACACCTTCTCCTGCGCCTTCTCGCGGATGGAACAGGTATTGAGCAGCAGCACATCGGCCTGCGCCGGGTCGTCGGTGGACTCCAGGCCGTGTGAGTGCGCCAGCACATCGGCGATGCGCTGCGAGTCGTACACATTCATCTGGCAGCCAAGGGTCTTGACGTGCAGTTTGCGGGGCGTGGTCATGGGCAGGGAAGCGGCCGGAAACAGCCTGACAGCGGTGTACAAGGCCGCCTATCATAACGACTTCCCCCTGCCCTGCCCGTGACTTCCATGCAGTTCGACCGCCCCTTCGACGTGATCGTGGTCGGCGCCGGCCACGCCGGTGTCGAGGCCGCCCTGGCCGCTGCCCGCAGCGGCGCCGCGACCCTGCTGCTGACCCAGAACCTGGAAACCATCGGCCAGATGTCCTGCAACCCGGCCATCGGCGGCATCGGCAAGAGCCACCTGGTACGCGAGATCGATGCGCTGGGCGGCGCCATGGCGCTGGCCGCCGATCGGGCCGGCATCCAGTTCCGGGTGCTCAATCGCAGCAAGGGCCCGGCGGTGCGTGCCACCCGCGCCCAGGCCGACCGGGCGCTGTATCGCCAGACCGTGCGCGGCATGGTCGAGGCGCAGCCGAACCTGAGTCTTTTCCAGCAGAACGTCGAGGACCTGATCGTCGAGGACGGCCGCGTGCGCGGCGTGCTCACGCAGATGGGCCTGAGTTTCAGCGCCCGCGCGGTGGTGCTGACCACCGGCACCTTCCTGGGCGGCGTCATCCACATCGGCGAGCAGCACTACGGCGGCGGCCGGGCCGGTGATGCGCCGGCCATCGCGCTGGCGCGGCGCCTGCGGGAACTGGACCTGCCGGTCGGGCGACTCAAGACCGGCACGCCGCCACGCCTGGACGGGCGCAGCATCGACTACAGCCAGCTGCAGGAACAGCCTGGCGACACGCCGACACCGGTGTTCTCGTACCTGGGTCATGCCGACCTGCACCCGCGCCAGGTCAGCTGCCACCTGACCTACACCAACGAGCGCACGCACGACATCATCCGCGCCAACCTGCACCGCTCGCCCATGTACGCCGGCGCCATCGAGGGCGTCGGCCCGCGCTACTGCCCGTCCATCGAGGACAAGGTGGTGCGCTTTGCGGACAAGTCCGCACACCAGATTTTTGTCGAGCCCGAGGGTCTGGACACGAGCGAGGTGTACCCGAACGGCATCTCCACCAGCCTGCCGTTCGACGTGCAGCTGGCGCTGGTGCGCTCCATTGCCGGCTTCGAGAACGTGCACATCCTGCGCCCCGGCTATGCCATCGAGTACGACTTCTTCGACCCGCGCGCGCTGCACCCGTGGCTGGAGACGCAGGCGCTCGGCGACCTGTTCTTCGCCGGGCAGATCAACGGCACCACCGGCTACGAGGAAGCCGCCGCGCAGGGCCTGATCGCGGGCCTGAACGCCGCCCGCCGGGCGCGGGACCTGGAACCCTGGTGGCCGCGCCGGGACGAGGCCTACATCGGCGTGCTGATCGACGACCTGACCACCCGCGGCACGCGCGAGCCGTACCGCATGTTCACCTCGCGGGCCGAGTACCGCCTGTGGCTGCGCGAGGACAACGCCGACCAGCGCCTGACCGCCATCGGCCGCGAACTGGGCCTGGTGGACGACGCGCGCTGGGCACACTTTTGCCGCAAGCAGGACGTCATCGCCGCCGAGAAAACGCGCCTGTCCGCCATCCTGCTGCGTCCGGAGCGGCTGGATGAAGCCGATCTGGCGCTGCTGGGCGGCCCGCTGTCGCGCGAGAGCACGGCGCTCGACCTGCTGCGCCGCCCGAGCATCGACTACGCCACCCTGCACCGCCTGCCGGGGGTGGGCGAGCCGCATGCGGATGACGAGGCCACCGGCCAGCTCGAAATCGACCTCAAGTACGACGGCTACCTCGGTCGCCAGCGGGCCGAAATCGAGCGCCAGCGCCACGCCGAAACCACCGCCCTGGCGGCCGATCTGGACTACGCCGCCATCCGCGGCCTGTCGCACGAGGCGCGCCAGAAGCTCGCCGCCGCCCGGCCCGCCACCATCGGCCAGGCCAGCCGCGTGCCGGGCGTCACGCCGGCCGCCATATCGCTGCTGCTGGTGCACCTGAAACGCCGCAACCGTCCGTCCGTCGATGCCGCCTGAGGCGGCGCCCGGCGACTGGGATCAGGCGCGCAGGCAGCTCGACCAGGGCCTGGTTGCTTTAAATGTTGACCTGCCGGCCGCCAGCCGGGACCAGCTGATCGCCCTGCTGCGCCTGCTCGCGCAGTGGAACCGCAGCTTCAACCTCACCGCCCTGCGCACGCCGGCCGACATGGTGGCAGGCCACCTGCTGGACAGCCTGGCGGTACTGGCGCACCTGCCGCCGGGGCGGCTGCTGGATGTCGGCACCGGCGCCGGCTTTCCCGGCCTGCCGCTGGCCATTGCCCGGCCGGACACGGCGCACGTGCTGCTCGACAGCCACCTCAAGAAGACCCGCTTCGTGCAGCACGCGGCCCTGACGCTGGACCTGCACAACGTCGAAGTGGTCCAGCAGCGCGCCGAGCAATACCGGCCGGATGCGCCTTTCCCGGTGGTGATCGCGCGGGCGTTTGCTCCCCTGCCCCGCCTGCTGCGCCTGATCGGCCACCTGTGTGCGCCCGGCGGCCGGGTGCTGGCGCTCAAGGGACCGGCTGTCGAAACAGAACTGACCGACCTGCCGGCCCAGTTCGAGCACCTCGACACGCTGACCCTGCCCGCCGTGACCGGCCGCGACAGGCGCACGCTGGTCGTGCTGGCGCGGCGGGCGGTCGGGTAAAGTGTCGCCGCCGCGCAGTTCCTGAACCCACATCCATGCCACGCATCATCGCCATCGCCAACCAGAAAGGCGGGGTCGGCAAGACCACCACCACCGTCAATCTGGCGGCGGGTCTGGCCCGCGCGCGCCAGCGGGTGCTGCTGATCGATCTGGACCCGCAGGGCAACGCCACCACCGGCAGCGGCATCGACAAGCGCGCGGCAACTCCAGCCACGCTGGAAGTTCTGACCGGCGAGGCAACCCTGGCCGATGCGCGCCGGACCGTGCCGGCCGGCTTCGACGTGCTGCCCGCGAATGCCGACCTGACCGCCGCCAAGGTGCTGCTGCTGCAGATCGAACGGCGCGAGTTCCGCCTGCGCGACGCGCTCGGCCCGATCCGCGACGAATACCACTACGTGCTGATCGACTGCCCGCCGGCGCTCGACATGCTGACCGTGAACGCCCTGACCGCCGCCGGCTCCGTGCTGATCCCCATGCAGTGCGAGTACTACGCGCTCGAAGGCCTGTCCGACCTGCTCGACACCATCAACGACATCGCGAGCAGCGCCAACCCCGGCCTGCACGTGGAAGGCGTGCTGCGCAGCATGTTCGACCCGCGCAGCCGCCTGTCGCGCGACGTGTCCGAACAACTGCAAAGCCACTTCGGCGAGCGCCTGTACCGCACGGTGATTCCGCGCAACGTGCGCCTGGCCGAGGCGCCCAGCCACGGCCTGCCGGTGCTCGACTACGACCGCAGCTGCGTCGGCAGCACGGCCTTTCTCACCCTGGCCGGCGAAATGCTGCGCCGGCATCACCTCAAGGCCAGCTGATGAGCCAGAAACGGGGACTTGGCCGTGGCCTGGAAGCGCTGCTCAGCAGCGCCGCGCCGGCCAGCAACACGGAGCGACTGGTACGCCTGCCGATCGAGCAGATCGAACGCGGCCGCTACCAGCCGCGCCGCCACATCGGCGAGGAAGAACTCGCGTCGCTGGCCGACTCCATCCGCGCCCAGGGCGTGGTGCAGCCGGTGGTGGTGCGCATGATCGGCGAACAGCGCTACGAACTGATCGCCGGCGAGCGGCGCTGGCGGGCCTCGCAACTGGCCGGCCTGCACGAACTGCCGGCCATCGTGCGCGACATTCCCGACGAAGCCGCGGCGGCCGTGGCGCTGATCGAGAACATCCAGCGCCAGGACCTGAACGCCATGGAAGAGGCCGACGCGCTCGAACGCCTGACGCGCGAGTTCGGCCTCACCCACGAACAGGTGGCGCGCGCCGTCGGCCGCTCACGCGTGGCCGTCAGCAACCTGCTGCGCCTGCGCCAGCTCACGCCGCAGGTGCGCGCACTGCTCGAAAGCCGCCAGCTGGACATGGGCCACGCCCGCGCCCTGCTGGCGCTGGACGGCACGGCGCAGATCGAACTGGCCCAGCGCGTGGCAGCGCAGGGCCTGTCAGTGCGCCAGACCGAGCACCTGGTGGCCCGCGCGCTGCGCGGCGAGACCACGACGCCCGCCACAAAAGCTGCCCCCAGCGCCGACGTGCGGCACCTGGAACAGAGTCTTGAAGAACGCCTCGGCGCCAAGGTCAGCATCGAACACGGCCGCCGCGGCGGCCGGCTGGTGATCCGCTACTCCAGCCTGGACGAGCTGGACGGGATATTGGGGCATATCAAGTGATTGGCCATGCGGCGCGGAATGCGCAGGCCCGCACAGTTTCGTAGGATGGTTGCAGCGCAGCGTAACCCATCAATCCGGTGCCGCAACTGGACCATGCCAGCCGGGATTTACGCAGCGTTGTGGGCGTGGTTGACGATGGGTTATGGCCTAGCGGCCGCCACCCATCCTACTGCGGGCTGGAGCGGCCACAACTGGAGCCATATATGAAGAATGGTTTAGTGTTTTTCTTTGCAATAATTTGCATATCACTGCCTTCTACAGAGGCTGAAGCAAGAAAAGGTTTCGGGTCAATATTTAAGCTTGGTCGAGGCGCAAAAGCTCTAAATGGAATAAAAGAATATGACTTTAATACATTATCTGTAGAGGAGATTCGAGCTTGTTTATTTCTGGAGCAGAAGGCCAATAAATCAGAAAAAGATCTGGAGTTAGAGCAACCATCGATATCAGAAAAAGAGAAATACTTAACCCAATTAGATTCAGAAATAAATATACTTTCACGATATTTGGAATTGAACAACAATACGAATTTCTATTCACAGCAGGAAGTCGATAACTTTAACAATAAAGTTAAGCGCCATAACGAGTTAATTGCTGTCTATAACAAAGAGATTGCATCTTACAAAAGCCTGGAAGCGACCTACAATTCGCACGTTACCCAGCACAACTCAGTAGTTAATAAGTTTCAATCTGAGTGTGCTGGAAAACGCTATTATGAAGACGATTTTGTTGCGGCAAGCAGCAACATAAATAAATAGTTCCTTAGGTTGGGCTGACGAAGGAGGCCCAACAATTCGTCCCTCCCTACCGGCGAAATACGTCACCGCTCGCCGTAACCACACACGTCATCGCCAACATTGCCGCCCCAATCCAGGCTCACCATGCCCCTTTCGATCAGCGACGAGCGTATTGGGTAATCCGCATCTCCCGGAAGCAACCGCCAGATGGCATTCAGGTGTTCCGGCAACACCACCATCGCCACGAGTGAAAAAGGGTGCGTGGCCTTTACCGTATCGATCACCGCCCGCAGGTCATCGATGTGCCGCACCAGCGTGTCCGCGCTTCGCTCAACCAGATTCACGGTGAAGAAATACGTGCCCCCCGGTATCGGCGCGCCGGTAGCTCATGTAGTGCTGTCCCGTGTGAGTTTGTTGGGCTTCCTTCGTCATCCCAACCTACGAGTTCTAGTAGTGCTCCTCATTGAATTGCATGAGCCCTTCGTAGGTCTTATCTTTTATTTTTTTGATCTCTTTCGCAGACGCCCCTTGAGTTCTTGCGACTTTCTCTAACACTAGCAAACGCAGGGCGCGTTCGCTTCCGTCGAAAAAGTGCCCCACATCTCGGTTCGATGGACGCGCTTTCATCGTCATCGCCGCGTGCACATCGGAGCAACGGCCGAGTGCATTCGGAACTTCATCGATCTGGAACGCTTCTATTAGGGAAACCGAGTCCTTAGACTTCAGGTATTGCTCCGTAGCCCGCAGAAGGCTGCTCTGTGCAGGCTTGGACATTGCCATAAACGCACAGGACGCTGTTCGGATTTGCTCCTCGGTGGCAGTTTCCACAATGGATTGCGCACCTACGCTCGTGACGACTAACAGCAAGCTGAGCAAAGCACCGTTTGACCTCATCGTGACCTCCCTGAAAATGCTTAACGCTCAGGTTCAGCCGCGTTTCTGCTGTAGCGGAGCGGAGGCAGAAATATCGGCTGGAACCTGTTATTAGAAAAAATTCTGCTCATAGGTATTTCGCAAGCTTTCATCTTGCTCCAGACATGCATAAAGGACTGCGAGTGACGCCCGCACCAATGCCTCGTCTCGTCCGGGCGGCGAATGCGGCGTGTACTTGCCACCATGAAAGAGGTTGTTGCGAACTCTGATTACAGCATCTAAGGCTCGTTCAGTATCGGTGTTGCCATGCAATCTCTTATGCTCCCAGTCACACCGACTTACTTGAACCATCGGCGGTTCGCCTAGAAGGAACGCGATCGCGCTGTCCAGTGGCGATCGCGCTGTTACGCTAAATGTTGCTGCAATAGATGCTGAGAAATCTCTCCATGCAGGCTCCGCGTGACCTTTATGGGCCCGAATGAAACCCGAGTCCTTGAGTGCAAATTCGAACCGCGAGAAAACTGCAAAGAACTCACACACAAGCTCTTGCGAGAGTTGCAGTCCTTCAAATGGAGAAGCTATGGCCATGTGTTCTAAGGAAACGCTGATCAATCCCTCGCTACCGAAGGCGTCGCCAAGGACAGGCAGCCCGCGTAGTGCGCGACAAGCGTAGCGCATTGCGCCGTTTTTTCCGAGTGTTCAGAGGTGGCGCCGGTTTTTCGGACACGGGTATAAGTGGATTTCAGGCCGGGCACCGACGTGACCGGAGGCATGAAGCCCGCGTAGGGCGGAATAGCGAAGCGTATTCCGCCTTCCGGGTTGCCCCGCAGCCACCGTTACGCTCCGGCCATGCCGCATTACGTTCGTGCTGACATCCCTGGCGGAACCTTCTTCTCCACCGTCGCCCTGCTCGAACGCCGCCGCCGGCTGTTGGTCGAGAACATCGGGACGTTGCGCGAAGCGTTTCGCGGCGTCCGGCATCGGTATCCTTTCACCATCGACGCCATCGTGATCCTCCCGGAGCACCTGCACTGCGTCTGGACATTGCCGGCCGGCGATGCCGATTTCTCCACCCGCTGGCGACTGATCAAGGCCGCCTTCGCGCGCGGCATCGCGGCTGGGGAACGGCTGTCCGAACGACGCCAGCGCACCGGCGAGCGCGGCATCTGGCAGCGGCGCTTCTGGGAACACGCGATCCGCGATGCGGTCGACCTGACCCGGCACGTGGACTCCATCCATCACAACCCCGTGAAACACGGCCTCGCCGACCGGGTTGTGGGCTGGCCGTATTCGTCGTTTCACCGCTACGTCGAGCGGGGGTGTTTATCCACCGGACTGGGCCGCCGGATCAGCAGTGCGCGGGTTGAGTTTCGAGTAGCCTTGCTCTCGGAAGGCGGAATACGCTTCGCTATTCCGCCCTACGCGGGCTGCGCAGCCAGTTCAAATAGGCTGGACTCCTGCGGCTGGAGGGAAGAAATCGACGTTTGCGGTATCAGTCCGTTACATCGCTGATATCGTTGGCGCGGAAGTCGGGCGGCATGTTCGATTGGGCGCAGTAGCGGGCGCTGCGCTCCCAGCCGTCTGCGCTCTTGGAGGTGAATGCCGCATCGCCCTCGAGCGTGTAGGTCGTGACGCTGGTTTCCGGCGAAGCATTGCCCTGAAAATCCCCGCAGGCTTCGGTGACGCGGTAGGTGTTCGGCCCCGTTTGCTCGATGTTCTTGAACTCGCAAAAGTCACGCGCACCGCCGATACCCTCGCGGCGGAGCAGCATCACCGTCGCGTTTGAAGCTTGGCCGCAGGGCGTATCGCTGGCGACGTAATAGCCGCGCTTGAGCGGCAGCGCGGCGATCGTGGCCGCTTGTGCCGTGGCAGGCGCGGTTTCCGGCGCAGCCGGTGCGGCGGCTTGGTTTGCGGTGGCGGTATCGGCTTGTGCTGCGGCAGCGGAAGCGTCCGGCGCGCTTCCCGTTTCCGTTTCAGCCGCGTCCTGTGTGACGGCGGCATTCTTCGCCGTCGCGGCGTTCTCGCCGCAGGCGGCAAGCCCCGCCGCGAACAGCAGCGCCACAACGAGGAAACGGGCTTTGTTCATGATGCCTCCGCGCGTGAAAATCCTTGCCGGTGGGGCTAACGTAGCAAAGGCCAGGCCCGCGCAATAAGCGTAGCGCTTTGCGCCGTGTTCCCGAGTGTTCCAACGCTCAACTTGCCGCCCCCCCGCCACCAAAAACGCCTGCCGGATCAAGCTCCGCCTTGAGTCGCCGCTCGATGGCCGCCTGCGCCGCCGAGACCGGCTGGAACACGCCACCGCTGCGATCCCCGCCGCGCATCAGCGTGGCGTGGCCATGTGCGGCGGCGACTTTCGCCCAGACCTGCGCCGGCGGCGCCGAGCTGCGTAGCCAGCGCTGGGCGCCGCCCCAGTCGAGCAAGCAGTCGCCGGGCAGGTCCAGCGGCGGCGTGGCCGGCGGCAGGGACACACGCCACAGCGGCGCCTCGCCTGCGAAGAAGGGCAGTTCGAGATCGCGCAGCGCCCGCCAGAAGGCGGCGCCGTCGGCCAGTTCCCGGCCGCCGATCTGCTGGCGCGCGGCGTTGACGCCATCTGTGGTGCCGGACAGGCGCAGGCACACCCGCCCGCCGTCCACGCACAGGCCGGACAGCGGCCAGGGCCGGCGCTGCCAGTCGATCATCGCCCGCAGCGGATCGGCGGGTTCCAGGACCAGGGTCAGTTCCGTTTCCGGCACCGGCAGCACCCGCACCGAGGCTTCGAGCAGCACGCCAAAGGCGCCGAGCGAACCGGCGTACAGGCGTGCCAGATCGTAGCCGGCGACGTTCTTGATGGTCTCGCCGCCGTAGCGCACGGGTTCGCCGCGGCCGTTGACGGCGCGCACGCCGAGCACGAAATCGCGCGCCGCGCCCGCCCACGGCCGGCGCGGGCCGGAAAGACCCGCCGCGATGGCGCCGCCCAGCGTGCCGCGACCGCCGAACTGCGGCGGCTCGAAGCCGAGCATCTGCCCCTGCGCCGCCAGCACGGTGTCGATGCGTGCCAGCGGCGTGCCGGCGCGGGCGGTGATGACCAGATCCCCCGGCTCGTAACCGAGCACGCCACGGTGGCCTGTGATGTCCAGCGCCTCCCCGGCGCGCGGATTGCCATAAAACGCCTTGCTGCCGTGGCCGGTTGCACGCAGCCGCTGGCGCGCTTCGATGGCGCGCCGCACGGCGCCGACCAGCGCCTCGGTCTGATCCTGGTCCATGCTCAAAACCGTTCCAGTTCCGGGTGCGGCAGGTGGCCGTGGTGCACGTGGCTGCCGCGCAGTTCGGCGCAGCGGGTCAGCGTCGGGATGGCCTTGCCGGGATTCAGCAGGCCCGAAGGGTCGAAGGCCCGTTTGACGGCGAAGTAGTCCTCCAGCACCGGGTCGGCGAACTGCCGGCAGGCCTTGTCGATCTTCTCGGCGCCGATGCCGTGCTCGCCGGTGATGGTGCCGCCCACGGCCAGGCACTCGTCCAGGATGCGGCTGGCGAGTTTTTCCGTGCGCTCCACCTGCTCGGGCACGCCGCCGTCGTACAGGATCAGCGGGTGCAGGTTGCCGTCGCCGGCATGAAAGGCCGTCGCCACGCGCTGGCCGTATTCCCCGGCCAGCTCGCCGATGCGGCGCAGGATGCCGGCCAGGTGGCGGCGCGGCACGGTGGCATCGACGATGTAGAAGTCCGGCGACACGCGGCCCATGGCCGGAAACGCGCCCTTGCGCCCGGCCCACAGGCGCGTGCGCTCGTCGGCCTCGCGCGCCAGGCGCAAGTCGTAGCCGCCACAGGCACGCATCAGTGCCTGCACGCGTTCGAGCTGGGCCTCGACCTCGGCCGTGGCGCCGTCGAGTTCGCACAGCAGCAGCGCGGCCGCATCCACGGGCAGGCCCATCTGGATGTAGCCCTCGACCACCTCGATGGCCACCTGGTCCATCATTTCGAGCCCAGCCGGCACCACGCCGGCGGCGACGATGTCCATCACCGCCCGCCCGGCGCGCTCCAGGTCCGGAAATGCCGCCTGCAGCAGCACGATGGATTCGGGCAGCGGCAGCAGTTTCAGGCGCGCCTCCACCACCACGCCGAGCATGCCCTCGGAACCGGTGACCAGCGCCAGCAGGTCGTAACCGGGGCCATCCAGTCCGCCGCTGCCCAGGGTCAGCAGATCGCCGTCCATGGTGACCAGCGTCACTTCGAGCAGGTTGTGGGTGGTCAGGCCGTACTTGACGCAATGCACGCCGCCGGAGTTCTCGGCGATGTTGCCGCCGATGCTGGAGGCGAACTGCGACGATGGATCGGGCGCGTAGAACAGCCCATGCGGCGCCGCTGCCTCGGACACGGCCAGGTTGCGCACACCCGGCTGCACGCGGGCGATGCGGTTGTCGGGATCGATTTCGAGGATACGGTCGAAACGCGTCATGGACAGCAGGATGCCGTCCTCGCGCGGCAGCGCGCCGGCCGACAGCCCGGTGCCGGCGCCGCGCGGCACCACCGGCACGCCGTGCTGCTTGCACAGGCGCAGCAGCGCCTGCACCTGCTGCACCGTGTCCGGCAACGCCACCGCCAGCGGCAGGGCGCGGTAGTTCGAAAGCGCGTCGCACTCGTAGACGCGGCGTTCTGCCTCGGCCGTCAGCAGGCCGTCCGCCGGCAGTACGCGGCGCAGGGCCGCCAGCAGCCCGGCGTGATCCGCGGTTCGGGATTCAGTGACTTGCATGGCCCCTCCAGATGGGGCAATGGTAGCCGCTGCGCCCAAAGGACAGGTCGGCGCCACGGATTGGCTTATAGTTCTGCGCCGCAAAGAAGCCGCCCAAGCCGCCGAACATGTCCCGCAACACCGCCATCCTGCTCGTTACCTGTCCCGACCAGCGCGGCCTCGTCGCCGCCGTCGCGGAGTTCCTGTACCGCCACGGCGCCAACATCCTGCACGCCGACCAGCACGTGGATATTGCCGCCGGGCTGTTTTTCATGCGCGTGGAATGGTCGCTGGCCGGCTTCGACATGTCGGCCGCCGATTTCGCCACCGCCTTTGCGCCGCTGGCCGAAAAGCATGCCCTGCACTGGCGGCTGGAAGAATCAGACCGGCGCCAGCGGGTGGCCATCTTCGCCTCCCGCTACGATCATTGCCTGGCCGACCTGCTGTACCGCCACCGCGCCGGCGAGCTGTACTGCGACATCCCGCTGGTGATCAGCAACCACGAGGACACGCGCCAGCTGGTCGAGTTCTACGACGTGCCGTTTCACCTGATCGAGGTGAGCCCGGAAGGCAAGACCGAGGCCGAGGCGGCGCAGCTGGCCCTGCTCGAACAAAACGGCGTGGACCTGATCGTGCTGGCGCGCTACATGCAGATCCTGGGGCCGCGCTTCGTGGCCCGTTACCCGGCGCGCATCATCAACATCCACCACTCCTTCCTGCCGGCCTTCCTGGGCGCCCGCCCCTACCACCGGGCCTTCGAGCGCGGCGTCAAGATCATCGGCGCCACCAGCCATTACGTGACCGACACCCTGGACGAGGGGCCGATCATCGAGCAGGACGTAATCCGCGTGTCGCACCGCGACCAGGTCGAAAACCTGATCCAGAAAGGCCGCGACGTGGAAAAGATGGTCCTCTCGCGCGCCGTGCGCTGGCACCTGGAGCACCGCATCCTGGCCTACGGCAACAAGACCGTGGTGTTCGACTGACGAAGAAGTATCGGCGTCTGCGAACTGTAGGAGCCCGGCTATGCCGGGCGATCATCGCGCTACCGCGGCGCTTTTCCGGTGTGGGAGGCCCGCCCTCGGGCCGAATCGTCAGGCCGCAGCGGATCGCGCTTTGGATTCGCGGCGGGGGCGCCGCTCCCACCGGAAAACTCCTGTGGGAGGCCCGCCCTCGGGCCGAATCGTCAGGCGCAGCGATCGCGCTTCGGATTCGCGGCGGGGGCGCCGCTCCCACAAGGGCGCCGGCTGCATCAGGCAGCCTGTGGTGCCGCCTTCAGGCGCGAGCGGCCTTCAGGCCAGCGCTGCCTTCAGCCGGCGCATGGCCTCCTTGAGGTTGTCCAGGCTGGTGGCGAACGACAGGCGCAGGTAACCGGGCGCGCCAAACGCGCTGCCGGGCACCAGGGCGACCTCGGCCTTCTCCATCAACCAGGCGGCGAATTCCACGTCGTCGCTCACCCCCGGCGTGGCGGCGATGGCGTCGGCCACGCTGAAGAAGCAGTAAAACGCCCCGTCGGCCGGCGCGCAGCGGATGCCCTTGATGTCGTTCAGCGCCGCCACCACGAAGTCGTGGCGCGCCTTGAAGGCGGTGTTCATTTCCTTGATGAAGCCCTGATCGCCTTCCAGGGCGGCCTGCGCCGCCACCTGCGAGATGGAGCAGGCGTTCGACGTGCTCTGCGACTGGATCTTGGCCATCTCGCTGATGACGCGCGCGTCGCCGGCGGCGTAGCCGATGCGCCAGCCGGTCATGGAATAGGCCTTCGAGACGCCGTTGAGCACCATCGTGCGCTCGTACAGCGCCGGGCAGGCGTTCAGGATGTTGCGAAACGGCGCGCCGTCCCAGCGGATGTGCTCGTACATGTCGTCGCTGGCGATCCACACCTGCGGGTGGCGCAGCAGCACCTCGGCCAGGGCTGCCAGTTCGGCTTCCGAGTAGACGCTGCCGGTGGGATTCGACGGGCTGTTGAGCACCAGCAGTTTGGTGCGCGGCGTGATGGCGGCTTCCAGCTGCGCCGGGCTGATCTTGAAATGGCTGTCGAGGCCGGTTTCCAGGATCACCGGCGTGGCGCCGGCCAGCAGCACGATGTCCGGGTACGACACCCAATACGGCGCCGGGATGATGACCTCGTCGCCTTCCTCCAGCAGCACCTGCGCCAGGTTGTAGAAGCTCTGCTTGCCGCCGGACGACACCAGAATCTGCGCCGGCTGGTAGCTCAGGCCGTTCTCGCGCGCGAACTTGGCGACGATGGCACGGCGCAGCTCCGGTGTGCCCTCGACCGCCGTGTACTTGGTGAAGCCGGCGTCGATGGCGGCCTTGGCGGCGTCCTTGATGTGCTGTGGCGTGTCGAAATCCGGCTCGCCGGCGCCAAGACCGATCACCTTGCGCCCGGCGGCCTGCAATTCCTTGGCCTTGGCGGTGACGGCCATGGTGGCGGACGGCTTGATGGCGGCGACACGGGCGGCGAGCTTGAGTTCCACGGTGGTTACCCCGATATGGGCAGGCGGCAAAAAAGGGCGGCTAATATACGAGTTTGCCCGGCGCCAGCGTACCCCATGACCGAACCGTTCCAGCTCGTCAGCCCCTTCGCTCCCGATGGCGACCAGCCGCAGGCCATCGCACGCCTGATCGAGGGGCTGCAGGCCGGCGAGGACGCGCAGGTGCTGCTGGGCGTCACCGGCTCGGGCAAGACCTTCACCATCGCCAACGTCATCCAGGCGGTGCAGCGCCCGACCATGGTGCTGGCGCACAACAAGACGCTCGCCGCGCAGCTGTACGCGGAGTTCCGGGATTTCTTTCCGCACAACGCGGTCGAGTACTTCGTCTCCTACTACGACTACTACCAGCCGGAAGCCTACGTGCCGGCGTCGGACACCTATATCGAGAAGGACGCCTCCATCAACGCGCAGATAGAGCAGCTGCGCCTGTCCGCCACCAAGGCGGTGCTGGAGCGGCGGGACGTGATCGTGGTGGCGTCGGTGTCGGCCATCTACGGCCTGGGCGACCCGCGCATGTACCTGAGCATGGTGCTGCACCTGTCGCGCGGCGAGCGCATCGACCAGCGCGCCATCCTGCGCCGCCTGGCCGAGCTGCAATACACGCGCAACGACCTGGACCTGAAGCGCGGCACCTACCGCGTGCGCGGCGAGATCATCGACGTGTTCCCGGCCGAGTCCGAAACCGACGCCGTGCGCATCGAACTGTTCGATGACGAGATCGAATCGCTGGCCTACTTCGACCCGCTGACCGGCGCCATCCAGCGCCGCGTGCCGCGCCTGACCATCTACCCCAAGACCCACTACGTCACGCCCAAGGACACCATCCGCGCCGCGGTGGAGCAGATTCGTCAGGAACTCGGCCCGCGCCTGACCGCCCTGCGCGCCGCCGGCAAGCTGCTGGAAGCCCAGCGCCTGGAAGAGCGCACCCGCTTCGACATGGAAATGATGCAGGAGCTCGGCTACTGCTCCGGCATCGAGAACTACTCGCGCTACCTGTCCGGCCGCGCGGCCGGCGAGGCGCCGCCGACGCTGTTCGACTACCTGCCGCCCGACGCCCTGCTGGTGGTGGACGAGGCGCACGTCATGACGCCGCAGCTGCGCGCCATGTACCGCGGCGACCGCTCGCGCAAGGAAGTGCTGGTCGACTACGGCTTTCGCCTGCCGTCGGCGCTCGACAACCGGCCGCTGAAGTTCGAGGAATGGGAGCGCCTGGCGCCGCAGACCATCTTCGTCTCCGCCACGCCCGGGCCGTACGAGCTTGGCCGCACCAGCACCGTCATCGAGCAGGTGGTGCGCCCGACCGGCCTGGTCGACCCCGAAGTCGAAATCCGCCCGGTGGCCAGCCAGGTGGACGATTTACTGTCTGAAATCACCCGCTGCGCGGCCCTTGACCAGCGCGTGTTGGTCACCACGCTGACCAAGCGCATGGCCGAGGACCTGACCGAGTACCTGTCCGAGCACGGCGTGCGTGTGCGCTACCTGCACGCCGACGTCGAGACCGTGGAGCGCTCCGAGATCATCCGCGACCTGCGCCTGGGCGCCTTCGACGCCCTGGTCGGCATCAACCTGCTGCGCGAGGGCCTGGACATGCCCGAAGTCGCCCTGGTGGCCATCCTGGACGCCGACAAGGAAGGCTTCCTGCGCTCCGAACAATCGCTGATCCAGACCATCGGCCGCGCCGCGCGCCACCTGAACGGCCGCGCCATCCTGTACGCCGACCGCATCACCGGCTCCATGCAGCGCGCCCTGGCCGAGACCGACCGCCGGCGCGCCAAGCAGATCGCCTACAACGCCGAGCATGGCATCACCCCGCGCGGCGTGCAAAAGGCCGTCGCCGAACTGCTCGACATCGGCCGCAAGGAACCGGCCAGCGAGCGCCGCACCCTGGCCAAGGTGGCCGAGCAAGCCGCCGACTACAGCGCCATGTCGCCGCGCCAGATCGGCCAGCTCATCGCCCGCCTGGAACAGGACATGTACCGCCACGCCGAGAACCTGGAATTCGAACAGGCGGCGCAGGTACGCGACCGCATCCACGCCATTCGGGAGACGGCGCTGCGCGGCGGGGCGGTGGATATCGCCCTGCCGTAAGTCAACGAACGGGGCTACAGGTCTTGGGGCGTAAGGCCGGTAAGCTTCGCGACACGGGCATCGCCAGGCGCTTCACGCGCTCCTCGAGGTCCGGATCGATCTCGATTGCGACGGGACGGGCCGTGGTCGAGCTCATCGCTGCTGCCTGCTTCAGGGAAGCTGAACAAGTCCATCCCGGATTTCTCGGCGCCCGCAACCCAAAAACCTTGTGTGAGCGCAGCTTCGCTGCGCGATGATCGCCCGGCATAGCCGAGCTCCAGGGAAACCCCGTGGGAGGCCCGCCCTCGGGCCGAATCCTCAGGCGTAGCGATCGCGTTTTGGATTCGCGGCGAGGGCGCCGCTCCCACAGTTTTCCGATAGCTCACACAATCAGCAGCTTATAGCCACTGATTTTGGCAGCGCGGCCCTGCGGTACGGGAACGGCTCGCCCTGCCGTGGTGGGGCAACAATGCCAGACCTGAGCCCGTTGCCTTAGCCCTGCGCCGGCCCGCAGACTCCGGGAAAACCTCCGAGCCCACGGCTATGCGGGGGCCTTGTATTGTCGGTAAGGCGTTATTGCATTATTATCCGAAATTTCCAACAAGGGACCGCGAGGACGGACGCCATGACCACATTGACCGTTACCGCACGGGGACAAGTGACGTTCAGAAAAGATGTACTGCAACATCTCGGCATCAAGCCGGGGGACAAGATCGAACTGGATTTACTGCCAAATGGTCGCGGCATGCTCAAGGCTGCCCGGCCAACCGGAACGATTGACGGCTTCATCGGATTGCTTGCGGACCGGACACAGAAAGTCGCCACCATCGAAGAAATCAACGCGGCGACCGCCCAAGGTTGGGCAGGCAAAGAATGAAGGTCGCTGTCGATACCAACGTACTCATTCGTGCTGTCGTGCGCGATGATCCTGCACAAGCGAAGGTCGCCACCAAGGTCTTGACCGATGCTGAATTGATCGCGGTAGCAATGCCGTGTCTGTGCGAATTTGTGTGGGTGCTGCTCAGGGTCTACGACTTCCAACCATCCGACGTGAGCACCGCTATCCGCGCACTACTTGCCGCCGCAAACGTGGAAGCGAACCGGCCCGCCGTAGAGGCGGGCCTGTCGGTGCTCGAAGCGGGAGGTGATTTCGCCGATGGCGTCATTGCCTATGAAGGAAACTGGCTCGGTGGGGAAGTCTTCGTATCCTTCGACAAAAAAGCGGTTGCACTTCTCACGGCACAAGGCCAACCAGCGCGCCTTCCGGGGCATTCGGGTCAGGTCTAGCTTTACAGCATCCCGCCTCCCCCGATCCCCAGGGAAGCGCTGAATAAATCCATCCTGGATTTCTCGGCGCCCGCTACCCAAAAACCTTGTGGGAGCGCAGCTTTGCTGCGCGATGATCGCCCGGCACAGCCGGGCTCCAGGGAAACCCCGTGGGAGGCCCGCCCTCGGGCCGAATCGTCAGGCGTAGCGATCGCGTTTTGGATTCGCGGCGAGGGCGCCGCTCCTACAGTTTCCCGATAGCTCGCAAAATCAGCAGCTTGCAGCCACCGATTCTGGCGGCGCGTCCCTGCGCTACGGGAACGGCTCGCCCTGCCGTGGTGGGGCAACAATGCCAGACCTGAGCCCGTTGCCTTTCCACCCATGTAGTCGAACGGACGGATTTCATAGCTTTACGCCCGATTTATCGTTGCAGGGGTCGCGCCCCGCCCTGAACCGATAACGAGCGCATACCGGTAAAAATACCGGGGAGAAACTTCAAGCACACGCTACACACAATGTGTGTGACTGCACATATCCGCCAGAAATGGCGGCCGCTGTCCAACAGCACGTCCGCTCAAGAATAATCAGATGAGCTTTTTCTAATCAGTCCGGCAAGACCTTAGCCCGGAACCCACGAGAAAAAGGCCGCGCTGAAACAACCAGCGCGGCCTGGACGATGCCGGGCGACCTCAGACCGTGTGGTCGATCTGGCCGTTGGTGATCAGCGTATCGAGGGTGGTAGTCACATTCTGCAGCGTAGCGATCTGCACTGCGTCGGCGTGGTCCCCGCCAGTGGCATCGAAGGCGATGGTTGTATTTGCACCGGACGCAACAACCAGGTAGTCGCTTTCGTGATCGGTGAATTGCGCCGGCGTGATCCCCGCCCCGGCCAGTAGGTCGCTGATGTCAAGCACGTCCCCACCCGACGCTAGGGGAGCAACGGTGAAATCGGTAATGGTGTCCACGCCACGCCCCACATCACCACGCTGGAAAACGAAGCGGTCGCTAGTCGAGTCCGGCCCACCACTTCCGCCCGTAAGCGTGTCCGATCCGGTCTGGCCGAACAGCACGTCGCTGCCAGCACCACCCACCAGGATGTCGTCGCCGCCGCCGCCGCCGCCGATGAGAACATCGTCCCCTTCAAGCCCCGTCAGGATATCCGCTCCTGCCGCGCCCGAAAGAATGTCGTTACCGGTGGTTCCGGGCAGGTCAAAAGCCTCGGTTGCCGGCACCGGATCGTTCGCGTAGATGTCCACGGTGAAGCTCTGCGCGGCGGTGATGTCTCCATCGCCGTCCTGCAACTGCACGTCGAAGCTGATCTGCTCGTCGTCAGGCGGGAATGTGGCCGTAGCCTCGAAAGAAGTAAGCATGATCTTAGCGGCCTGATTGTTGGCAGCGCTGGTGATGTTGAAATCGACGTTCACCACATTCCCGTCGAAATCGCCGGATGCCAGAAAGTCTACGGTCGTCTCACCGTTCCCGCTCACGTCAAAGGAACCGGTAATGGAATCACCGTCCGCGTCGAACGCTTCCCATTGGACGGTCAAGGTTCCCGTACCGTTGAACTCGTAGGCGAGCGTGAAGTCGCTCGCCAGGAAGCCGATGAACGTCGTCGTCCAACTCTCGTTCTGATTGAACAGATTGCTGCCTACACCGAACTCCCCGTTCGACGGATTGAAATTGGCCGAGCTGCCATTTATCTCCGCGTTCTCGAACCGGATCTGAGCATCCGGATCGTCGGCATCGGTAAACGTCAGCGTCGAAACCGGGCCACCGGGTTCCACCCCAGTCAGATCAAAGTCCACATCTCCCTCCGCCGAAGTCTGCAGCAGGGTGAACTGGTACTGCCCGCTGTCATCAACCGTCAGGGTGTAAATAGGAACGTCGTCCGCGTCGAGGCCGGTAACCATACTCGTACCTTCACCGGTAATCGAGGTCGAAAACCCGTCGTCATCCACATTCGAGATAACAAACTGGCCGACCCCGTCGCTTCCGGCGTCGAACGCCATCTGGCCGGTAACAGTTTGTAGCTCGTTGGGCATGACGATGTTGGCAATTGGCTCGAGCGTCGGACCGTCGTCCTTGAAGGTGATGCTCAGGGCATTGGCGCTGGTCGCCGTGTCAAAGTCGCCGTCGGCATCGGTCACCGTCTGCACCACGCCGATCGCCGCCGCACCGCTCAGGCTGACACCGTCGTCATGCGCGGCTCCCATGCCGTCCACCGGGTGGTTGAAGGTGACGTGCTGCGTCACCGTGACTTCGCCGGTCGCGCTGTCGATGCTGATGGTGAAGGCTTTGATGCCTACGTCGTTGTTGTCGCCCGTCCAGCCTTCGTACTGGGTGTCGCTGATCTTGTACAGATTGACTTCATCCGCACTGCCATTGACGAAGATGCCGGTGAGCGCCCCATCGGTGGCGCTCAGGCTGTAGGTGGTCGTGCCTGCGCCGTCCTGGCCGTATACCGGCGCATTGAACAGGCCGGCAATGGTGGCAGCAGTAATCGTCGCCGTGTCCAGACCGCCGGTTTCGTCCAGCGTGACCGAGCCCGTGCCAGCGTTCGCCGAGGCGTCCGGACCGTCGTCCTTGAAGGTGATCGACAGCGCATTGCTGCTGGTCGCCGTGTCAAAGTCGCCGTCAGCATCGGTCACCGTCTGCACCACGCCGATCGCCGCCGCACCGCTCAGGCTGACACCGTCGTCATGCGCGGCTCCCATGCCGTCCACCGGGTGGTTGAAGGTGACGTGCTGCGTCACCGTGACTTCGCCGGTCGCGCTGTCGATGCTGATGGTGAAGGCTTTGATGCCTACGTCGTTGTTGTCGCCCGTCCAGCCTTCGTACTGGGTGTCGCTGATCTTGTACAGATTGACTTCATCCGCACTGCCATTGACGAAGATGCCGGTGAGCGCACCGTCGGTCGCGCTCAGGCTGTAGGTGGTCGTGCCTGCGCCGTCCTGGCCGTATACCGGCGCATTGAACAGGCCGGCAATGGTGGCAGCAGTAATCGTCGCCGTGTCCAGACCGCCGGTTTCGTCCAGCGTGACCGAGCCCGTGCCAGCGTTCGCCGAGGCGTCCGGACCGTCGTCCTTGAAGGTGATCGACAGCGCATTGCTGCTGGTCGCCGTGTCAAAGTCGCCGTCAGCATCGGTCACCGTCTGCACCACGCCGATCGCCGCCGCACCGCTCAGGCTGACACCGTCGTCATGCGCGGCTCCCATGCCGTCCACCGGGTGGTTGAAGGTGACGTGCTGCGTCACCGTGACTTCGCCGGTCGCGCTGTCGATGCTGATGGTGAAGGCTTTGATGCCTACGTCGTTGTTGTCGCCCGTCCAGCCTTCGTACTGGGTGTCGCTGATCTTGTACAGATTGACTTCATCCGCACTGCCATTGACGAAGATGCCGGTGAGCGCACCGTCGGTCGCGCTCAGGCTATAGGTGGTCGTGCCTGCGCCGTCCTGGCCGTATACCGGCGCATTGAACAGGCCGGCAATGGTGGCAGCAGTAATCGTCGCCGTGTCCAGACCGCCGGTTTCGTCCAGCGTGACCGAGCCCGTGCCAGCGTTCGCCGAGGCGTCCGGACCGTCGTCCTTGAAGGTGATCGACAGCGCATTGCTGCTGGTCGCCGTGTCAAAGTCGCCGTCAGCATCGGTCACCGTCTGCACCACGCCGATCGCCGCCGCACCGCTCAGGCTGACACCGTCGTCATGCGCGGCTCCCATGCCGTCCACCGGGTGGTTGAAGGTGACGTGCTGCGTCACCGTGACTTCGCCGGTCGCGCTGTCGATGCTGATGGTGAAGGCTTTGATGCCTACGTCGTTGTTGTCGCCCGTCCAGCCTTCGTACTGGGTGTCGCTGATCTTGTACAGATTGACTTCATCCGCACTGCCATTGACGAAGATGCCGGTGAGCGCCCCATCGGTGGCGCTCAGGCTGTAGGTGGTCGTGCCTGCGCCGTCCTGGCCGTATACCGGCGCATTGAACAGGCCGGCAATGGTGGCAGCAGTAATCGTCGCCGTGTCCAGACCGCCGGTTTCGTCCAGCGTGACCGAGCCCGTGCCAGCGTTCGCCGAGGCGTCCGGACCGTCGTCCTTGAAGGTGATCGACAGCGCATTGCTGCTGGTCGCCGTGTCAAAGTCGCCGTCAGCATCGGTCACCGTCTGCACCACGCCGATCGCCGCCGCACCGCTCAGGCTGACACCGTCGTCATGCGCGGCTCCCATGCCGTCCACCGGGTGGTTGAAGGTGACGTGCTGCGTCACCGTGACTTCGCCGGTCGCGCTGTCGATGCTGATGGTGAAGGCTTTGATGCCTACGTCGTTGTTGTCGCCCGTCCAGCCTTCGTACTGGGTGTCGCTGATCTTGTACAGATTGACTTCATCCGCACTGCCATTGACGAAGATGCCGGTGAGCGCCCCGTCGGTCGCGCTCAGGCTATAGGTGGTCGTGCCTGCGCCGTCCTGGCCGTATACCGGCGCATTGAACAGGCCGGCAATGGTGGCAGCAGTAATCGTCGCCGTGTCCAGACCGCCGGTTTCGTCCAGCGTGACCGAGCCCGTGCCAGCGTTCGCCGAGGCGTCCGGACCGTCGTCCTTGAAGGTGATCGACAGCGCATTGCTGCTGGTCGCCGTGTCAAAGTCGCCGTCAGCATCGGTCACCGTCTGCACCACGCCGATCGCCGCCGCACCGCTCAGGCTGACACCGTCGTCATGCGCGGCTCCCATGCCGTCCACCGGGTGGTTGAAGGTGACGTGCTGCGTCACCGTGACTTCGCCGGTCGCGCTGTCGATGCTGATGGTGAAGGCTTTGATGCCTACGTCGTTGTTGTCGCCCGTCCAGCCTTCGTACTGGGTGTCGCTGATCTTGTACAGATTGACTTCATCCGCACTGCCATTGACGAAGATGCCGGTGAGCGCACCGTCGGTCGCGCTCAGGCTATAGGTGGTCGTGCCTGCGCCGTCCTGGCCGTATACCGGCGCATTGAACAGGCCGGCAATGGTGGCAGCAGTAATCGTCGCCGTGTCCAGACCGCCGGTTTCGTCCAGCGTGACCGAGCCCGTGCCAGCGTTCGCCGAGGCGTCCGGACCGTCGTCCTTGAAGGTGATCGACAGCGCATTGCTGCTGGTCGCCGTGTCAAAGTCGCCGTCAGCATCGGTCACCGTCTGCACCACGCCGATCGCCGCCGCACCGCTCAGGCTGACACCGTCGTCATGCGCGGCTCCCATGCCGTCCACCGGGTGGTTGAAGGTGACGTGCTGCGTCACCGTGACTTCGCCGGTCGCGCTGTCGATGCTGATGGTGAAGGCTTTGATGCCTACGTCGTTGTTGTCGCCCGTCCAGCCTTCGTACTGGGTGTCGCTGATCTTGTACAGATTGACTTCATCCGCACTGCCATTGACGAAGATGCCGGTGAGCGCCCCATCGGTGGCGCTCAGGCTGTAGGTGGTCGTGCCTGCGCCGTCCTGGCCGTATACCGGCGCATTGAACAGGCCGGCAATGGTGGCAGCAGTAATCGTCGCCGTGTCCAGACCGCCGGTTTCGTCCAGCGTGACCGAGCCCGTGCCAGCGTTCGCCGAGGCGTCCGGACCGTCGTCCTTGAAGGTGATCGACAGCGCATTGCTGCTGGTCGCCGTGTCAAAGTCGCCGTCAGCATCGGTCACCGTCTGCACCACGCCGATCGCCGCCGCACCGCTCAGGCTGACACCGTCGTCATGCGCGGCTCCCATGCCGTCCACCGGGTGGTTGAAGGTGACGTGCTGCGTCACCGTGACTTCGCCGGTCGCGCTGTCGATGCTGATGGTGAAGGCTTTGATGCCTACGTCGTTGTTGTCGCCCGTCCAGCCTTCGTACTGGGTGTCGCTGATCTTGTACAGATTGACTTCATCCGCACTGCCATTGACGAAGATGCCGGTGAGCGCCCCGTCGGTCGCGCTCAGGCTATAGGTGGTCGTGCCTGCGCCGTCCTGGCCGTATACCGGCGCATTGAACAGGCCGGCAATGGTGGCAGCAGTAATCGTCGCCGTGTCCAGACCGCCGGTTTCGTCCAGCGTGACCGAGCCCGTGCCAGCGTTCGCCGAGGCGTCCGGACCGTCGTCATACACCGTGATAACAATCGGCTGCGCGGCCGTGCTGGTATATGACACACCATTAACGACTACGGTCGTGGAAACCTCAGCGGTGATGTTGATAGGCAGGGTGTCATTGTGCTGATCACCACCCTGCGGGTGGTCCATCGGCTGGAGTTGGGTGAAGGTGTAGGTTTCATTGTTGTTCACCACGATCTGCCAACTACCGTCATTGGCTGTCAGGGTGTTGGTGGCGGCATTCCACGTGGCGTCAGTCGCGGCCAGCGTGACGACGGGTGTCGTGCCCGCGCCCAAGTAAGTGACGTCAAGCACGCCCGTGACGGAATCCAGTCCGCCGGTTTCGTCCACACTGTTGTTAGTGGCATCAATCGCAATATCGTCATCCACGATGGTGACCGTGGCGCTGTCATTGAGCAGCGTTGCACCGATAACGTTGCTGAGCACAATCTGGAAGGTCTCGTTGCCCTCGATCACAGTATCGGCAACGATATTTTCGGTGACGGTAAAGCCGATAAACCCTGCGGGAATCGTGACGGTACCGGTTTGGGCGCCATCGAAAAAATCGTCCGGATTGGTCGCGGAAACCGGCACGATGGTGTAGGTAACAGTTACCGGTGTCGTGGCCACCTGGCTGAGAGTAATCAGGAACGTCACCTGATGGCTGAAGCCATCGGAACCTTCTATGACACTGGCGCCCGCGACCCCGCCCGTGATGGGCGTGCCACCGGGAATCAGGACGATCCCGCCCTCGCCGGGCTCGCCCCCACCGATCTCCACATCCACCTCGACCGAAACCACGATGCTCGGCTCCGGCTCCTCGGTCGGCAGGATGATGTCGATGGTGTTCTCGAACAGCAGCGGCTCGGCGGCAGTAGGGATGCCCGCCTCGGGGTTCAGCGCATTGAAGTCGTGGTTCAGGACCACGAACGAGTGGCCACCTTCTTCGCCACCGGCGCCGCCGGCGGCGGCCCCGGCCGCGGTGGGCGGCAGCAATTGGGTCGGATCGCCGCCGGCTTCGATGGCGGCCTGGATGTCTTCAACCCTGGCTACGGCGCTGGCGGCTTCCGCCTCCGGACCTTCCTGGCTGTAGACGTCCGAGTCCAGGACGGCTTGGGCGTTGCCGCCCAGGTCGAACCAGCCACCGTCGTTGAACTGGATGGTGACGGCGCCGGCATCGGCGGTGCGGATGATCTCGTCGGCGTAGACGACGTCCCCGACGACCAGGACGCGCTCGACGCCGTCCGCGTTGACCGCGACGACGTGGCCAACGACGGTGGTGACGATGCCGATTTGCTGCGCTGCCATGGGTGTTCTCCCGGTTGAAGATTGTGTGGAAACCGCGGCGCGGCGCCCGGATGGCCGGGCTGGCGGTTTTTACGGGACGCATGATGTGCGCCCCGGGCGGGCGTTGCTATTGGCTAGAAGTCCAAGGGAAGCGCGGTGAGCGCCCGGCATGGCCGGACCCCTACAATTTTCCGATGGCTCGCGCTAATCGCCCGGCGGAGCCGGGCTCCTACAAGGGCGGTGATTGCGCGGCGTTGAACCGGGCGCCGCGGCGTGCGATCAGGCGGCAGGCCAGTTCGGCGGGCGCTTGGCGAGGAAGGCGTCGATGCCCTCGGCGGCTTCTGCCATCAGCAGGTTTTTGGCCATGGTGGCGCTCATGTCGGCGTAGGCCGCCGCCTCGTTGAGGCCGATTTGCGCCTGCACGGCGGCCTTGCCCAGGCTCAGCACGGCCGGCGGGCGGCTGGCGATCTGCGCCGCCAGGGCGTTGGTTGCGGCGTCCAGCTCGCCGGTCGGCACCACCCGGTTGACCAGCCCGAAGCGATGGGCGGTGGCGGCATCGATCAGGTCGCCGGTGAACAGCATCTCCATGGCGTGCTTGTAGGCCACGTTGCGGGTCAGCGCCACCGCCGGGGTGCTGCAGAAAAGACCGATGTTGACGCCCGGCGTGGCAAAGCGGGCGTGGTCCGATGCAATGGCCATGTCGCAGCTGGCCACCAGCTGGCAGCCGGCGGCCGTGGCCACGCCATGCACCTGCGCGATCACGGGATGTGGAAAACGCCGCAGCGCCAGCATCACCTCGCCGCACAGGCCAAACAGGGCGCCGGCCGCCGCCTCGTCGGGCAGGGCGCGCAGTTCCTTCAGATCGTGCCCGGCGCAGAAGGCCGGGCCGGCGCCGGTCAGCAGCAGCACGCGCACGGCGGGGTCGGCTGCCAGTTCCGTCAGCGTGGTCTTCAGTGCCTGCAGCAGGTCTTCGGACAGGGCATTGCGCTGCGCCGGGCGGTTCAGGGTCAGGCGCACCACGCCGCCCGGATCGCGATCGGTGAGCAGCACCGGGCCGGTGGCCGGATCGGGGTGATTCATGGCGGCAGACCTCGCAGGATCGGCAAACGGCGCGGGCCGGCACAATACCGCATCCGCGTCTGCCCACCCAAGCCGAGTCGGCCATGACCCTGAACGAACTGCGCTATCTGGTGGCGGTGGCCCGCGAGCGGCATTTCGGCCGCGCCGCGGCGCACTGTTTCGTGAGCCAGCCGAGCCTGTCCATCGCCATCCGGAAGCTGGAAGAAGAACTCGGCGTGCCGCTGTTCGAGCGCCTGCCCGGACACATCCAGCCGACGCCGATCGGCCAGCAGATTGCCGACCAGGCGCGGCGCGTGCTGGCCGATGTCGACACCATCCGGGCGCTGGCCGCCACTGCCACCGATCCGCTGGCCGGGCCGTTCCGGCTGGGGGTGATCTTCTCGATCGGTCCGTATCTGCTGCCGCGGCTGATTCCGCTGCTCGGCCGCCTGGCGCCGCGCATGCCGCTGGTGATCGAGGAGAACTACACGGACGATCTGGGCACCCGCCTGCAGCGCGGCGAGCTGGACGCCGTGGTGCTGTCGCTGCCGTACCGGGCGCCTGACATCGATGTGGTGCCCTGCTACCGCGAGGAGTTCGTGGTGGCGATGCCGCCCGGCCACCCCTGGACCCGCCAGGCCAGCATCGGACCGGCGCAGCTGGGGGACGAGAACGTGCTGTTGCTGGGACCGCGGCACTGCTTTCGCGACCAGGTGCTGGCCCTGTGCCCGGCGCTGATGCACAAGGGTGGCCAGCGCCTGGAGGGCAGCTCGCTGGAAACCATCCGCTACATGGTGGCCAGCGGCGCCGGCATCAGCGTGCTGCCGGTGGGCGCGCTGGGCGAGTCGCCGCGCGAACGGGCGCTGCTGGCGGTGCGGCCGTTTCGCGGTACGGCGCCGTACCGGCAGGTGGCGCTTGCCTCGCGGACCGGCTTCTTTCGCCCACGGGCAATCGAGATCCTGGCGCAGGCCATCACCGACTGCGCCCCGTCCGCCACCGGTTCGTCATCGGCTTTCGGCTAGAATCGCTGCGGGCCGGGCACCGATAGATATTGGCTATCGGCGGCATTGGAAAAATCAACTTCCATCCCCCACCTTGCCCGACTACCATGCGTAGCCGTGAAGTTCCGCCAGTCCGGCGGCAACCGAACGGTGTCAATCAACAGCAGGAGGTCATGACATGGCTACTTTGAAAGGCAGCAAGACCGAGGGCAACCTCAAGGCCGCATTTTCCGGCGAATCGCAGGCCAACCGGCGTTATCTGTACTTCGCCAACAAGGCCGACGTGGAAGGCTACAACGACGTCTCGGCGGTGTTCCGCTCCACCGCCGAAGGCGAAACCGGCCACGCCCACGGTCATCTGGAGTATCTGGAAATCGTCGGCGACCCGGCCACCGGCCTGCCGATCGGCGCTACCGCCGAGAACCTGAAGGCGGCCATCGCCGGCGAGACCCACGAGTACAGCGACATGTACCCGGGCATGGCCAAGGCGGCCCGTGAGGAAGGCTTCTCCGAGATCGCCGACTGGTTCGAGACCCTGGCCAAGGCGGAGCGTTCGCACGCCAACCGCTTCCAGAAGGCCCTGGATACCCTGGGCAGCTGAGGCCCCGGCGCTGGCGGGGACCGGCAACGGTCCCCGCCTCGCTTTTCGGAACGTTTGTCGCGGGGTGCAAGGCCCCGTTGCTGGCCGGCCCGGGTGCCGAGCCATTGCCGTCATCAGTGTCTCAACGCCGGTCCGTTACGCAGGAGCCCCAATCATGGCTGATTCCCCGTCCCGCACGCCGCCCCGCGAAGGCAGCCTGGAAGCCCCGACCCGGCACGCCATCGAATGGCAGACCGCCGAGTACTACGACGAGCAAGCGCTGGAGAAGGAGCTGGAGCGGGTGTTCGACATCTGCCACGGCTGCCGCCGCTGCGTGAGCCTGTGCCAGGCCTTTCCGACCCTGTTCGATCTGGTGGACGAGTCCTCCACCATGGAAGTGGACGGCGTCGCCAAGGCCGACTACATCAAGGTGGTCGACCAGTGTTACCTGTGCGACCTGTGCTACATGACCAAGTGCCCGTACGTGCCGCCGCACGAGTGGAACGTGGACTTCCCGCACCTGATGCTGCGCGCCAAGGCGGTGAAGTTCAAAACCAAGGGCGCGTCGTTTCGCGACCGCTTCCTGACCTCGACTGATCTGACCGGTAAGCTGGCCGGCATTCCGGTAGTCACCGAAACCGTCAACGCCGTGAACCGCAACAAGCCGGCCCGCCAGGTGATGGAAAAGGTCATCGGCATCCACGCCGACGCCGTGCTGCCGCCGTTCGCGAGCAAGCCGCTGAAGCGCCACTTCAAGGATCAGGCCGCGGTCAACGCGCCGCTGACGCCGCAGCCCGGCGCCAACACCACCGGCAAGGTGCTGCTGTTCGGTACCTGCTACGGCCACAACCAGATGCCGGAGCTGGGCAATGACCTGGCGGCCATCTACCGTCACAACGGCCTGCCGGTGACCCTGGCCGACAACAGCCGCTGCTGCGGCATGCCCAAGCTGGAACTGGGCGACATGGACTCGGTCAATGAGCTGAAAAAACACAACCTGCCGGCACTCGCAGCCTACGTGGACCAGGGCTACGACATCGTCGCGCCGGTGCCGTCCTGCGTGCTGATGTTCAAGCAGGAGCTACGCCTGATGTTCCCGGACGATGCCGACGTGCAGAAGGTCGCGGCGCGCATTTTCGATCCGTTCGAATACCTGATCGCCCGCCACAAGGACGGCTTGCTCAAGACCGATTTCAAGCAGCCGCTTGGCAAGATCGCCTATCACCCGCCCTGTCACCTGCGGGTGCAGAACATCGGCCTCAAGACGCGCGAGGTGTTCCAGCTGATCCCGGACACCGAGGTGGTGGCCATCGAGCGCTGCGCCGGGCACGACGGCACCTACGGCGTGAAGGTGGAAACCCATCCGCTGTCGATGAAGATCGGCACGCCGGTGTTCGACCGTGTGCGCGAGATCGACCCCATCCACTACGCCAGCGACTGCCCGATCGCCTGCAAGCACATCGAAAGCGGCGTCGGCAACGGCAAGCCGTCCGAGCACCCGCTGCAGTTGCTGCGCCTGGCCTACGGAGTCTGAGCCATGCAAAAACTCACCCGCGCCGACCTGCTGTCGCTGGAGCAGTACGCCGAGCAGCGCCCGGCGATGCGTGCCCGCGTGCTGGAGCACAAGAAAAATCGCCATATCCAGCTTGGCCCGCACGCCACGCTGGCCTTCGAGGATCGCCTGACCGTCCAGTACCAGATCCAGGAAATGCTGCGCATCGAGCGCGTGTTCGAGGCGCGCGGCATCCAGGACGAGCTGGACGCCTACAACCCGCTGATCCCGGACGGTCAGAACCTGAAGGCCACGTTCATGATTGAGTACGACGACGAGGCCGAGCGGCGTCAGGCGCTGGCAAAGCTGATCGGCGTCGAGGACCGCGTCTGGCTGCGCGTGGCCGGCCACGAGCCGGTATACGCCATCGCCGACGAGGACATGGAGCGCGCCAACGACGACAAGACCTCCGCCGTGCATTTCGCGCGCTTCGAGTTCACGCCGGCCATGATCGGGGCGCTGCATGCAGGCGCGGACCTGGCCGCCGGCATCGACCACCCGAACATGACGGTCAGCATCGACCCCCTGCCGGCCGCCACGCGCGCGGCGCTGGCGGCGGATCTGGTCGGCTGAGCGGCCACCACACGCACCCATCGCAAGGACACCGTAAATGCGACAGGCAAGACTGCTGCTGGCCACGCTGCTGGCTTTGGCCCTGAGCGGCTGCGGCTACAACAAGTTCCAGACCGGTGACGAGCAGGTCAAGGCGGCCTGGTCGGAGGTGCTGAACCAGTACCAGCGCCGCGCCGACCTGGTGCCCAACCTGGTCAACACGGTCAAGGGCTTCGCCGCGCAGGAGAAGGAGGTCCTGACGCAGGTGACGCAGGCCCGCGCCTCGGTCGGCTCGATCCAGGCCACGCCGGAACTGCTCAACGACCCGGAAGCATTCGCCAAATTCCAGGCCGCGCAGGGGCAACTGACCGGCGCTCTGTCGCGCCTGCTGGTGGTGTCCGAGAACTACCCGCAGCTGAAATCGGACGCCAATTTCCGCGACCTGCAGGCGCAGCTGGAAGGCACCGAGAACCGCATCACCGTGGCCCGCAACCGCTACATCAAGGCCGTGCAGGACTACAACGTCACGGTGCGCTCGTTCCCGTCCAACCTGACGGCGATGCTGTTCGGCTACCGCGTGAAGCCGAATTTCACGGTCCAGAACGAGCAGGAGATTTCGGCGCCGCCGAAGGTCGATTTCAGCCCGGCACCGGCCCGGCCGTGACCAACCGCCGCGGCGACGCCCGGTGCTGACGGCATCCCGAATCCTGATCCTGGCCTGGGCGCTGTGCAGCCCATGGGCGGCCCACGCGGAGGTGGCCGTCCCGTCGCTGACGGCCCGCGTCACCGACCTGACGGCGACCCTGACACCCGAGCAAAAGTCCACGCTCGAACAGTCACTGCGCGCCTTCGAAGCGCTCAAGGGCAGACAGATCGCCGTCCTGATGGTGCCCACCACGGCGCCGGAAACGATCGAGCAGTATTCCCTGCGCGTAGTCGAGCAGTGGAAACTCGGACGTCAAAAGGTCGATGACGGCGCCCTGCTGATCGTGGCCAAGGACGACCGCACGCTGCGCATCGAAGTCGGTTACGGCCTGGAAGGCGCCCTGAACGACGCCACCAGCAAACGCATCGTCAGCGAAGTCATCACGCCCTATTTCCGGCAAGGCGACTACTACGGCGGCATCAGTGCCGGTGTGGACCGGATGATTCGCGTCATCGACGGCGAAGTCCTGCCCCCTGCGCCAGCCAGGCCGGTGCGGGAAGGCGCCGCGTTGCTGCGTAATCTGCCCCTGGTCCTGTTTCTGATGGTGGCGATCGGTGGCGTGTTGCGGGCGGTGCTCGGACGGCTGCCGGGCGCAGCGGTCGGCGGCGCCATCATCGCGGTGGTCGCGTGGCTGCTGATCGGCACGGTCATCGTGGCCCTGATCGCCGGGGTGCTGGCCTTTTTGTTTACCTTGCTCGGCGGCGGACGCGGTGGCTTTGGCGGTTATCCGGGGGGTCTGGGCGGTCGCGGCGGGTTTGGCGGCGGCGGCTTTGGCGGCGGTGGTTTCGGCGGCGGCGGCGGCAGCTTCGGTGGCGGCGGCGCGTCGGGGCGGTGGTAGGCATGGACTTGAAACGCATCCTCAGGCACCTGCTCACGACCCGTCGGCACCTCACGCGGGCCTTTCCAAAAGCGGCGCTGGCGGCCATCGAGCAGGCGATCGGGGCCAGCGAGCAGCAGCACGCAGGGCAGCTGCGCTTCGTGGTCGAGGCGGCGCTGGACAACGGACCGCTGTTTGGCGGCCAGACAGCCAGGGAGCGTGCGCTCGAGCTTTTCTCGCAGCTGCGCATCTGGGACACGCAGCACAACAACGGCGTGCTGATCTACCTGCTGCTGGCGGACCGGGACGTGGAGATCGTTGCCGACCGCGGCATCCACGCGCGGGTGGGAACCGAACAGTGGGAAGCCATCTGCCGCGAGATGGAAAGCGCCTTCAGGCGCGGCGATTACGCGGCAGGCGCGATCCACGGCATCGACGCGGTAAGCAGGCATCTGACGCGGCACTTCCCTGCCGCGGGCGGCGATGTCGGGAACGAATTGCCCGACACCCCGCTGATGTTGTGAGCTGATCGGCACGGACCGGCTGCGACATTCCGGTCACCACCCGCTCCCGGCACCAGGCGGCCAGGGGCCGCCATGCGATACTGCCGGCCCCGTTGCAGCCTGCCGGTGAGGCCGCCTTGGACAGCTATCACGAACTTGTCCGCACCATCGCGCTGACGCTGGGCGTCGGCTGGGCCAGCGGCATCAACCTGTACGCCGCCCTGCTGGTGCTGGGCATCGCCGGGGCCACCGGCGACCTGGCCCTGCCGCCCGACCTGCAGGTGCTGGCCAGCCCGCTGGTGATCGGCGCCGCCGGCCTGATGTACGGGGTGGAATTCTTCGCCGACAAGACGCCGGGCGTCGACAGCGGCTGGGACGCGCTGCACACCTTCATCCGCATCCCGGCCGGGGCGCTTCTGGCGGCCGGCGCCGTGGGCGAGGTCACGCCGGCGCTCGAAATCGCCGCCGGCATCCTGGGCGGCGGCATGGCCGCGACGAGTCACGTCACCAAGGCCGGCACGCGCCTGCTGATCAACACCTCGCCGGAGCCGTTCTCGAACTGGACCGCGTCGGTGGCCGAGGATGTCGCCGTATTCGGCGGCCTGTGGGCGGCGCTGAACCAGCCCTGGCTGTTCATCAGCCTGCTGGTGGCCTTCCTGGTGCTGGTTGTCTGGTTGCTGCCCAGGGTGTTTCGGGCCTTGCGCAAGGTCGGCGGCGGCATCCTGCGACTGCTGGGCCGGCGACCGCGCGCGCCCGCTGCCGACCCGCCGGCCAGTATCGAACATCAATAAAAGAATTCAGGCCGGAGGAGTAACGTGGATTTCGAGCTGACCGCCGACCAGCAGGCCATCTGCGAGCAGATCGAGCGCCTGTGCGCGCCCTTCGACGACCGCTACTGGTTCGAACGGGACCACGACGGCGAATTTCCGCTGGATTTCGTGAGCGCCATGGCCGACGGCGGGTGGCTGGGCATCGCCATGCCGGAGGCCTACGGCGGCGCCGGGCTTGGCATCACCGAAGCGGCGCTGATGATGCAGACCGTGGCCGCCTCGGGTGCCTGCCTGTCCGGCGCCTCGGCCATTCACCTGAACCTGTTCGGGCCGAACGTGATCGTCAAATTCGGCACGCCCGAGCAGCGCGAGCGTTTTTTGCCGCCGCTGATCCGCGGCGAGCAGCGCGCCTGCTTTGCCGTGACCGAGCCGAACACGGGCCTGGACACGACGCATCTGAAAACCTTTGCCCGCCGCGACGGCGACCGTTACGTGGTCCACGGCCAGAAGGTGTGGACCAGCAACGCCCAGCACGCCCACAAGATGCTGCTGATCGCCCGCACCACGCCGCTGGAGGAAACCGCCCGGCCGATCGACGGCCTGACGTTGTTCTACTGCGACCTGGACCGCGCCCGGGTCGAGGTGCGCGAGATCGAGAAAATGGGCCGCAAGTGCGTGGACTCGAATCAGGTGTTCATCGACGGCCTGGAAATCCCCGTGCAGGACCGCATCGGCGAGGAAGGCCAGGGCTTTCGTTACCTGCTGCACGGCCTGAATCCGGAGCGCATCCTGATCGCCGCCGAGGCCATCGGCATCGGCCGCGCGGCGCTGCGCAAGGCCACCGAGTACGCCAGGGAGCGGGTGGTGTTCGGCCGCCCGATCGGCCAGAACCAGGCCATCCAGCATCCGCTGGCCGAATGCTGGGCCGAGCTTGAAGCCGCCAACCTGGTGATGCTGAATGCCGCCAGCCAGTACGACCGTGGCGCCGACTGCGGCGCGCATGCCAACGCCGCCAAGTACCTGGCCGCCGAGGCCGGCTTCAAGACCTGCACCCAGGCGGTGATGACCCACGGTGGCTTCGGCTATGCCAAGGAGTACCACGTCGAGCGCTACCTGCGCGAGGTGATGATCACCCGCCTGGCGCCAGTCAGCCCGCAGCTGGTGCTGTGCTATCTGGCCGAGCGGGTGCTGGGCCTGCCCAAGTCGTACTGATGCCCGAGGCAATTTGATGTTCGCGCCGTTGGCCGGCGTGCGGGTGCTGGAACTGGCGCCCTTCCTGCCGGGGCCGTTCGCCGGCGCGCAGTTGCTGGCGCTGGGCGCCGAGGTGGTCAAGCTCGAACCGCCGGGCGGCGATCCGGGCCGCCATCTGCCCGATGAGCTGTTCGCCATGAACAACCGTGGCAAGAAAAGCGTCTGCGTGGATCTTAAGGCGCCCGGCGCAGGGGCCTTCGTGCAGCGCCTGGTGGCCGGCTTCGACGTGGTGCTGGAGGGCTTTCGCCCCGGCGTGGCGGCGCGGCTGGGCGTCGATTACGACACGCTGAAGCAGGCCCGGCCGGACCTTGTCTACTGCTCCCTGTCCGGCTTTGGCCAGACCGGCCCGCGCGCCGCCCTGCCCGGCCACGACCTGACCTATCTGGCCGCCGGGGGCGCGCTGGCCCGGCCCGGTCACTGGCAGGGACCGCCGCAGCGACCGGGCGTGCCGGTGGCCGACACCGCCGGGGGCCTGTTTGCGGCACTGGCCGTGGTCTCAGCCCTGCTGCGCCGGGCGGCCACCGGCGAAGGCGCCTACCTCGATGCCTCGCTGACGGATGCGGCGCTGAGTCTGGCGGCATGCCGCGGGCTGGCGCCGGCCCAGTCGCGGACCCATCTGCACCCGGCGAACGATCTATTCACCTGCCGCGACGGCGCGCTGATCGCCGCCGGCCTGCTGGAGGATCATTTCTTCGACGGTTTCGTGGCGGCGCTGGGCGAGGCCGGGGCCGCACTGCGCGCCCCGCAATACGCCGACCTCACCAGCCGCCAGCGGCACGGCGACGCGCTGCAGGCGGAACTGAAAGCGCTGTTCGCCAGCCGCGACGCAGGCGACTGGGAGGCGCTGGCCGAGGCGCACCGGCTGCCGATGGTGCGCGTGCAGGACGTGGCCGAGGCGCTGGCCGAGCAAAGCCCAGGCGCAGCGGCGCCCGCCTTTCCGGTGTGCGTCGACGGCGCACCCCTGCCGGCACCGGCGCAGCCGGCACCGACACTCGGCGCCGACGCCGCGGCCGTGCTGGCCGCCATCGGCTACGATGCCGCCGCCGTCGCGGCGCTGGCCGCGGCCGGCGTGTTGATCCTGTCCCCTACGGAGCCTTCATGATCGAGCTGTACCAGTTCGCCCCCGCCTGGGGCCTGCCCAACCCCAGTCCGTTCTGCATCAAGCTCGAGCTGTACCTGAAGATGACCGGCCTGCCATTCGAGGTCATCACCGAAAACGACACCCGCAAGGGCCCCAAGGGCAAGATTCCGTTCATCCGTGACGACGGCCAGACCATCGGCGACTCGGAACTGGTCATCGAGTACCTGAAGGACAAGTATGGCGACCGCGTCGACGCCAGCCTGACGGCCGAACAGCGCGCCCGCGCCCACGCCATCAACCGCATGCTGCACGACAGCACCTACTGGGTGCTGCTGCACTGCCGCTGGATGGAAGACAACGGCTACCAAGCCATGCGCCAGGCGCTGTTCGGCGACCTGCCGTGGCCGCTGCGGGTGATCATCCCGCCGCTGGCCCGCCGCAGCCTGCGCCGCAACCTGACCGGCCAGGGCCTTGGCCGGCACAGCCGGGACGAGATTTTCCGCTTCGGCTTTGCGGATCTTGACGCCCTGTCGGTGCTGCTGGGCGAGAAGGCGTTCCTGCTGGGCGACACCCCCACCAGCGTGGATGCCACGGCGCACGCCTTCATCATGAGCCTGGTCGGGCCGCCCATCGACAACCCGATGCGCGAGCGCATCCAGCGCACCGCCAACCTGATGGCCTACTACCAGCGCATGAACCAGCGTTTCTATCCGTCGCTGGCGGCCGCGCGCTGAAGGGGATGCCGTTCAGCCCCCGTTCAGCCAGCGGCCCGCATACTGCGCCTGCGTCGTGATCGACGGGGCGCATGAAGAATCCATCAACCGTGGTCGATGACGTGCAATTCGATCGCCATCAGGAGCGTTGCCGATGAAAACAATCAAGACCTGCTGTTTTGCCCTGCTGACTCTGGTCGCCGTGAGCAGCGTCCAGGCCAGCGACACCGTGGATGCCGCCATCGGCGGTGGCCTGGGTGGCGCCGCGGGCGCCGCCATCGGCAACGAGGTGGGAGGCCGCGACGGGGCCATCATCGGCGGCGCGGTGGGCGCCGCAGCCGGCGCAGCCATCACCACCGACGATGACCGTGATCATTACCGTGACGGCCGCCGCCGTTACGTCGAATACCCGTACGACGACGGCGGCCACCGCCACGGCGGCCACTTCTGCCCGCCGGGCCAGGCCAAGAAGGGCAACTGCTGAGCCGCCCGCAGGAAATCGACCGACAACGGACGCAAGCCCGTTGTCGGTCGTTCGCCTTCAGGCGATGCCCAGTTCCCGGAGCTTGCCGCCCAGCCACTCCCGGCGTTCCTGCGTGACGTCCGCCACCGGCGCCAGCACGTAGCCGCCCTTGAGGCCAATCGCGTCGTACCAGGGTTTCAGCAGCGTGAAGGCACTGGCATAGGTGCCGGTGCGGGCCAGTTCCCAGACCGTCATGTCCTCGATGAAGCCGGACGCCGCGCGCAGCGACAGCCACTTGGCCTGCGCCGCCGGCCAGTCGCCGGCCGCCGCGTCGGCCATGTACTGGCGGATCACCGGGCGCAGCTTGCCGAACACCGTGTAGTGAAAGGCCGCCCACTGCAGGAACTTGTAACCCAGGCGCAAATCGTCCAGGAAGTACTGCTCCATCGGCTCCGAGACGAAGAAATCCTGGCGCAGGTCGCGGCGCAGTTTGTAGGTGTCCGAGCGGCGCAACGAGCCCTGCTTGACGCCGACCAGGGTCGGCAGGTCCGCCAGACGCTGCATCAGTTCCAGGCTCAGCACCGTGCCCGACACCGGCGTGCGGTAGAGCACGATGGCCATGTCGCTGCGGTCGGTCAGGTACTTGTAGAAGGCGAAGATTTCATCGTCGCTTTTCAGCTGCACGGCCGGGTTCATGACCTCTGCCACCTGGTAGCCGAGCGTGCGCGTGAACTCGATCTTCTCCAGCGCCTGGCGGGCCGAGGGGTCCAGGATGATGGTGGAGATTTTCATGCGCCCGGCGTTCGCGTCGGCCACCAGCTCGTGGTAACGCATCCATTCGGACAGGGTCAGGTTCCAGGCCTCGCCGATGAAACCGCCGACCACGATGCCCTCCATGCCCATGTCGACGAAGGCATCGATGTTGTGCCGCAGGGCCGGCGCGTCCACCTCGCCGTCGCGGGTGAACGGCGTCAGCGGGGCGTCGTGAAAGCCGTGCAGGTTGGCCTGCGCCCAAGACTTGGCTTCGTTTCGCGTGTATTCCATGCTGCTCTCCTCCTGTTCCATGCGTGAGTCCGGCGACCGCAGCGACCGGCAGCGGGCATCATAGTCCCCGGTTTTTCAATCACGCTGATGTCTGCCATGCGCCGCTTTGTGTTTTTCGCAATGTTCGTTGGCCTGCCGCTGGCCGAGCTTTATCTGGTGCTGCTGGCGGCGGCGCGACTGGGCGCGCTCACGACGCTGCTGTTGCTGATCCTGGGCGCCGTCGCCGGCAGCGCGGTCATGCGCTACCACGGCATCGCCAGCGTGGCGCGGCTGCGGTCGGCTCTGGCCGGCGGGCAATCGCCGGCGGGACCGATGCTGGAAGCCGTGCTGGCGCAGCTCGCCGGCCTGCTGCTGGTAGTGCCCGGCTTCATCACCGACGCGGTCGGTGTGTGCCTGCTGATCGCGCCGCTGCGGCGCTGGCTGGCGTCACGCCTGGCCGGCCTGCCCGGCCCTGGGTCCGGCACTCAGGTGCGCATCATCGAAGGCGAGTTTCGCAGCCGCGACGAGGACTGAACGCCGACCGCCCTCAGTCCAGCAGCGACGCCAGGGCGGCCAGCAGGGCCTCGGGCGAGTCCAGACGGCAGCTTGCCGCCGTCGGCCGTCCGCTGCGGGCGATCAGCACCCCGTAGCCGCCGGCCCGCCGCGCGGCGCGAAAGGCGGCTTCGTCGGCCAGATCGTCACCGAAGAAAATCGGCATGCAGTGTCCGACCAGGCGCTGCATGCGCCCGTGCAGCCACTCGACAGCCGTGCCCTTGTCGCGATCGATGGCGGGGCGAATTTCCAGCACCTGCCGGCCACCGTCGACAACGAGCCCGTCGAAGGCGGCAACCGCGCTTACCACATCGCGGCGCAGCATGACCGCGGCGCCCGGCGCCACGGCCCGGTAATGCACCGAGACGGTCACGCCCTTGTGCTCGATGACACAGCCCGGATACCCGCCCAGCAGCGGCGACAGGCGATCGTGCACGGCATCCAGAAGCGGCCGCCAGCCGGCCGCCAGCTCAAGCGCCTGCGGATCGTAGTCGGCACCGCGCAGTTCAAGGCCGTGATTGCCGGCCAGATAGGCGGACGGCAGGGCCACGCGCGTGGCCAGATCATGCAGCGCCCGACCGCTGACCACCGCCAGCGGATGGCGCGCCACCAGGCGTGCGAGCAGCTCGCGCATGGCCGGCGGCAGGCAACCGTCGGCCGGATGATCGGGCACCGGCGCCAGCGTGCCGTCGAAATCGAACAGCAGTGCCAGCGGCCGGCCGGCCAATGCGGCGAGGATCGCAGCGGCATCCGGCAGCGCGCGGAATTTTTCGGCGTACGCGCTCAGCAGGCTGCCGTTGCCGATCTCGGATGGCGCCTCGAGCAGCAATTCCGCGCCCGCGGCAAGCTGCGACGCACCGTGCTTGCCACTGCCCAGCCCCGCCACCAGGCCGGCGCCGGCGCGCCAGGCGGCGCGCACCGACTCGGCATCGATGGCCAGCACGACCACCTGCTGCGGCGCCGCGTGAAACGGCGGCGGCAGCGCATCGCCGAGCTGGCTGGCCAGCATCGCCACCGCCGGCAGGCCAAGCGCCTCCAGGGACGGCAGGATGCGCCCCAGGCCAGGCCGCGGGCGCTGGCTGACGACCAGAACGGCACTGGGTTGAAGCGAATCGGAAGCCGTGTTGGACGCGAGCTTGGGCATGGCGGGAGTCCGGTGGGAAACGCTGTGGCGAGACGGCTGATCCGGCGCTGGCAGACTAACTCACCCCGCCGGCGGGCGCATCGGCAGTGCCCGGCATCGCGGCGGCCCGGCCGATGATGGCCGGCTGCCCCCACACCGTGGGCAGGTCCGTCAGGCGGTCGAACACGGCCACCGCGCCGGCCGCCGAAAAATCGCAGCTGCGGTCGTAACCGTAGGTCACGGCCACCGTGGCAACACCAGCCGCCCGCCCCGCCGCCATGTCTATGTGCGAGTCCCCGACCAGCAGGCAGCGCTCGGCCGCCACACCCAACCCGGACAGGGCCGCCAGGACCGGCAGTGGATCCGGCTTGAGGCGGGCCGTGCTGTCGCCGCCGATGATGATGGCAAAGCATGCGTCCAGGCCCAGGGCCGCCAGCAGCGGCCCGACGAAACGGTGTGGCTTGTTGGTGACGCAACCGAGCCGGATGCCGGCGCCAGCCAGTGCCGCCAGCGTGGTGGCGACACCCGAATAGAGCCGACTGTCGCGGCAGGGTTCGGCGGCATAGTGAGCGTTGAAAACGGCCATCGCCTGGCCGTGCAGTGCCGCCGGCGCAACGCCTTCGGGGCAGCCGGTCAGCGCGCGGTGCAGCAGACGCGCGGCGCCGTTGCCGACCCAGCCGCGCACGCGGTCCTGGTCGGCCGCGGCGTGTCCGACACTGGCCAGCGCGGCGTTCACGCAACGCGCCAGATCGGGCACGCTGTCGACCAGGGTGCCGTCCAGATCGAACAGGATCGCCTGCGGTGCCAGCGAAAGTGCGCCCTGCAATGGTGCAACGGCGTGGCCTGACGGCGTCTTTGCTGTCGCCACCCGTGCGGCATCGCAGGCGCGCGTCATGCCGGCTCAGCCCGCCTCAGGCGAATTGGCTTGCAGACGGGCCCGATTCAGGGCCAGCCACTGCAGGGCGATGATCGCCGGACTGTTCTGGATCCGGCCGGCCGCCAGCCATTCGAGGGCCGTGCCGAAGGGAATCACGTGAACGCGGATGTCCTCGTCCTCGTCGTCCACGCCATGGATTCCGCCGACGCCGGTCAGGTCCGTCAGCGCGCAGTACAGGGTCAGATGCTCGCTGACCGCGCCGGGGCTCATGTAGTAGGCGGCAATCGGCAGCAAGTCGGGGCCGAGCTGGCAGCCGGCTTCCTCGACTGCCTCGCGCCGGGCCACGTCGGCCGCAGTTTCTGCATCGTGGATGATGCCGGCGACGATTTCGATCTGCCACGGCGCCCCGCCGTGCGCGTACGGCCCAATGCGGAACTGCTCGATCAGCAGCACGCTGTCGCGCTGCGGGTCGTAGGGCAGCACGGCGGCAGCGTGGCCGCGTTCGAACAGCTCGCGCTGGAACGGCCGGCTCCAGCCGCCGCCGAACAGGCGGTGGCGCAGGCGATACTGGTCGACGCGAAAGTAACCCTGAAAAACCGTTTCCCGCTGCAGCACTTCCACATCGCGCTGGCGGTCGAATTCACTGGGGCTCATCGGGACGCGCGCTGCTTTGCATCGGACAGTAGGCGGGGGTGAGCTTGTCATGGTAGCAGCGGTGCGGGGGTTTGCCGGCGCAACCGAATGGGGTTACAAGAGTCCATGCACCAGCGCAGTGCGACGACCCGTCAACTTGCTGCGCCGTTTCGGGTCAAAGAACCACAGTGATGCAGGGCGCGGAACCGGCCCACGGCATGGGGAACGAGACCGACCTGGCCACTTGGCACGGGTCTTGATAACAGTCACTTTGGGAGGCGTCATCCACCCCTGACATCGTTCCTGCCCCTGCGGCCCCTGCGGACCGCTGCGTGGGCGGGGTCGGGGAATGCCAGCAGGCAACGGATGGTCGACAACACAAGGCAATCAGAAACAGGAAACCGCACGCACGCAACAGGATTGACACACGACGGAGGTCGTTACATGGGTACGAGTACTGGATCCTTCGCTGACCTGATCGGTGAAGACCGCAAAGCGCGCCAGGAGCACAGCTGGCAGGGCAATTTCCTGGATTACCTGGAACTGGTACGCCAAGACCCGACCATCCCGAAGCTGGCGCACGCCCGTCTGTACGAGGCGGTCACGGCGGCTGGTGCCACCGACCTTGGCGAGACCGACGACCCGCACCTGAACCACCTGTTCGGCGACGAGCGCATCAAGCGCTACCACTACTTCGAGAAGGAATTCTTCGGTATCGAGCGGTCGATCGCACAGATCGTCCGCTACCTGCACTCGGCCGCCCTGCGCGGCGAGGAAAGCCGCCAGGTGCTGTACCTGATGGGCCCGGTCGGCGCCGGCAAGAGCTCGCTGGTGGCCAAGCTGCAACGGGCGCTGGAGGAAACCGAGCCGGTCTACGCCATCGACGGCTGCCCGATCGCCGAGGAACCCCTGCATCTGATACCGGTACACCTGCGCCGCAGCTTCTCGGACGTGCTGGGCGTGCCGATCGAGGGCGAGCTTTGCCCCATGTGCCGGCACCGCCTGGAAACCGAATTCGGCGGGCGCTACGAGGACGTGCCGGTCGCGCGGGTGGCATTTTCCCGCCACCGGCGGCGGGGAATTGGCGTGGTGCCGCCGGTCGACCCGAACAACCAGGACACCTCGGTCCTGATCGGCTCGGTGGACATCTCCAAGCTCGACCGCTACTCGGAGTCCGACCCGCGGGTGCTGGACCTGTCGGGCGCCTTCAACGTCGGCAACCGCGGCATCGTCGAGTTCATCGAGGTGTTCAAGAACGAGCCCGAATACCTGCACACCATGATCACGGCCACGCAGGAGAAGTTCGTGCCGGCGCCCGGCCGCCACGGCACGGTGTACGTGGACTGCGCCATCATCGCCCACTCGAACGAGGCCGAGTGGCAGAAGTTCAAGGCCGACCACACCAACGAGGCGATCATGGATCGCATCGTGGTGGTGAAGGTGCCCTACAACCTGCGCCTATCGGAAGAGATCAAGATCTACGAGAAGATGCTGCGCGAGTCGCAGTTCCGGGCCCACATCGCGCCGCATACGCTCGAAACGGTCAGCATGTTCGCCATCCTGTCGCGCCTGGAGCCCACCTCCAAGTGCGACCTGATGACCAAGCTGCGCCTGTACGACGGCGAGGAAGTGGTCAAGAAAGGCACCACGCTGAAGCTGTCGGCCAAGTCCCTGCAGGAAGACACCCACCGCGAGGGCCTGTTCGGCATCTCGACCCGCTTCATCATGAAGGCGCTCGACAATGCGCTGGCCGACAACCCCGAAGTCGGCATCAACCCGATCAGCGTGCGCGAGGCGCTGGTGGACATGGTCAAGCGCGCCGATATGGCCGAGGACACCAAGAAGCTGTACCTGGAGTTCCTGCAGGACACCCTGCACAAGGCCTACCTGGACATCCTTGAAAAGGAGGTCACACGCGCCTTCGTGTTCTCGTTCGAACAGCAGGCCGAGGACCTGTTCCAGAACTATCTGGACCACGCCGAGGCCTACGTGAACAAGTCCAAGGTCAAGGACCGCAACACCGGCGAGGAGCTGCGCCCGGACGAGAGCTTCCTGAAATCGGTCGAGGAGCAGATCGGCATCGTCGGCTCGGCGGCCGAAGGCTTCCGGCAGGAAGTCATGTCCTACCTGTGGGCGGCCACGCGGCGCGGCGAGAAGGTCAGCTACCGGGCCTACGAGCCGCTGCGCGACGCGCTGGAGAAAAAGCTGCTGCATTCGGTGCGCGACATGAGCCGCATCGTCACCAAGTCGCGCACCCGCGACGAGGAGCAGAAGGACAAGTACGACACGCTGATCCAGCGCATGATGGAGTTGGGCTACAACGAGCACTCGGCCGAGGTGGTGCTCAAGTACGCGGCCAACAACCTGTGGAAGGACTGACCGCGAGGCAGGCTTGAAAACGGGCTGGCGGCCCCGGTCGCCGCCAGCCCGTCGCATACGGCGCCGCACCGTGCCACGCGGCGATGCACAGCAGGAGGGGCTATGACGCGCGCCCAGTTCCGATCATTCCCAGCCGACGCACTGCGCTCGGACCGCAGCGCCGGCGATCGCGCCCGGCACCGCCAGAAGGTGCGCCAGGCGATCCGCGACAACATCGGCGACATCGTCGCCGAAGAGGCCATCATCGGCCGCAGCGGCGACCGCATGGTCAAGGTGCCGATCCGCGGCATCCGCGAATACCGCTTCGTGTACGGCCAGAACCAGCCCGGCGTCGGCACCGGCGAGGGCGGCACCGAGGTCGGCCAGAGCGTCGGCCAGGGCGACCAGTCCGGCGCCGGCAAGGGCCAGGGCGGCAACGAGGCCGGCCAGGATTACTACGAGACCGAGATCAGCCTGGAAGAGCTGATCGACATCATGTTCGAGGACCTGTCCCTGCCGGACCTGGAGCGCAAGAAGCTGCGCCAGTTGCCGTCCGAGCACGCCTTCCAGCGCAAGGGCTTCCGGCATTCCGGCATCCGCGTGCACCTGGACAAGAAACGCACCGCCATGCAACGCATCCGGCGCCAGATCGCCCAGCGTGCAGGTGCGCCGGGCGTGCCGACCGGCGAAGGCATGGCCGGCGACACCGAGAAGCGCTTCCCCTTCCACAAGGAGGACATGATCTACCGCCGCCTGCTGCCGGACACCCGGCCGCAATCGAACGCCGTGGTGCTGTGCATGATGGACACCTCCGGCTCCATGGACAGCACCAAGAAATACCTGGCGCGCTCGTTCTTCTTCCTGCTGTATCAGTTCGTGCGCAGCCGCTATGCGGAAGTCGAGCTGGTGTTCGTGGCCCACCACGCCACCGCCGCCGAGGTCACCGAGGACGAGTTCTTCCACAAGGGCGAGTCCGGCGGCACGGTGATTTCATCCGCCTATCAGAAGGGGCTGGAGATACTCGCCGAGCGCTACCACCCGAGCCTGTGGAACATCTACGCCTTCCACTGCTCGGACGGCGACAACTTCCCCGGCGACAACGACAAGACCGTGCAGGCGGCCGAGGCCATCTGCGAGATGGCCAACCTGTTCGGTTACGGCGAGATCAAGCCGCCCGGCCGCGGCATCTTCGAAAGCTCCATGCTCGAGACTTTCTCGCGCATCAAGTCCGACTGCTTCCACGCCCTGACCATCCACGGCAAGGAAGACATCTGGCCCGGCCTGAAAGCCTTTCTGCAAAAGGACCGGGCCGCACAGGCCACCGGAGGTGAACATGCGTAGCTGGGACGTCGATGACCTGATCGGCTGGGACGAGCGCATCCGCGAGAAAGTGGCCGAATTCGGCCTGGACTGCTTCCCGCAGGTGTTCGAAATCTGCGACGAGGAGCAGATGCTCGGCTACATGGCCTACCACGGCATGCCCTCGCACTACCCGCACTGGTCCTACGGCAAGTCGTTCGAGAAGCTCAAGACCACCTACGACCACGGCGTCAGCGGCCTGCCCTACGAGATGGTCATCAACTCGAACGAGTCGATTGCGTACCTGATGCGCAACAACTCGCTGTGCCTTCAGATCCTGACCATCGCCCACGTCTACGGCCACAACGATTTCTTCAAGAACAACTTCACCTTCCAGGGCACGCACCCGGAGCTGACGCAGTCGCGCTTCAAGGCGCGCGCCGACCGCGTGCGCCGCTACGCGGAAGACCCGGCCATCGGCATCGACAAGGTGGAGGCGGTGCTGGATGCCGCCCACGCGTTGTCCTTCAACTGCCGGCGCAACCTCGGCGTGCGCAAGCTGGGTCACGCCGAACAGCGCGAGCGGGCCATCGAGGCCACGCACGGCCCGCACGACCCGCACCCGGACATCCACCGCGCGCCGCAGCTGCCCGAGCCGGACCTGCGCCGCGTGCCGCTGGAGCCGGAAGAGGACATCCTGCTGTTCATCCGCGACCACAATCCGTACCTCGCCAACTGGGAGCGGGACCTGCTGACCATCGTCCACGAGGAAGCGCAGTACTTCATCCCGCAGATCGAGACCAAGATCATGAACGAGGGCTGGGCCAGCTTCTGGCACCACCGCATCGTCAATAGCCTGGACCTGCCGGCCGACCTGCAGATGGAATTCATGGTCCACCACTCGCAGGTGGTGCGCCCGCACCCGGGCAGCATCAACCCGTATTACCTGGGCTTCAAGCTGTGGCACGACATCCTGCGCCGCTGCGAGAACCCGACCCCGGAAGAGCGCGAGCGCTACGGCGGCCCCACCGACGGCATGGCGACGCTGATGCGCATCCGCGAGGCAGACCGCGACGCCTCGTTCCTGCGCCAGTTCCTGACCGGCCGGCTGATGCGCGAGATGGACATGTACGAGTTCGGCCCGGAGGACGACGAATACGTCGTGCAGCGCGTGGCCGACGAGGACAGCTGGCGGCAGATTCGCGACACCCTGATCGGCAGCGTCGGCATGGCCGCCTTCCCGGTCATCCGCATCGACGATGCCGACTACGACGGCGCCCGCAAGCTGCACCTGACACACGCCTACGACGGCCGGGAACTGGAACTCGGCCAGGCCGAAAAGACCCTGGCCTACCTGCACCGCCTGTGGGGCCGCGGCGTGGTCATCGAAACCACGCTGCAGGACAAGCCGGCGCAGCTGATTTATGACGAGGGTGGTTTTGCGCCGAAACTCGCCGCCTGAGCGCGCCTTGGGACGGGTGGAAACTGCCGATCTGTAACCCATCATGCGGCGCCGGGGCACACGCCTGAGCCCCCCTGACAATCCGGCTGCGTGTACCTATTCGCGGATTGATGGGTTACGCTGCGCTTCACCCATCCTAGGCGCTACGCTTTTGGTTGCCCATGATATTTACGTCAGGTGACTGGGTAGGTCGTCGCGTTTCAAATCAAGGGGATTCATATGCGCTTGCTTGTCTTAGGTTTCCTTCTTATCTCTCTAGCTGGCTGTGCAACTGCGGCAAAGCAGACCAATGCACCAATGAGCCAGTACGACAACAATACGAAACACGCCATTGAGCCGCGCCCTGATGGCTTTTTAGTTTCAATCTACTACTCGCGCTATCAATTCTTTCCCGAGAGCGACGCAGTTGCCACTGCGTGCAAGCAAGCGCTCACGTCCATCGCCCACGAGCACGCGTCCAAAGCGGGCCGTGAGATCGAGCAGATCAATGAGCAGGCGATCCGCCTCTCTATGGGCCGCAACGGCTTGTCTGGCATTACGTCATGCAGTGCTTCTGCGCCCGCCAAGTGGAAGTAGCCGCCATCTAACAATTCATTCAAGTCAACGCCGCTTCGCGGCACGGCTTAATTCAGGCGTTGGGCCTCAAGGAGAAGTTCGTGAATCGTCGAGACAGCAAGATCGTTGAGCTCATTGAGTCAGGTGCCGATCCCGATAGCCTGACAGCGCTAATTCGAGAGGTCATGGCGTCCGATCTATCGCACATGGCGGAGATTGCAGCGATGATAGCGAACGTTAGCACGAACGGATCGGACCGCAATAATCAACTCTCAAAACTGCGTGTAATTATGTCGAGGATCTGTGATGAAATGGGCATAGAGAAGCTCACGGTCAAGAGCGCGCGAGGCGGCTACGTCGTGACGCGTTCAAACCCCAGATACGATCCACGCAGACTACAAGGCTTAATTACCTCCATTGAACGCGCTGCAGAGGAATTGAGGCATCTTTCACCGGTGGAACGTGAAGAATTCCTAGATCACGCATGCAGAGTTCTAGGCATCCAGCGAGCGTAGATACTGTTATCCGGCCATCGAATGCAAGCTGGGATGGAACGGCCGCCCGGACTTGAGCACGCCGTAGGCCACACACAGCAGCTTGCGCATCATGGCACCCAGGATCAGCATCGGCGGCTTGCCGGCGGCGGCCAGACGCTGCTCGAGCACCCGGCCCCAGGCCGTGCGCGTGGTGGCCACCCTGGCCGGCATGTACAGCCCGTAGGTTGGGGTGAGCCTGCGAACCCCAACATGTCACGACATGTCGTGACAATCGAAACAATGGGCGAGCCCGTAGGTTGGGGTGAGCCTGCGAACCCCAACATGTCATGTCATGACACGCGAAACAATGGAACCGAGATGCGATATCGGCGTACGGATACAAAAGGCGGCACCTACTTCTTCACGGTGAACCTTGCGCAGCGTCAACTTCGCTTGCTGGTGGACCACGTTGCGGTTTTGCGGGCCGCTGTGAAAGAGGTGAAAGGGCGCCACCCTTTTCACATTGATGCATTCGTGGTCTTGCCGGATCACCTGCACGCAATATGGACGCCGCCGGAAGGCGACGCCGACTTTGCGATGCGGTGGATGTTGATCAAGGCAGGGTTTTCGCGACACATCGCCAAGGGTGAACACCGAAACGCGAGCCGGATTGGCAAAGGCGAGCGTGGAATCTGGCAGCGGCGGTATTGGGAGCACATGATTCGCGACGCGCACGATTACGAACGGCATGTGGATTATGTTCACTATAACCCTGTGAAGCACGGACACGTCAACCGCGCAGCGGAGTGGCCACATTCGAGCATCCATCGGTATATTGCGGCTGGCACCCTGGGTTATGATTGGGGTGGCGAGACCAACGGAAGAGATTAAAGTGGATATGGCGAGCGCTGAAATAATTCGCGTTGGGGTTCGCAAGCTCACCCCAACCTACGGGCAGCTACGGGCTAAGCGCGCCGTAAGGCGCAATGACCGCGGAGCATTGCGTCGTATGAATCTTCATCCGGTGCAATGCGGCTTCGCCTTATTGCACCCGCGCTCCCGACGCCAGGTCACGGTGTCAATCCAGTCTCCTCGCCGGCGGGCTGACGCCCGATCGCGCAACAGCTTTGCTTGCCGATATCAAAAAGGCCACGGACGATATCAGGCGAACAATGTCAGCATAAGTGAGAAAGCAACAATGTTTAAACATTTCATGTTGCCTCTGGGAATGGCAGCATTAATGGCGTGCTCATCAGCAACGGAGGAGGTTTCGAGCGACCGAGCGGGGGTTGCGCCCGACGATGCCATCCTGGCATGGGCGCGCGAGCGGCATGGTGAACATGTGTATCAGCCTATACAAATTTTCTACGGAGATTTCACCGGCGACGGCTTGGTCGATGCCTTGGCTTGGGTGCTTTATCCAAGCGGCGGCAATAGCGATTTTCTGGATGTAGCTCTGTTCCGCAACGAAGACGGACTCATGGCCTATTATCGGAGCGTTGATGACGTATTCGGTAGCAACCCGCGCGATGTTGTTTTTGATCAAGGGCGCATCACACTGACCACAACAATGCCGAAGCCGGACGACCCACGCTGCTGCCCAACTGGGTTACGTGATTGGGTAATCGACACGAAATGACAGCCCGTAGGTTGGGGTGAGCTTGCGAACCCCAACAGGTCATGACAGGTCGTGACAAAGGAAGCTGAATAAATCCATCCTGGATTTTCCAGCGCCCGCCATCGGGAAATAGCCTTGCGACGCAGCTTTGCCACGCGATCATCGCCCGGCGAAGCCGGGCTCCTACAGTTCGCCGATGGCTCGCAATCCTTAATTCGGTTATCCAGACTCCCCAGGCCGGCTTGGCCGCGGCCGCCTCAGGCCAGCCAGTCGGGCGTCGGCAGGCCTTTCTCGCGCAGAAAGGCCGGGTTCCACAGCTTGCCCTGGTAGCGCTGGCCGTAGTCGCACAGCAGCGTGACGATGGTGTGGCCCGGCCCGAGTTCCCGCGCCAGGCGCCGCGCCCCGGCCAGGTTGATGGCCGTGGAACCGCCCAGCACCAGGCCTTCCTCGCGTGCCAGGTCGAACAGCAGCGGCAGCGCTTCCTGGTCCGGGATGGCGTAGGCGCGGTCCACGGGGGCGCCTTCGAGATTCGCCGTGATGCGGTTCTGGCCGATGCCCTCGGTGATCGAATTGCCCTCGGCCTTCAGCTCACCGTGCATGTAGTAGTTGTAAAGGCCGGCGCCCAGCGGATCGGCGCAGGCGATGACCACGTCCGGCCGGCGCGCCTTGAGCGCCATGCCGATGCCGGCCAGCGAGCCGCCGGTGCCGACCGCGCAGACGAAGCCGTCCACCGTGCCGCCCGTTTGCTCCCAGATCTCCGGACCCGTGGTCTCCAGATGCACCTGCCGGTTGGCGACGTTGTCGAACTGGTTTGCCCACAGCACGCCGCCCGGCTCCGTGGCGGCCAGCTCCTCGGCCAGCCGGCCGGACAGGCGCACGTAGTTGTCGGGGTTCTTGTACGGCACCGCCGGGACTTCGCGCAGCGTCGCGCCGGCCAGACGAATCGCGTCCTTTTTTTCCTGGCTCTGGGTTTGCGGAATGACGATCAGCGTGCGGTAACCGAGCACCCGGCCGACCAGCGCCAGACCGATGCCGGTGTTGCCGGCGGTGCCTTCCACGATCAGGCCGCCGGGGCGCAGCGCGCCACGCCTTTTGGCGTCGCGGATGATGCCCAGCGCCGCGCGGTCCTTGACCGAACCGCCGGGGTTCAGGAACTCGCACTTGCCCAGAATTTCGCAGCCGGTTTCGTCTGACAGCCGGCGCAGGCGCAGCAGCGGTGTGTTGCCGATCAGGCCGATGAAGTCCGGGGTTATGTTCATGCCTCTACTCCTGTGGCGCTGGCCGGCTCCGGGCGATACACGGTGGCAGTGGAAACCGACCGCGCGGACGCCGCGGACCGTCTTGGTCGGCCGTCTTGCGTCAACCGTTCAGATCGCGCACCGCACCGCGGTCGGCCGAGGTGGCAAAGCGCGCGTAGGCTCGCAGCGCCGTGGAGACGCTGCGCTCGCGGTCCTTCGGCTGCCAGGGGGTAGCGGATGCTTCCATCGCTTGTCGCCGGCGGGTGAGTTCGGCTTCGTCCACGGCCAGATGAATGCGCCGGGCGGGGATGTCGATCTCGATGCGGTCGCCCTCCTCCACCAAACCGATCAGGCCGCCGGCCGCCGCCTCGGGCGAGATGTGGCCAATCGACAGACCGGATGTGCCGCCCGAGAAGCGGCCGTCGGTGACCAGCGCGCAGGCCTTGCCCAGGCCCAGCGATTTCAGGTAGCTGGTCGGGTAGAGCATTTCCTGCATGCCGGGGCCGCCGCGCGGGCCCTCGTAGCGGATCAGCACCACGTCGCCGGCCTGAATGCGCTTGCCCAGGATGGCCTCGACGGCATCGTCCTGGCTTTCGAACACGCGCGCCGGGCCGGCAAAGCGCAGGATGGACTCGTCCACGCCGGCGGTCTTGACGATGCAGCCGTTCTCGGCCAGGTTGCCGTACAGCACGGCCAGGCCGCCATCGCGGCTGTAGGCGTGTTCGAGATTGCGGATGCAGCCCTTGGCGCGGTCGATTTCCGGCTCCCAGGTGCGCGCCTGCGAGAACGCGACCTGGGTCGGCACGCCGCCGGGGGCGGCGCCGAACAGCCGGTGCGCGGCCGGATTGGCGGTCGCGGCGATATCCCAGGTGGCCAGCGCATCGCCCAGCGTCGGCGCATGCACGGTCGGCACGGAGAGGTCCAGCAGGCCGCATCGGCCCAGCTCACCGAGGATGCCCAGCACGCCGCCGGCGCGGTGCACGTCCTCCATGTGATACGCGGCGGTGGCCGGCGCCACCTTGCACAGGTTCGGCACGCGCCGGGACAGGCGGTCGATGTCGGCCATGGCAAAGTCGACCTCGCCTTCCTGCGCGGCGGCCAGCAGGTGCAGCACGGTGTTGGTGGAGCCGCCCATGGCGATGTCGAGCGCCATGGCGTTTTCGAACGCCGCGCGGGTGGCGATGCCACGCGGCAGGGCGCGGGCATCGCCCTGTTCATACCAGCGCCGGCACAGCTCGACGATGGTGCGACCGGCCTGCTCGAACAACTCGCGCCGGTAGGCATGCGTGGCCAGCAGACTGCCGTTGCCGGGCAGACTCAGACCCAGCGCCTCGGTCAGGCAGTTCATGGAATTGGCCGTGAACATGCCCGAGCACGAGCCGCAGGTTGGGCACGCGCTGCGCTCCATGGCCAGGCTCTCGGCGTCGCTGACGTTCGGATCAGCGGCGGCGATCATGGCGTCGATCAGGTCGACGGCCGTTTCGGTGCCCTTCCACTGCACCTTGCCGGCCTCCATTGGCCCGCCGGATACGAACACCGCCGGAATGTTCAGGCGCATGGCCGCCATCAGCATGCCCGGCGTGATCTTGTCGCAGTTGGAGATGCACACCAGCGCGTCGGCGCAGTGGGCATTGGCCATGTACTCGACCGAGTCGGCGATCAGCTCGCGGGACGGCAGCGAATACAGCATGCCGCCGTGGCCCATGGCGATGCCGTCATCGACGGCGATGGTGTGGAACTCGCGCGCCACGCCGCCGGCGGCCTCGATCTGCCGCGCCACGATCTCGCCCAGGTCCTTCAGGTGTACGTGGCCGGGCACGAACTGCGTGTAGGAGTTGGCAATCGCGATGATCGGCTTGCCGAAGTCGCTTTCCTGCATGCCGGTGGCGCGCCACAGGGCGCGCGCGCCGGCCATGTTGCGGCCTTCGGTGGAGGTGCGGGAACGGTAGGCGGGCATGAGAGGCTCCGGAAACGACCGAGCGGTGCAGGGCTGACTGGGCATTCTAGCCGCCCGGCACCGCGCGGGCTTGCCGACACCGACCGCTGCTGGCCCGATAATGGCGCCTGTCGCCATCCCCATCCGGTTCGCCTTCCTGATATGAAAACGCTGATCCTGGGCGGTGTGCGCTCGGGCAAGAGCCGCCTCGCCGAACGGCTGGCGCGGGAATCGGGCCGGCCGGTCACCTACATCGCCACCGCCACCGCGGGCGATGCCGAGATGAGCGAGCGCATTGCCGCCCATCGTGCCCGTCGGCCGGTCGACTGGGCGGTGATCGAAACTCCGCTGGCGCTGGCCGCCACCCTGCACGCGCACGCCCGCGCCGACGGCTGCCTGATCGTCGACTGCCTGACGCTGTGGCTGACCAACCTTCTGCTGGCAAACGATGAACAGGCGCTTGCCCGCGAACGGCAGGCGCTGCTGGATACGCTCGCTGTCCTGCCGGGCGACATCCTGCTGGTCGGCAACGAAACCGGCATGGGCATCGTGCCGCTGGGCGAACTGACCCGCCGCTACTGCGACGCCGCCGGCTGGCTGCACCAGGACATTGCCGCCTGCTGCGATCGGGTGCTGCTGACCGTGGCCGGGCTGCCGCTGGCGCTCAAGGGCGAGCTGCCGTGAGCCTCGACTGGCTGCACGGACCCTGCGCCGTGCCGGACGCCGCTACCGCCGCCCGCGCCGCCGCTCGGCAAGGGCGGCTCACCAAGCCGCCGGGTTCACTCGGTCGACTCGAAGCCCTCGCAGTGCAGCTCGCGGCTTGGCAAGGCCACGACCAGCCGACGCTGGAGTGCGTTCAGGTTTGCGTATTTGCGGGCGATCACGGCGTGGTCGCGCAGGGCGTGTCGGCCTTTCCGCAGGCGGTCACGGCGCAGATGCTGCGCAACTTCGTCAGCGGTGGCGCGGCGGTCAGCGTGCTGGCGCGCCAGCTCGGCGCGCATCTTGAAGTCGTCAACCTGGGCACCGCCGTCGACCCCGGTCCGCTGCCGGAGCTGATCGACGCCCGCATCGCGCCCATGACGACCGATTTCACGATCGCGCCGGCCATGACGACGGCGCAGCTGAACGCCGCACTCTCGGCCGGCCGGGATGCCGTGGCGCGCGCCCGAAACGCCGGCGCCCAGCTGTTCATCGGCGGCGAGATGGGCATCGGCAACACCACGGCGGCGGCCGCGCTGGCCTGCGCGCTGCTGGGCGAGGCGCCACAGCAACTGGCGGGCCCGGGCACGGGACTCGATGCGAGCGGCGTGCGGCGCAAGGCGGCCGTCATTGCGCAGGCCCTGTCGCTGCACGAAGCGCACTGCGGCGAGCCGCTGGAAGCGCTGCGGCGCCTCGGCGGCTTCGAGATCGCCGCCCTGACCGGCGCCGCCATCGCCTGCGCCCAGGCCGGGCTGCCGCTGCTGGTGGACGGCTTCATCGTCAGCGCGGCGATGCTGGCTGCGTGCCGCATCCAGCCGGCGGTACGCGACTGGCTGTTGTTTGGCCACCGCTCGGCCGAACCGGGACACGACCGCGTGTTGCAGGCGCTGGACGCCGCGCCCCTGCTGGCGCTCGATATGCGCCTGGGCGAGGGCAGTGGCGCGCTGACCGCGCTGCCGCTGCTGCGCCTGGCCTGCGCGCTGCATGGCGAAATGGCGACGTTCAGCGAAGCCGGCGTTGCCGGGAGCCAACCATGATCACCGCCCTGTGGCGCCCGCTACGGCTGGCGCTGGCCATGCTGACCACGCTGCCGGTGCCGCAGCCGACCGCGCCCGATCCGGACGAGCTCGGACGCGCCCCCCTGACCTACCCGCTGGTCGGCGTGCTGCTGGGCGCACTGCTGATCGGCGCCAGTTGGGCGCTGTTCGACCTGCCGCCGCTGGCCGGCGCGGCCATCGTGCTCGCGCTGTGGACGCTGCTGACCGGCGCGCTGCACCTGGACGGCCTGGCCGACTGTGCCGATGGCCTGCTGGGCGGCCATGCCGATGCAGCGCGGCGGCGCACCATCATGCACGACCCGCACGTCGGCAGCGCGGCCGTGGTCGCCCTGGTGCTGGTGATGATCGGCAAGTTCGCCGGCCTGGCGGCGGCGCTCGATCACGGCAACCTGCTGCCGCTGCTACTGGCACCCGTACTCGGCCGCGGCGCCGTGCTGGCGCTGATGTGCGCCCTGCCCTACAGCAGCCCCGGCGGCATGGCAGAGGCGATCACGGCGCGGCTGCCACGCCAGACCGGCTGGCTGGTCGTGGCGGTGGTCGCAGGGCTGTCGCTGATCGTGGCGCCCGGCGCCTTGCTGCTGGCGGCGCTGCTGGTCTGCCTGATCGGCCGCGGCGCCCTGCACCGGCTGGGGGGCGCCAGTGGCGATGTCTACGGCGCGGCCATCGAGTTGATCGAGACCGCCGTACTGCTTGCGATGGCCCTGCCATCCGGCACCTGAACGCCACCGGGCCACGGCCGCTACAATGCGCGCCCGCCGCCTGGAAAGACTTGGTAGGCGCGCAGCTTCGCTGTCCGACGATCGCCCGGCGGAGCCGGGCTCCTACAACGCGATGATCGCCCGGCGGAGCTGGGCTCCAGCTTTTCGGCTCGGCTTGCAGCCGATGATTTTGGCAGCTCGGCCCTGCCCTGCGGGAAACACCGAATACTTCAGTATTTCCCAAGGCATTGGCACCCGAAAACCTGTGGTCAGCCTCGGTGTCTCAGGTACAGCTTTCCCGACCTCAAGGTACTGTATGTTATTTCAATTTTACAGATTGACCCTCATCACGCTGGCCGTCGCGGCAACTGCCGGGGGCCTTGGTGCGTGCGCCTCCAGCACCGCCGGCAACGTCTACTCGCGTGATGAGGCGCGCCAGGCACAAGTGGTGAAGTTCGGCACCATCGAGGCCGTCCAGCCGGTCAAGATCGAAGGCAGGCCCGGCTACCTCGGGGCCGCCACCGGCGCCGTGCTGGGCGGGCTTGCCGGCAGCACCGTCGGTGGCGGAACCGGTCAGAAGGCGGCCACCGTGGCCGGAGCCGTAGCCGGCGGCGTGGCCGGGCAGGCCGGCGAACGTGTCCTGACCAGGGCCGATGGACTGGAAATCACGGTGCGGCTGGAAAACGGCAACATCATGGCCATCGTGCAGGAACAAAGCGAGCAGCAGTTCCAGGTCGGCCAGCGGGTGCGCGTGGTCGAGCACAACGGCACTTACCGCGTATCACCCTGAAGGAAACCGCAGACATGGCTGACCAGGACATCGGCAAACGGCGCGCCGCCGAGGCGGCGCTCGAATTCCTGCCGCAGGACGAGGTGATCGGGGTTGGCACCGGCTCGACCGTGAATTTCTTCATCGATTGCCTGGGTGCATTGCGCCAGCGCATCAAGGGCGCCGTCGCAAGCTCGGTGGCCACTGCCGAACGCCTGCAGGCGCAGGGCATCGATCTGGTCGACCTGAACGACGCCGGCACGCTGTCCGTCTACATCGATGGCGCCGACGAGGCGACCGCACACCGCCAGCTCATCAAGGGCGGTGGTGGTGCGCTCACGCGCGAGAAGATCATTGCCGCTGCCAGCCGGCAGTTCGTGTGCATCGCCGACGAATCGAAACGGGTCGGACGCCTGGGCGCCTTCCCGCTGCCGGTGGAGGTCATCCCCATGGCACGCAGCTACGTGGCCCGCGAAATCGTCGCCCTGGGCGGCCGGCCGGTGTACCGACACGGCTTCGTCACCGACAACGGCAACATCATTCTGGACGTGCATGGCCTCGATATCGTGGAGCCGATCAAGCTCGAACAGACACTCAACAACATCGCCGGCGTGGTCAGCAATGGCCTGTTCGCCGCCCGTGGCGCGGACGTGCTGCTGATCGGCAGCGCCACGGGCGTGCAGCGCATCGCCTGAGCCGACCCGCGGTAACGCCCTGACCCGTGTGACAATACCGGCAGTCCTATCCGGGGAGCCGAAGCGCGTGTCAGGCGCGATCCATTTCAGCCAACTTCGGCATTACCTGCCGCTGTCCACGTTTCCGCGCGCCCAGCTGGTCGAGCTGGCCGAACTGGCGCGCATCATGGAACCCGCCGATCGCAGCCTCATCTTCGAAGCCCCGCACGAGCCGTTCGGCGAATCCCTGTATCTGCTGGCCGGCGAGGCCAGCGCCGTCACCACCACTGGCGTGGCGGCCATCATCGAAGCCGGCACCCCCAGCGCCGCCTATCCGCTCAACGACGGGCGCTTCCGGTCGGTGACCGCCTTTTCGGAGGTGGTGCTGATGTCTGTGCCCTTCGAGCTGGTCGACCTGATGTCGACCTGGGACCAGCTGGCGGTCGTGGAGCGTCGCAGCGTGGACCGGGCCACTGCATTCTTCAGCCGGGGCATTCCGCGGCGCTGGAGCTACGGCTTCTTCCCGGCCCTGCGCAACACTCCCGCGGCGCGCATCGAAGAACTGATGCAAAGCTTCGTGCCGCAGGCGGTGCAGGAGCGCCAGGTAATGACCCACCAGGGCGAGCCGGCGCGCGAGTTTTACATCGTTGACAGCGGCACTGCGCTGGCGACGCGCGAGAGTCCGGCGGACGAAGGCGAGTCGATTGAACTGGCGCAGCTGGGCGAAGGCGAATGCTTTGGCGTAGAGGCACTGGGCGATGCACCGGTCAGCACCGCCACGGTCAGCATGATCAGCGATGGCATGCTGATGCGCTTGCCCGCGGAGGACTTCCGGCGCCTGCAGACGCCGCCGCAGCAAGCGCTGGTGGCCGCCGCGGCGGCCATCGAACTGATCAGCACCGGCGGCCACTGGCTGGACGTGCGCCAGCGTGGCGAGTGGCAAAACTCGCACCTGCCGGGGGCCTACAACCTGCCGCTGCAGGAAATTCGCCTGCACGCCGGACGCCTCGATCCGACCGTTCATTACGTGTGTTACTGCAACAGCGGTCGACGCGCGGCGGCAGCGGCGCATATCCTGACCCAGATCGGCATTGCCGCCAGCGTGCTGAGCGGACACTACCGGCACGTCGGCGGCGAATAGACGCACCGGCGCCCGCCCGGGTCAACCCGGCGAAGCGACCGCACCAACACGGGCGGGGAGCGGCTCATTTCGGCAACTCGGGACGGATTTAGCACTCTAATCGGCCGAGTGCTAACATTTTGGCGTCCATCGCGAGGAAACCCTGTATGTCCACTGCACTGACCGTTCCCCTGCCGCTGCAGGCAGTCGGCAACCTCAGCCAACTGATTCGCGCCGCCCACCAGGCGCCCTATCTGTCTGCCGAAGAAGAACATGCCCTGGCCGTTCGCCTGCAGGATCAGGGTGACCTGGATGCTGCCCGCCAGCTGGTCAGCTCGCACCTGCGTTACGTCATCCACGTCGCGCGCGGCTACAACGGCTACGGCCTGCCGCAGGCCGACCTGATCCAGGAAGGCGCCATCGGCCTCATGAAGGCCGTGCGCCGCTTCGACCCACGCCGTGGCATTCGTCTGGTGTCGTTCGCCGTGCACTGGATCCGCGCCGAAATCCACGAGTACGTGCTGCGCAACTGGAGCATCGTCAAGATCGCCACCACCAAGGCGCAGCGCAAGCTGTTCTTCAACCTGCGCCAGCACAAGCAGCGCCTGGGACACCTGAGCGACGCCCAGGCGGCGGAAATCGCCAGGGAACTCGACGTCCGCCCGCAGGACGTGCGGGACATGGACACCCGCCTGAGCGAGCGGCCGGTGTCCTTCGATGCCGCCACCGACGCCAGCGACGATGACCTGCCGGCCCCGGCGCTGACCATCGCCGACCTGCGACCGGACCCTTCGCAGGCGCTCGAAGAAGAACAGTGGGCCGGCCATCGGCTGGCGCAGCTGCGGGAAGGGCTGAACACGCTCGATGCCCGCAGCCGCGACATCCTGGAGCAGCGCTGGCTGGCCGAGGACAAAACCGGCCTGAAGGAACTTGGCGAGAAGTATGGCGTGTCGGCGGAGCGCATCCGCCAGCTCGAAGCTCAGGCGCTGCGCCGCTTGTCCCATCGCCTGCAGGCCGCCGCCGCATGAGCGAGCCCGAGCCGCGTCGTTTCGGGTTTCTGGGCGTGCTGCGGGAGATGGCCTGGGCCTTTCTGGGCGTGCGCGACCGCGGCAGCTACGAGCGCACCACGCGCTCGAACCCGCTGCACATCATTCTGGCCGGGATACTGCTGACCGCGCTGCTGGTGATCGCGTTGGTCAGCGTGGTGAAATTCGCGCTCGGCGAACGCCCGGCAGCCGACCCCTCAGCGCACGCCGTACCCGGCAAGGTAATGATCGATCAGCAGCGCGGCGAATAGGCCCATCAGGTAGGTGATGGAAAAGCGAAAGGTCGCCGAAGCGACCGCGCTGTCCTGCGTGCGGTAAAGCCGCACTGCCCACTGGATGAAGCGCCCGCCCAGCAGCAAGGCCGCCAGCGCATAGGGCCAGCCGGCGAAACGGGTGGCGAACGGCAACAGGCTGACCGCCAGCAGCAGCGCCGAGTACAGCAGCACGTGCAGGCGGGTGTAGGCCAAACCGTGTGTCACCGGCAGCATCGGGATGTTGACCCGCGCGTACTCTTCGTGACGGCGGATGGCCAGCGCCCAGAAATGCGGCGGTGTCCACACGAAAATGATCAGAAACAACAACAGCGCCGGCGGATCCACGCTGCCGGTGACGGCTGTCCAGCCGAGCACCGGCGGCGCGGCGCCGGCCGCCCCGCCGATAACGATGTTCTGCGGCGTGGCGCGCTTCAGATAGCGGGTGTAGATCACTGCGTAGCCGATCAGCGATGCAAAGGTCAGCACCGCCGTCAGCACGTTGACCCACACCACCAGCAGGCTCATCGACAGCAGGCCCAGCACCGCCGCAAACACCAGCGCCTGCGACGACGTGATGCTGCCATTGGGCAAGGGCCGGTTGCGGGTGCGGTCCATCTGCGCATCGATGCGGGCATCGACAACCTGATTGACCACCGCCGCCGACGACGCGGCCAGGAAAATGCCGAGGTTGCCGGCCAGCAGGGCGTTCAGCGGCACCATGCCCGGCACCGCCAGCAGCATGCCCACGACGGCCGTAAAGCAGATCAGCGCCACCACCCGCGGCTTGCACAGCTCCAGATATTCGCGCCACAGCGGCAGCGGTGGCGCATCCAGCGGTATCGATTCAGCCACGCGCGGCCCCGCTGCGATAAAGGGTGTGGATCAAGGTCAGCAGCGCCAGCAGCAGCAGCGCCGCGACGGCATTGTGCGCCGCCGCGACCGGCAAGGGCAGGTGCAGCCAGACATTGGCGATGCCAAGCGAAACCTGGGCTACCAGCAGCGTCAACATGACGGCAGCGGCGGCGCGCAGCGACCCGGGCTGGCGCAGCGCATAAATCCCCACTGCGCCCAGATACAGAAAGGTGACCACAGCCCAGGCTCGATGCGCCATGTGCACCGCTACCCGTGCCGGACTGTCCAGCACGCCGAACTCGTAGTTGACGCCCAGGCCCCGCCACATCACGAAGCCATCTGCCATATCCATCGGTGGCCACCACTCGCCCATGCACTTCGGAAAAGTCGGGCAGGCCAGGGCAGCGTAGTTGGCGCTGGTCCACCCGCCAAGGGCGATCTGAACCACCAGCACCGCGATGCCCACGAGCGCCAACCGACGCAGCCGCACGGGCGGCCGGTGGCGGGCCGGCACGAATGAGCGCGCCCCCAGATAGCCCAGCCACAGCAGGCTGAGCACCGAAAATCCACCCAGCAGATGGCCCATCACCACCACCGGCTTGAGCAGCAGGGTGACCGTCCACATGCCAAGCGCGGCCTGAAACGCGATCAGCGCCAGCAGCGCAGTTGCCAAGGCGCGTCCAGCCGCCCGCCGCCATGCGGATACAGTCAGTCCCAACACCACCAGGCCGAGCAATCCGGCGGCATAGCGGTGGACCATTTCCTTCCAGGCCTTGGCCGGCTCCACCGGCCGATGTGCGAAGGCCTCATTGGCCCGATCCAGCGCCGACGGACTCGCCGGCACGCCCACATGCCCATAACAACCCGGCCAGTCCGGGCATCCCAGACCCGCGTCCGACAGGCGGGTGTAGGCTCCCAGAATCACAACAACGAGCGCCAGCGCTGCTGCCAGCAGCCAAGGCAAGGGGTGCGCCACCCGCGGCTTTGTCGGTCGGCTCAATGATCGCTCCATCAGTTGGCCACGAAGCGGCGCAGCAAGTGGTCGATGTCCTTGCGCGCGGCGCGCGGATCGTAATCCTTGCGAAAGCGCAGCATGGCAAAGTTGCGCGGGTCCACCAGCACGAAAGCCGTGTCGGATGGCGGCGCAGCATCGCTCAGCGCGGCCAGCAAAGAACCATTTTGATCTTCGAACTGCACCATGCCAGGCTGTTCTTCAAGGCGTTCGGCACTCAGACCCTGCCCCGGCGGATGCACATACAGGCGCGCCAGGGCCTCCTGGTAGCGCGGCAATGACCGCCCTATCTGGCGCAGGTCGACCAGCGTCTTCCAGCAGGCCTCATCACACGGGCCGGCCACGACCAGCTTCCAGCGCCCGGCGGGAATGGCCGCCACGGTATCGAGCGGCACGGCGATCGGCGGTTGTATGAGAACCCCCGACAGCCGGGGCGCCGGGTACCAGTCAAGGCCCAGTTGCCGATATCCCCAGGACAACAGCAGAGGCCCGAAGAACAGCGCCGCCAGCCCGACCAGCAGCAGTCGGCTGCGTCGCTGCGCGGCGCGCGCTTGTTCGTTCATCGCTCCTCCGCCGTCGTACCGGACCGGGCGCGTCGCAGCCCAGCCACCAGATATATGCCGAACAAGGCCCCGGCCAGCCCGAACCACTGCACGGCGTAGCCGTAATGCCGCTGTGGCGTCATCGAGACCAGTCGCCAGTCGCGCCGAAAGCCGTGCTCGGACTGCGGTGCCAGCCGCAGCACCCTGGCCTGCACGGGCATTCCAAGGTATTCACCCAGTAGCGCCGGATCGATCTGCGACACCACCCACCGGCCGCCGAACGAGTCGCTGACCTCGCCCGTCACCAGCGGCACGTCCGCAGGGCGGTGCAGATAGCCGATCAGTGTCACTTCCCCGCCTGGCGTCTGCCAAGCCGGAACATCGCTGCGGCGACCACCGCGCGCCAACCAGCCCCGATCCACCAGCAACACCTCAGCCAGACCCTCCACCCTGAGCGGCGTCAGCACGTCGTACCCGACCTGTCCGTCGCGCACCTGGTTGTCTAGCAGGCCTTGGCGCTCAGCCAGAAAAACGCCCCGCACCGTCACCGGCCGATGATCGTCGATCAAATCAACCGACCCGGCCCGCCCCAGATCGAGCGGCGGCTGCTCCTGTATGGCTGCGGCCCGCGTCAGCAGCTGCGCCTTCTCCCGCCCGCGCTCGAGCTGCCAGACACCCAGTCCGAGCAGCACCGGCAGCGCGACCGCCACGGCAAGCGTCGCCGCAAGCGTCGGGCGGAAGCGGCGCCTGCAAGAACCGTGGCGGAATCCGGGCATGACACGCACCCGTCAGCCCGCCGCTGCAGGACTAGAATGCGTCACATTCAACTCTGGCGAGGGGCGATCATGCTGGTTAAGGCGTTCATTCTGGCCATGCTGGCGGCCATCCTGATCGCGCTTGGCTCAGCCGTGTTTGCCATGCTCGGACCAAAACGCGGGCAGGACCGCATGGCGCGCGCCCTGACCTGGCGGATCGGTCTGTCGGTAGTGCTGTTCCTGCTGCTGCTCGCCGGTTTTGCCAGCGGCGTCCTGCAGCCGCACCAGCCTTTCCCGGCAAGCCCGCCCGGTCACAACCAGTAGACGAACACGAACAGGCCGAGCCAGACCACGTCGACGAAGTGCCAGTACCAGGCCACCGCCTCGAAACCGAAGTGGTGTTCCGGCGTGAAATGGCCCTTGATGCTGCGCAGCAGGATCACGAACAGCATGATGGTGCCCAGCGTCACGTGTGCACCGTGGAAACCGGTCAGCATGTAGAAGGTGGATCCGTAGATGCCGGACGCCAGGGTCAGATTCAGATCGCCCATGGCATGCGCGTATTCCTCGACCTGGAAATACAGGAACAGCACGCCCAGCGCCACGGTGGCGGCCAGGCCCAGAATCAGCTGCGGCCGCTTGTTCTTGAGCAGACCCCAGTGCGCGATGGTTATCGTGACGCCGCTGGTCAGCAGAATGGCGGTATTGAGTGCCGGCACACCCCAGGCCGGCACGATGCCGGTCGGAACGTCGAAGCCTTCGGCCTTGGGCGGGTTTATCAGCGGCCAGGTCGCCTCGAAATTCGGCCACAGAAAGCTGTGTGACAGCGACTTCATGACGTCGCCTTCCCCGCCCAGCCACGGCACCGAGAACTGACGGGCAAAGAACAGCGCACCGAAGAAGGCGGCGAAGAAGAACACCTCCGACACAATGAACCAGGCCATGCCCCAGCGGTAGGAGCGGTCCATCTGTTCATTGTTCAGACCGGCCTGGCTCTCGCGAATGACGTTGCCGAACCAGCCGAACACCATCGCCAGCAGCAGCAGCAGGCCGCCCAGCAAGACCAGCTTGCCGATCTCATGCTCGTGCAGCCAGTTGACGCCACCGATCACCATCATGGTCAGCGCCAGGGAGCCGACGATGGGCCAACGGGTTTCCGCCGGTACGTAATATCCGCCGTGTGCCTGTGCCATTCCTGTCAATCCTCCAAATAGAACGTTTCGGCCACTCGCGGGCGGTCAACCGCCGGCCGCAGTGTGACCGGCATGCGCATCCGCAGGCGCCTTGTGCAGATCGAAGAACGTGTACGCCAGGGTCACGGTTCGCACATCATCGGACAGCTCCGGATCGACGCGAAAACGGACCGTCATGTCTTTCTGTTCGCCGGCGGCGAGCTTCTGTTCGGTAAAGCAGAAACACTCGATCTTGTGAAAATGCTTCGCGGCCAGACCGGGCGCCACGCTCGGAATCGCCTGACCGGTAACTTCGTGCGCCGCCCGGTTGCGGGCCACATAAACCGCCTCGGCCGTTTCGCCGACCCGAACTTTCATGCGCGCCACCTTTGGCTGGAAATCCCACGCCAAATCGGCATTCGTATTGGCCACGAACTCGACCGTCACCTCGCGGCCCAGCCCAGGCGGCTGGCCGGCCGACTCCTGCGGAGCGGACGCCGCACCGGTCAGATTGGACGATTTGCCATTCAGGCCCACCACCTCGCACATGGCGTTGTACAGCGGCACCAGGGCAAAGCCGAAACCGAACATGAGCCCGGCCGCCAGCAGCAGCCGACGGGTGGTGCGTGCAACAGCGCGTTGGCGTTCGTGCATCGTCGTGCTACCCCACCTGGACCATGATGGTCAGCGAATAAATGGCCACCACCAGCGCTGCCAGGCCAATCAGCAACCAGCGATTCGGCCTGCGCCCGGACGCGGAACGGTCTGCCATGTGCGTCAACGAATTTCCGGGGCGGTCGTGAAGCTGTGGTAGGGCGCCGGCGAAGGCAGCGTCCATTCGAGGCCGTGCGAACCTTCCCAGACCCGGTCGGTGGCCTTCACGCCGCCGCGCACGGTCTTGATCATGATGTACACGAACAGCAGCTGCGACAGGCCGAACACGAAGCCACCGATACTGGCAATGCGGTTGAAATCGGCGAATTGCAGCGCGTAATCCGGGATACGCCGTGGCATGCCCTGCAAACCGACGAAATGCATCGGAAAGAACAGCACGTTGACCGAAATCGCCGACAGCCAGAAGTGCAGCTTGCCCAGGCGCTCGTCATACATGTGGCCGGTCCACTTCGGTATCCAGTAATACGCGCCGGCCATCAGGGCGAACACCGCGCCCGGCACCAGCACGTAGTGGAAATGCGCCACCACGAAATAGGTGTCGTGATACTGCATGTCGACCGGGCCGATGGCGAGCATCAGGCCCGAGAAGCCGCCGATCGTGAACAGGAACACGAAGGCCAGCGAAAACAGCATCGGCGTCTCGAAGGTGATCGACCCGCGCCACAGCGTGGTCACCCAGTTGAACACCTTCACGCCGGTCGGCACGGCGATCAGCATGGTGGCGTACATGAAATACAGCTCGCCGGCCACCGGCATGCCGGTGGCAAACATGTGGTGTGCCCAGACGATGAACGACAGGAAGGCAATGGCCGAGATGGCGTACACCATCGAGGCGTAGCCGAAAATCTGCTTGCGGGCGAAGGTCGGAATGATCTCCGACACCACGCCGAACGCCGGCAGGATCATGATGTAGACCTCGGGGTGCCCGAAGAACCAGAACACGTGCTGGAACAGCACCGGGTCACCACCACCGGCCGCATCGAAGAAGCTGGTGCCAAAGTGCCGGTCCGTCAGCATCATGGTCACGGTACCGGCCAGCACCGGCATGGCCGCGATCAACAGGAACGCCGTGACCAGCCAGGTCCAGCAGAACAGGGGCATCTTCATCAGCGTCATGCCCGGCGCGCGCATGTTCAGCACCGTCGCAATGACATTGATGGCACCCATGATTGAGGAGAAGCCCATCAGATGCACGGCGAAAATGAATATATCGGTTGTCGACGGCGCGAAGGTGGTGGACAGCGGCGCGTAGAAAGTCCAGCCGAATGCCGGCGCACCGCCCTCCAGGAACCAAGTGCTCATCAACAGGCTGAAGGCGAACGGCAGGATCCAGAAACTCCAGTTGTTCATGCGCGGCAGCGCCATGTCCGGCGCGCCGACCATCATCGGAATCATCCAGTTGGCGAAGCCCGTCCAGGCCGGCATCACGGCGCCGAACACCATGATCAGGCCGTGCATGGTCGTCAGACGATTGAATACCTCCGGCTGGACCAGCTGCAGGCCCGGCTGGAACAGCTCGGCGCGAATCAGCAAGGCCAGCGAGCCGCCGGTCAGGAACATGATCAGCGCCAGCCACAGGTACAGCGACCCGATATCCTTGTGGTTGGTGGTAAACACCCAGCGCAGAATGCCGCGCGCCGGGCCGTGGTGATGATCGGCTTCGTGGGCCAAGGTTGCCATGGCGAGTCCTCCGGACCGTGAATCTTGCGACGTAGCGTACGGGTTTGGCAGGCGCTGGATCAGCGCAAGGCCTTGATTTGTTTCGGCTGCACCAGGTCACCCTTGTCATTGCCAAAGGCGTTGCGCTCGTAGGTGATGACGGCCGCCAGATCGACGTCGTTCAGCTGCAAAGCGAAGGCCTGCATGGCGGTGCCGGCCTTGCCATGCAAGACCCGGTCGATGTGACCCTCGACCGGACCGGTTGTAATGACGCCGCCCGCCAGGGCCGGAAAAGCCGGTGGAATGCCCTGACCGTTGGCCTGATGGCACGCTACACAATAGGTGCCGTACACCGTCTTGCCGCGCTCCATCAGCTCGTCCATGGTCCAGTCCCGGTCAGCGCCGCTCTTGGCCGCCTCGACCTCGGCCTTCTTGGCCGTCAGCCAGGTTTCGTAGTCGGCCTGCGTCTTGGCCTCGATCACGACCGGCATGAAGCCGTGATCCTTGCCACACAGCTCGGCACACTGGCCGCGATAGACGCCCGGCTGTGGAATGCTGGTCCAGCCGTCATTGATGAAGCCCGGCACGGCGTCCTGCTTCCAGCCCAGCGCCGGCACCCACCACGAGTGGATGACATCGTTCGAGGTGATGACGAACCGCACCTTGGTGTTGACCGGCACCACGACCGGGTTGTCCACATCCAGCAGGTAATGCTCGACCCCGGCCGGATCGCCGTTCATGGCATCCCGGCTGCTCTGCGCCAGGTTACTGAAAAAACTGACGTCCTCACCCAGGTACTCATACTGCCAGCGCCACTGGTAGCCGGTGACCTTGATGGTGAGGCCGGAGTCCGAGGTGTCCTCAAGGGCGATGAGGGTTTTGGTGGCCGGAATCGCCATGGCGATCAGGATGATGAACGGAATGATCGTCCAGACGACCTCGACGGTCGTGTTCTCGTGGAAATTGGCCGCCACGGCGCCGCGCGACTTGCGAAACGCAAACAGCGAATAAAACATGGCGCCGAACACCACCACGCCGATGGCGACACAGACCCACAGCGAAATCATGTGCAGGTCGAACACGCGGTGGCTCAGGTCCGTGGCGCCGCGCACAAGGTTCATCCCGTACTCGGCACGGGCCGGTTGCGCCGCCAGGCCGGCCAGCAAGATGCCAAGCAGTCGCCCAGGCGCAGCGTGACGTTTTTGTCTCATCTTCAAAGACCCATCTCCCTGTTCAATCCGGCATCAAGAGCAATCTCGGGCGCCCGTGCGCCCAAGGGCTGACCCAGCAGGCGGCCAAGATCGCCGGCCAGTTGCCGGCGCTCGGTCTCGACCAGGAAAACCCCAACTTCAGAAAACCGCCCATGCGAGCCCAGCAGCAGGCGGCCGCACCCGCGCTCGCCCACCGGCTGCCACTGCAACCTGATCCAGGCGCGCGCAAACTCGTCGCGACACTCGATCCGGTCACCACCGCGCAACACGACGACCCGTTCCCCCTCAACCAGGATCAGCTCGCGCCGATACGTGGCCCGCGAGCAGCAGTACAGGGCAGCCCCGAGGGCCGCCACCTCAAGCCCGCTGAAGGGCAAAACCAGCCACAGACCCTGCCAGGCAAACAGCAGGGCGATCAGGCCGTTGAGCAGCGCGATCACCATCAGAAAGCGCCTGGTCTGCGCCCAGGAGCTGGATCGGTTCGGAAGCAGCTCGAAACGCCAAGTGCCGTCCCGTGTCTGCTGCGTGCGCAGCGCCACCGCCACCTCCTGCTGCACCGTCCGGGCGGGTAACCCGCGCCGCCGCTGGAATGCGTAGCGCACCTGCGACAAAAAGCCGCGCGAATACTACCCGCGGCCCCTACCCCCTGACAAGCCGAAGTGACCTGGAAGACGGTTCCTTGACAGGCATCAAGAACCACTCAGCGGCACGCGCAAATCCCGGGCAACGCTGACCGGCGTGGCCGCAGCGGCGTGGCGCACCACGCCCAGACACGGGGCCTGCAGGGTGTCACCCAGGGCCTTGAGGTTGTCATCCAGGCGCTCGAAGCCGGTCTCGATCGCATTCCCCACCCAGCCGGCCAGTGGCAGACCACAACGGCGGATGTCGGCCGCCGTCAGGGCGGCATGATTCAGGCAGCCCAGGCGCAGGCCGACCACCAGTACCACCGGCAGCTTCAGGCGCATGGCCAGATCCGCCACATCACCGTCCGGGCCGAGCGGCACCCGCCAGCCGCCGACGCCTTCCACCACCACGCAGTCGGACTGCGCGGCCAGTTGAGCGAAGGCCCGCTCGATTGCCGCGAAGCGGATGGTCATCCCCGCCTCGGCCGCCGCCAAGTGCGGCGCGATGGGCGGCGCGAACGCATAGGGATTGACCCGGCCATAAGGCACATCCAGACCACTTGCCGCCATCAGCTCCAGCGCATCGGCATTGCGCAGTCCCGTCGGCGTCGCGGTGCAGCCACTGGCCACCGGCTTCATGCCGGCCACGTGCAGACCCTGCCCGCGCAGCGCCGCGATCAGGCCGGCCGAGACGCGGGTCTTGCCGACCCCGGTATCGGTGCCGGTGACGAAAAATCCCGTACTCATGGGCGCCGACGTCGCGCAGGATGAAACGTCACCGGCTGCGCCGCAGCGGGATCATGTCGGCGCGGCACGAGCGGCTTCCAGGCGTGCGCGTAGATCACCTCATAGGTGGCCGGCAGGCGACCGTCGCTGCGAAACGGTTCGTAAGCCGCTTCCATCGCCGACCAGGCCGCCCGGCCGGTGAGCTGCCGGCGCCGGCCGGCTGTGACGTTGCCGGCACCGATGGCTTTCAGGTCCGCGGCCAGGGCGTGCACGTCCGGATAGGTCAGGCAGAAGCGCTCGACGTCCAGCACCGGCTGTTCAAAACCGGCGCGGCCGAGCGCGTCGCCCAGATCGTGCATATCGATGAAGGCACTCACGTGCGTGGCGCCGTCCGCTGCCCGCCAGGCATTGCGCAACTCCTTGAGCGTGTCCGGTCCCAGGCTGGTGAACATGAACAGCCCGCCGGGCCGCAGCACGCGCCACGCCTCGGCCAGCACGGCGGCCGGATCGTTGCACCACTGCACGGTCAGGTTGCTGAACACCAGGTCCACGCTGTCGGCCGCCAGCGGCAGCGCCTGCGCATCGGCGCACACGAAGCGCTGCGCCGAAAACCAGCGCCGCCGCTGGCGCGCCACGCGCAGCATCGCCGGGGCGAAATCGATGCCCGTGACCTGCGCGCCCCGGTAGCGTTTCAGGAGCGCCCGTCCGGCGACCCCCGGCCCGCAGCCCAGATCGAGAATCGACTGCGGCGCCAGGCGCACCAGGTCCAGCCGCGCCAGGCAATGCGCCTCGACCGTGCGTTGCAGGACGGCGCGGGTCTCGTAGCCGGCCGCGACCCGATCGAAGGCCCGTCGCACCCGGCGCGTGTCGAGGCGAAACTCGGCCTCAGCGTCGCTACTCATGGCGTCTACCTACCGCGCAATCACTCATGCCCAGTCCGGCAAGCCAGCCAGCGCGTCCAGCAGGCGATCCACCTGCGCCTCCTCGTGGGCGGCAGTCAGCACGATGCGCAAGCGCGCCGTGCCCTCAGGCACCGTCGGCGGGCGCACCGCCGGCACCAGCAGGCCGCGCCGCTCCAGGTGCGCGCTCCAGGCGAGCGCCCGCTGCGCACTGCCGGCGATCAGCGGCTGGATGGGCGTGGTCGATTCGAGCAGTGGCAGGCCGAGCTGGCCGGCACCGGCCCGAAACCGCGCCACCAGCGCCTGCACCTTCTCGCGCCGCCAGGATTCGGCCCGCGCCAGGCGCAGGGCGGCGCGCGTGGCTTCGGCAAGCGCCGGCGGCAGGGCGGTGGTGTAGATGTAGCTGCGCGCGTGCTGGATCAGCGTCTCGATCAACGCCTCACTGCCGGCCACAAAGGCGCCGAAGCAGCCCAGCGCCTTGCCCAGCGTGCCCATCAGCACCGGCACCGCGTCGCCGTCCAGGCCCGCCTGCGCCACGCTGCCGGCGCCGCCCGGACCCAGCACGCCAAAGCCGTGCGCATCGTCGACCATCAGCCAGGCCTTGCTCTGCCGCGCCAGGGTCGCCAGTTCGACCAGCGGCGCCAGATCGCCGTCCATGCTGAACACGCCGTCGGTGATGACCAGCCGGCGCGGCGCGCCATCGGCCGCCAGCTGCTCGGCCAGATGCCGCGCGTCGCCGTGCCGATAAACGCTCACCCGCGCCTGACACAGGCGCGCGGCATCGATCAGCGAGGCGTGATTGAGCTGATCCGAGTACACCGCCGAGCGGCGGTCGAGCAGCGCGCCCAGCACGCCCTGATTGGCCATGTAGCCGGTCGAGAACAGCAAGGCTCGCGGCCGGCCGACGGCATCGGCCAATTCCTCTTCGAGTGCGTGATGCGCGGCGGTATGGCCGGCCAGCAGGTGCGAGGCGCCGGCGCCGACACCCCACTGCTGCGCGCCACGGACCAGCGCCGCGCCGACGGCCGGGTGATTGGCAAGCCCCAGGTAATCGTTGCTGCAGAAGGTCAGCAGTTCGCCGCCGGGAAATTTACGAAGCGGCGACTGCGGCGACTGCGCAATCCGCCGTTCGCGGTACAGACCCGCGGCGCGGCGGGCCGCCAGGCCGGCTTCCAGATCGAAACTCACCCGCCGGCAGCGACCGCGACGTCCGTCAAACCCGAAGCCGGCTCGCCCGGCGCAGCACAGCGCACGGCCGGTTCCGCGGCACTGATGCCCAGTTTCGCGAACAGCGCGCGGTCGCGCTCGGCCGCCGGATTGCCGGTGGTCAGCAGCTTGTCGCCATAGAAGATCGAGTTGGCACCGGCCAGGAAACATAGCGCCTGCAAGGCGTCGTCCATGCTCTCGCGGCCGGCCGACAGGCGCACCACCGAGGCCGGCATCAGGATGCGCGCCACGGCGATGGTGCGCACGAACTCCAGCGGCTCGAGCGCCGGCGTGCCGGCCAGCGGCGTGCCGGCCACCTGTACCAGATAGTTGATCGGCACGCTTTGCGGGTGCTCGGGCAGGGTGGCCAGGGACTCGAGCAGGCCGACCCGGTCTTCACGCCCCTCGCCCATGCCGACGATGCCGCCACAGCAAACGTTCACGCCGGCATCGCGCACCTGCTGCAGGGTGTCCAGGCGGTCCTGGAAGCTGCGGGTGGTGATGACCTGGCCGTAGAACTCGGGCGAGGTGTCCAGGTTGTGGTTGTAGTAGTCCAGGCCGGCGGCCTTCAGGCGCGGCGCCTGGTCGCCACCCAGCATGCCCAGCGTGACGCAGGTTTCAAGGCCCAGCGCCTTGACCTCGCGCACCATGTCCAGCACGCGCACGAAGTCTTTCTCCCGCGGGCTGCGCCAGGCGGCGCCCATGCAGAAGCGGCTGGCCCCCGCTTCACGCGCGGCTCGCGCGGCGGCGACCACGGCATCCACGTCCAGCAGGGCCTCGCGCTGCAGGTCGGCCTCGTGGTGCGCGCTTTGCGGGCAGTAGCCGCAGTCCTCCGGACAGGCGCCGGTCTTGATGCTCAGCAGCGTGCTGACCTGCACGGCGTTGGGGTCGAAATGGGCGCGGTGCGTGGTCTGCGCGCGGTGCAGCAGGTCGCTGAACGGCAGCTCGAACAGGGCGCGAATCTGGGCGCGCGTCCAGTCGTGACGAATGGCGGTCAAGGGCGGACTCCGGAAACGGTGCAGGCGACGTGCCGCCGGCGGCGGCAGGCGTTCAGAATAGCCGTGCACGCTACCGTGTCAACCTGTCATGAACGCCAAAGTTGACGAACACCTCGACGCCCTGCTCGCCTGGCTGCTGCCGCCCCAGTGCACGCTGTGCGGCGCCGCCGGCAGTGAGCGCCTGCCGCTGTGCGACGCGTGCCGCGGTGAGCTGCCGTATCTGGGCCGGGCCTGCGAGCGCTGTGCGCAGCCGCTGCCGGTTGCCGGCGTGTGCGGCCGCTGCCTGCGTCACCCGCCACCGCAGGATCGTGCCCGCGCGGCGTTCCGCTATGCCACTCCGCTCGACCGCCTGGTGCAGCGCCTCAAGTTCGGCCGCCGGCTGGGTGTGGCCCGCCTGCTGGGCGCCCTGCTGGCCAAGGCCGCCCAGTCCGGACACTGGGAACTGCCCGGACTGTTGATTCCGGTGCCCCTGCACGACACGCGCCTGCGCCAGCGCGGCTACGATCAGGCGCAGGCCATCGCCCACGAGGCCGGCCGGCGCTTGGGCATCCCGGTCGACGCCCACGCCTGCCGCCGCGTGCGCGCCACGGCGCCGCAAACCGGGCTCGCGCTGGCCGACCGGCGGCGCAACGTGCGCGGTGCGTTCGCCGTGCAGAAGCCGCCCGCCGTGAGCCACGTGGCCGTGGTGGACGATGTGATGACCACTGGCGCCACGGCCGGCGCGCTGGCGCTGGCCCTCAAGCGCGCCGGTGTGGCCAGGGTCGACGTGTGGGCACTGTGCCGGGCCGGCCGCTGAGGAAACGCTGAGGTATTCAGCGTTTTCCCGCAGCGCAGGGAGGCGCTGCCAAAATCAGCGGCTGTAAGCTGCTGATTTTGTGAGCCATCGGAAAACCACGCTTTTCCGATGGCGGGCGCTGGGAAATCCAGGATGGATTTATTCAGCGCCTCCCTAAGGGATTTACCAGTTCAGGGCACCGACCAGCGCGCTCACGTTGTGATGGTCGTGCCCACGCAGGTAGTCGGCAATGCCCTGGTTGATGCTCGGACAGATCAGCGGGTCATAGAACAGCGCCGTGCCGACGCCGACCGCGCTCGCCCCGGCCAGCAGGAACTCGAGCGCATCGTCGGCGCAGGCGACGCCGCCCTGGCCGATGATCGGCACGCCGTGCCTGGCTGCCACCTCGTACACCTGACGCACCTTGAGCAGCGCGATCGGCTTGATGGCCGGACCGGACAGACCGCCCTGGCGGTTGCCGAGCACCGGCTTGCGGTAGGGCAGATCGATCGCCATGCCCTGCAGGGTGTTGATGGCGGCGAAGGCATCGGTGCCGGCCTCGATGCAGCGGCGGGCGTTCTCGGCGATGTCGGTCTGGTTGGGAGACAGCTTTGTTATCAGTGGCTTGCGAGTCATTTTTCGACAAACTTCCACCACGCGTGCCGACATCTGCGGATCGTTGCCGAACTGCACGCCGCCGGCCTTCACGTTGGGACAGGAGATGTTCAGCTCGATGGCCGCCACCGGCGAGTCGTCGAAGATGCGCGTGACCTCAGCGTACTCCTCCACCGTGGCGCCGGACACATTGGCCGCGAACAGGGTTTCCGAGAAGTCCAGGCGCGGCAGGATGTCGCGCACCACCGCCCGCGCGCCGGGGTTCTGCAGGCCGATGGCGTTGAGCATGCCGCCCGGCGTCTCGGCCAGGCGGTGCGGGGCATTGCCCAGGCGTGGTTCCAGCGTGGTGCCCTTGAGCACCACCATGCCGACGTCGCGGTGGCTGAAGCCGGCCACGCGGGTATATTCCTGCCCGAAACCGACACAGCCGGACAGCAGAACCAGCGGCGTGCGCAGACTCAGTCCGCACAGTTCGGTCCGCAACAGCCCCGCATCGCTCATCGTGTCCGACCCGTGTTCCACGTCATCCTCTTGTCACCGCAAATCCCGCCCAACACCGGCAACATCATAAGGCTGTGCGCCAACACCGGCGCCGCACTGCACCTGGTCGAACCGCTCGGCTTCGAGCCGGACGACGCGCGCCTGCGCCGGGCCGGGCTGGACTACCACGAGTACGCCACGGTGCAGCGCCACGCGGATCTGGCAACTTGCCTGCAAAGTCTTGCCGCGCCGCGCCTGTGGGCCTTCAGCACCCGCGGCCGGCGGGTATACAACGACGTGGCCTACCGACCGGGCGACGCGCTGCTGTTCGGCTCCGAGACCTGCGGCCTGCCGGCCGAAGTGCTGCATCGCCTGCCGGCCGAGCAGGTGCTGCGCCTGCCCATGCGGCCCGGCAACCGCAGCCTGAATCTTTCCAATGCCGTGGCGGTGGCGGTGTTCGAGGCCTGGCGCCAGCAGGGCTTTGATGGTGAGGGTTCGGGCTGAGGCCAGGTTGAGGTCGAATCGCGGCCGGGCTCGCGAATGTTCATCTTGCGGCCGGCGGAGCTGCGCGCCTACAGGCGCTCCCGCCAAAAACCCGTCATGTTTCCCTACAACTCGGCCGATGGCTCCCGTGCCAACAGTTCCTGCACGGCCTCACGCACGTCATGCTGCTCATAAAGCACCCGGTAGACCTCGTTGCAGATCGGCATCTCGACGCCCAGCCGGGCCGCCAGACGCTGCACGCCCCGCGCCGTAACCACGCCTTCGGCTACCTGACCCAGCGAATCCACCGCCTGCTGGACCGTTTTGCCGCTGGCCAGCGCCAGACCGACACGACGGTTGCGCGACTGATTGTCGGTACAGGTCAGCAGCAGATCGCCCAGGCCACTCAGACCCAGAAACGTGTCGCGCTGTGCGCCCAGCGCCAGGCCCAGACGCTGCACCTCGGCCAGGCCGCGGGTGATCAGCGCGGCGCGGGCATTGGCGCCGAAGCCGAGCCCGTCGGCGATGCCGGCCGCGATGGCCAGCACGTTCTTGACCGCACCGCCCACCTGCACGCCGATCAGGTCGTCACTGCGGTAGGCGCGCAGTGACCCGCCGTGCAGCCGAGCCACCCAGGCTTGCGCCGCCGGTGCATCGGGCGAGGCTACCGTCACAGCGGTCGGCAAGCCGAGCGCCACCTCGGCGGCGAAACTCGGCCCGGACACCGCCACGCACCTGACATCGGACCCGAGTTCCTCGGCCGCCACCTGGTGCAGCAGCTTGCCGCTGTCTTCCTCGAAACCCTTGGTCGCCCAGGCAATCTCCCGCCCCGGCAGCAAGGGCCCCAGCCGGCCCAGCACCTCGCGAAAGGCGCTGCTGGGCACCACCACCAGCACGCCACAGGCACCGGCCAGCGCCGCGGCAAGATCGGCGGTCGCCGTCAGCGTCGGCGGCAGCACGATGTCGGGCAGGAACTGCGCATTCACGCGCAGTGCGTTCATGCTCGCCGCGTCGCCCGGCGCCAGGGTCCACAGGCGCACCGTGTGGCCGCGGCGGGCCAGCGCAATGGCCAGCGCCGTGCCCCAGGAGCCGGCGCCCAACACCGCCAGGGTGTCAGTCACGTCGCGCGTTCCGCTGCGCGGCGGCGCTCAGTGCGTCAGCTGCCCGTCGGCCGGCGCCGCCTGCTGGCGCTGCAGGTGCTGCTGATACAGCGCCTCGAAGTTGACCGGTGCCAGCAGCAGCGGCGGAAAACCGCCCGCCACCGTGGCGTCTGACACCACCTGCCGCGCATAGGGAAACAGCACATTGGGACAGGTCACGCCCAGCACCCAGCCCATCTGCTCGGCCGGCACGCCCTCGATATGGAACAGGCCGGCCTGCTGCACCTCGACCAGGAACACGGTGTCCTCGCCGCTGCGCACGGTGGCGGTCACGTTCACCACCACCTCGTGCAGGTTCTCGCCGACCTGCGCGGCGCCGGCGCCCAGCTGCAGGTCGATCTGCGGCTGCGTGGTGGCGTCGAAAATCTGCGGCGCCTTGGGCGACTCGAAGGACATGTCCTTCAGGTAGATGCGACGGATGTTGAACTGCGGTTGCGGCGCCTGCGCGGCGTCGGTGTCATCGGCCATGAAAAGGTTTCCTGATGTGAGTGAAGGATCGATCAGTCGCTGGCCAGCAGGGCGTCCAGCTTGCCGGCACGTTCCAGGGCCGCCAGATCATCGTAGCCGCCGATGTGTTGCGTGCCGATGAATATCTGCGGCACGGTGCGCCGGCCGCTGCGCTGTTCCATCTCGGCCCGGCGCGCCACGTCCATGTCGACCGGAATTTCCTGATAGGCCACGCCCTTGCTGTCGAGCAGGCGTTTGGCCATGGCGCAGTAACCGCACAGAGCGCCGGTGTAGATGGTGACCATGCAATAGGCTCCGGTGTGGGGCAGAACCGACGACGGCTCACTTGGCCAGCGGCAACTGGGCCTCGGCCCAGCCGCGCATGCCGCCCTTGAGCACATGAACAGGCTCGAAGCCCTGCGCCCGCAGCAGGCGCGATGGGCCGAGCACGGACTGGCGCGGCGCCGCGATCAGCAGCACCGCCCGCTGCTTGGTCTTGCGCTGCTTGCCGGCCCACTCGGCCAGCTCGGTCGGCGCCACATTGACCGCGCCGCGCACGTGTCCGGCGGCGAATTCGGCCGGCGGGCGCAGGTCCAGCACGCTGGCGCCGGCATTCATCAGCCGCACCGCGTCGCCCGGCAGGATGGGCTGGTAACCGAGCATGCCTTCGAGGGAGAAACTCAGGCCCAGCAAGGCCGCCACCACGGCGAAGGCGGCGAACAATTCGATATTGGCAAGGACGAAAGCCATGGGCCTGCACGGAAGCTAAAGCGAAGGGAGCGCTGGGTCCAGCGCGGGTGAGAGTTTACTATGCACGCCGCCTCGAACACCCTGCCCCGCCCTGGCGTCGTGCCCCCGCTTTCCAAACCCCTTTCGGCCATTGGCCTGTGCGTGCTGGCGCTGCTGGCCGGGACGGCACCGGTAGCGGCCGACGACGCCGCGCAGGCCAAATCGCGCCTGGAAAGGCTCGGCGACGAGTTGGGCCAGGTGCTCGGAACCCTGCGCCAGCGCCTGGTGGAGCGCGACAGCCTGCGCAGCCGCCTGGCCGAGGCCGACCGGCAGGTGGCGCAGGTCAACACCCGCCTGATCGAGACCGAACGCCGCTCCGCGGCCCTGCAGCGCAATCTGGATGAGCTGCGCGCCCAGCAGGCGCAGGCGCGGGCGCGCCTCGACGTGCAGCGCCAGGCGCTGGCGCGCAGCCTTGCCCTGGCCGCCCGCAGCGGCAACGCCGATCGCCTGAAACTGCTGCTGAACCAGCAGGACCCGGCCGCGCTGACGCGCCAGTTGCGGTATCAGCGCGCCGTCGCGGACGCGCAGGCCGCGCGCCTGGGCGACCTGCGCCGCCAGCTGGATGCCTTTCAGGAGCGGGACGCGCAGATTGCCGCGGACGTTGCGGCACTGGCCGACCAGCAAGGCGATCTGCAGCAGCAGCGCACAAAGCTCGCCGCGCTGCGCGAGGAGCGCAAGAGCCTGCTGGCGCGGGCCGAAAGCGACGTCAACCGTGGCGAGCAGCGCGTGCGGGCCATCGAGCAGGACCAGCGCGAACTGAAGGATCTGCTCACCGGCATCGCACGGCGCGAGGCGCGTGCGCGCGAGCGCGAACAGCAAGCACAGGCCGCCGTCGAAAAAGCCCCGAAAGCACCCGCAGGCGCGCCTTCGGCCCGCCTGCCACCGGCCGGCAAATCACCGGACAGCGCCGGCCCGCCGGTCAGCGCCACCCCGACGCCGAGCCTGCCCGGTGAGCGCTTTTCGGCCCGTCGCAGCCGCCTGCCCTGGCCGATCAGCGGCCAGCTGAAGGCCCGTTTCGGCACCACCCGCGAGAGCGGACGCACGCGCTGGGACGGCGTGGTCATCGCGGCCCGTCCCGGCAGTACGGTGCGCAGCATCCACGCCGGCAAGGTGGTCTACGCCGACGTGCTGGGCGGCTACGGATTACTGGTGATCGTCGACCACGGCGAGGGTTACCTGAGCCTGTACGGCTACAACGACGCCATCCTGAAACGCCCCGGCCAGCGGGTCGCGGCCGGCGAGCCGATCGCCAGCGTCGGCGACCGCGGCAACGCCAGCGGCGTCTATTTCGAGATCCGCCACCGCGGCCGGCCGGTCAACCCATCGGCCTGGTGCGGCGGATAAGGCGCATCGAAACGCCGTGAGCACGCTCCTGTTGGAGCGACGCCCTTGTGGTGCGGCGCCCCGCCGCGAATCTTCGAATCAGGCATTCGGCCCGGGGGCGGGCCTCCCACATTGAGAACACAGCGCCGCAGGCGCTCAACCCAGCCAGTCGCGCGGCTGCAGGTATTTTTCGGTCAGGGCCGCCTCCGGCGTGCCCGGCTCGGGCTGCCAGCGATAGCGCCAGGCGGCCAGCGCCGGCATCGACACCAGGATCGACTCGGCCCGGCCGCCGCTCTGGATGCCAAAGCGCGTGCCGCGGTCGTGCAACAGGTTGAACTCCACATACCGCCCGCGCCGGAACAGCTGGAAATCCCGCTCGCGCTCGCCGTATGGGGTGTGCTTGTGGCGCGCCACCAGCGGCTGATAGGCGGCGATGTAGTGCTCACCGACACTGCGCAGGAAGGCGAAGGCCTGCGCGAAGCCACCCTCGTCGTAGTCGTCGAAGAAGATCCCGCCGATGCCGCGCTGCTCGCCGCGGTGATGGTTGCAGAAATACTCGTCGCACCAGCGCTTCAGGCGCGGGTACAGATCGGCCCCGAATGGCGCGCAGGCGGCCTGCGCCTGGCGGTGCCAGAACACGCAGTCCTCGTCGAAGCCGTAGTAGGGCGTCAGATCGAAACCGCCGCCGAACCACCACACCGGCGCGCCGTCCGGCCGGTAAGCGACGAACAGCCGCACGTTGGCGTGCGAGGTCGGCACATAGGGGTTTTGCGGGTGGATCACCAGCGACACGCCGAGCGCCTCGAACCGGCAGCCGGCAAGGTCCGGATGGCGCTCGCTGGCGGTGCCCGGCAGCGCCGTGCCATGCACGTGCGAGAAATTGACCGCGCCGCGCTCGATCACGGCGCCGGCTTCGATGACCCGCGTGCGCCCGCCACCACCACCGGCGTGCTGCCAGGGATCCTCCTGGAACCGGCCATGGCCGTCCTCGGCCTCCAGCGTCCTGCAGATGCGGTCCTGCAGATCCGTCAGATAGGCGGCCACCGCCGGTACGTCGACGCCACTCATGGCAAACCCCTTGTATTGGCCTTGTATTAGCGCCCACCATCGGGCAAAACCCGGTAGGAGCGCAGCTTTGCTGCGCGATGATCGCCCGGCAAAGCCGGGCTCCTACAATTTTTCCGATGGCTGCGGTCAGCCGGGTGTCCGTTCGCGCGCCACGGCCCGGTAGCCGATGTCGCGCCGGTACAGCGCGCCGGGCCAGGCGACCTGCGCCACCACCGAATACGCCAGGCGCTGCGCCTGCGCCACGCTGTCGCCCAGCGCCGTGACGCACACCACGCGCCCGCCGGCGGTCACGATCTGCCCGTCCTGCACGGCCGTGCCGGCATGGAACACCTTGCTGTCCGGCGGCTCGGCGACGGGCAGGGCCGCAATGGGCGTGCCGGTGGCGTACTCGCCCGGATAGCCCTGCGCCGCCAGCACCACACCCAGCGCCGGGCGCGGATCCCAGTCGGCCTGGACCTGGTCCAGCCGGCCATCGAGCGCCGCCTCGATCAGGTCCACCAGGTCCGAGCGCAGACGCACCATGATCGGCTGCGTTTCCGGATCACCCAGGCGGCAATTGAACTCCAGCACCCGCGGCGCGCCGTTGACGTCGATCATGAGCCCGGCGTACAGAAAGCCGGTGTAGGGCGTGCCGTCGGCGGTCAGGGCCGCAACCGTGGGCTCGATCACCTGCGCCATGATGCGGGCGTGGATGTCCGGCGTGACCACCGGCGCCGGCGAATACGCGCCCATGCCGCCGGTGTTGGGGCCCAGATCGCCGTCGTCGCGCGCCTTGTGGTCCTGCGAGGTGGCCAGCGGCAGGATGTGGCCGCCGTCGACCATGACGATGAAACTGGCCTCCTCGCCGACCAGGAAGTCCTCGACCACCACGCGTGCTCCGGCGCTGCCGAATGCACCCTCGCCCAGCATGGCGCCCACGGCGGCCTCGGCCTGCTCGCGCCGGTGGGCGATCACCACGCCCTTGCCGGCCGCCAGACCGTCGGCCTTGATCACCATCGGCAGCGGGCGCGCGCGAACGTGCGCCAGCGCGGCGGCCAGATCCTCGAAGGTCTCGTAGGCGGCAGTCGGGATGGCATGCCGGCGCAGGAACTCCTTGGCGTAAGCCTTGGAACCCTCCAGCTGCGCGGCGGCCCGGCTCGGCCCGAAGCAGCGCCTGCCGGCGGCGGCGAAGGCGTCCACCACGCCGGCCACCAGCGGGGCTTCCGGGCCGACCACGGTCAGATCGATCGCCTCGCGCTGCGCAAACTCCAGCAGGCCCGTTACGTCCTCGGCCGCGATGGCGACGTTCTGGACCCCCGCTTCGGTGCCCGTCCCCGCGTTTCCGGGCGCGACGTAAACGCGCGTGACGCGCGGCGAGCGCGCCAGTTTCCAGGCCAGGGCGTGCTCGCGGCCGCCGGAACCGATCACCAGAACTTTCACGAATCGTCCTCGTTCAGATAACGCTCAGTCGCCGCGCTGGACGCGCCAGACGCGCGCCGTCACCACCGCCAGCGTGATGGCCGTCAGCGGCAGCACGAAGCCCATCATCACCCGGCCCAGCAGCGGCGCGGCACCGTGCCCGGTGCCTTCCAGCAGCAGATACGCGGTATAGGCGACGTAATAGCCCAGGAACAGACCACCTTCCCAGCGGGCGATGCGGTGTCCGGTAAAGAAGATCGGCAGGCAGGCGAAGGCCACCGCCGTCATCACCGGCAGGTCGAAGGTGCGCGCCGCGGCGCTGACCGGCATGCCGCCATCCGCAATCGCGGCGCTTGCGCCGAGTACCACCAACAGATTGAAGATGTTGCTGCCGACCACGTTGCCGACCGCCATCTCGCCGTGGCCGCGCAGCGTGGCCAGGGTGGAAGCGGCGATCTCCGGCAACGAAGTACCCACGGCCACCACCGTCAGGCCGACCACCAGCTCGCTCAGGCCAAGGCTCAGGGCAATGGAAACCGCGCCGCTCACCAGCGCGCGGGCACCCAGCACCAGCAGCACCAGGCCGACGATCACCAGCGCCAGGTCGCGCCCCCACACGGTGCGCACGGGCGGTTCCGGCGCCTGCGCCGCGGCGGCCCGGGCGGCGGCCGATTCACGCCGCGCCAGACGCACCACGAAGGTCGTGTAGGCCACAGCCATCAGCACCAGCGCGCCGCCCTCGACGCGGCCGATGCGCCCGTCGAGCGCCAGCAGCATGATCAGTACCGATACCGCCAGCATCAGCGGCACGTCGAGCCGGATCAGCTGGCGCGCCGCCACCAGCGGCGCGAGCAGCGCACTGAGCCCGAGAATCAGCAGCACGTTGGCGATGTTGCTGCCGACCACGTTGCCGACCGCGATGGCCGGCGCCCCGCGCAGCGCCGCGTCCACGCTCACGGCCAGCTCCGGCGCACTGGTACCGAACGCCACCACCGTCAGGCCGACCACCAGCGGCGACAGGCCGGTGGCCACCGCCAGCCGCGCCGCGCCGCGAACCATCAGCTCGGCGCCGCCCAGCAGCAGTACCAGGCCGACGATCAGCAGCAGTGCCGTCTGCACGCCGCCTCAGTGCCGGAAGTGGCGCACGCCGGTGAACACCATCGCCATGCCGTGTGCGTCGGCGGCGGCGATGACTTCGGCGTCGCGCATCGAGCCGCCCGGCTGGATGACGGCGGCAATGCCGCGCTCGGCGGCAGCGTCAAGACCGTCGCGGAACGGGAAGAACGCGTCCGAGGCCATCACCGCGCCGGCCAGTTCGAAACCCGCCTCGGCGGCTTTCAGGGCCGCGATGCGCGCGGAATCCACACGCGACATCTGCCCGGCGCCGACACCCAGCGTGCGCTGGCCGGCGGCATAGACGATGGCGTTCGACTTCACGTACCTGGCCACTTCCCAGGCGAACATGAGATCGTCGAGCTCGGCCGGCGTCGGCGCGCGACGCGTGACGACCTTCAGATCACCCCGCGCCAGCACGTGTGTGTCGGCGGTCTGGATGAGCAGGCCGGAGCCGATGCGCTTGACCTCGTGCGTGTTGCGCCCGTCGCCCGGCGGAATCTCCAGCACGCGGATGTTCGGCTTGCCGGCGGTCACCGCCAGTGCATCGGCACCCACCGCCGGGGCGATGATGACCTCGGCGAACTGCCGGCCGACGATGGCCTCGGCCGCCGCGGCGTCGAGCGGCCGGTTGAAGGCAATGATGCCGCCGAAAGCCGAGGTCGAATCACACGCATAGGCACGCTCGTAGGCTTCTGCCGGCCCGGCGCCCAGCGCCACGCCGCAGGGGTTGGCGTGCTTGACGATGACGCAGGCCGGCGCCTGGAAGCCGCGCACCGCCTCCCAGGCGGCATCGGCGTCGGCCAGGTTGTTGTAGGACAGTTCCTTGCCCTGCAACTGGCGGAACGTGGCCAGCGTGCCGGGCGCCGGGCGCAGGTCGCGGTAGAAGGCGGCCTGCTGGTGCGGATTCTCGCCGTAGCGCAGGTCCATCACCTTCACATGGCGGCCGTTGGCCTGGTCCGGAAATGCGGCCCGCGTGCCGTCCGGGCGGATCGCCGACAGGTAATCGCTGATCGCCGCGTCGTAGTTGGCAACGTGGTTGAAGGCGGCGACGGCCAGCGCGAAACGATCCGCATCCCCTACCCCGCCGCTGGCCTCGATCTGCCCGAGCGCTGCCGCGTACTGGCCCGGGTCGGTCAGCACCGCGAGGTGGCGGAAATTCTTGGCCGCCGCGCGCAGCATGGCCGGGCCGCCGATGTCGATCTGCTCGACCGCCTCGTCCAGCGTGCAGTCCGGCCGCGCCACGGTGGCCTCGAACGGGTACAGGTTCAGCACCAGAAGATCAAAGGCGCCGATGCCGTGGGCGGCCATCACCGCGTCGTCGACGCCGCGCCGACCCAGCAGGCCGCCGTGGATCAGCGGGTGCAGGGTCTTGACCCGCCCGTCCATGATTTCCGGAAAGCCGGTCAGCTCGGCCACCTCGCGCACGGCAAGGCCCGCCTCGCGCAGGGCGCGGCAGGTGCCGCCGGTGGACACCAGTTCGATACCGGCAGCGGCAAGGCGGCGGGCGAGATCCACCACGCCGGCCTTGTCCGACACGCTGAGCAGGGCGCGGCGCACGATATGAGTCACGACAGAACCTTGTGGATAGTGCAGATGTCAGGCCCCGGGCGAGTCCGACCCGGGGCGGGGCGGCCCTCACAGGCCGTATTGCTGGAGTTTCTTGCGCAGCGTGTTGCGGTTGATGCCGAGCACCTCGGCGGCGCGGCAGCGGTTGCCGCGCGCCTTTTCCATCACCACCGCCAGCAGGGGCTTTTCGACCTGCTCCAGCAGCAACTGGTGCAGGTTGGTCGGCTCACTGTCGCCCAGCTCATCCAGGTAGCGGCGCACGGTGGCCGCCACGCACTGCGCCAGGGGTTGAGCCGGGTACTGGGTGTCCCACGGCGGCGTGACATGCTGATCAGCAGGAACGCTGACATCGGCGGGCTTCATGCATTGACTCCCTGTGCGCCACCGGCGTTCAGGGTCAAAACCCCGCCGCCGTGTTCTGGCGCTGATCCGTTCGTTCGAAATGGAGCCGGTCGGCGAGGCGTACTGGCCGCGACCGGGGCGCAATGTTAGCCCAAGCGACCGGTCGATGGGAGCGCATTTTTTTTGGCCAGACTCAGTGCAGGGTGAACCTGAAACCGGCCGCCGCCGTGCCCGGGTCCGCCAGCGGCAGGCGCACCTCGACCGTGGCGCCAGTGGCGAACTGAGGATTGCCCTGCCGCTCGGCCGGCAGATATTCGGCCGGCTCGAACAGGCGCTCGGCAACGACCGCGTCAGCGGGGCCGGTCAGCGCCAGTGTCAGCCGCGGCCAGGGCTGTGCCAGCGGCGCCCCGTTTTCGAGCCTGACCACCGCCAGCAGTGCCCCGGCATAGTCCGGGTGCGAGGTCACGCGCGCCTCGGCAACACGAATCGCCCGCAGGTCGCGAAACGGCGGCAGGCTGCAGCCAAAGCGCTGACAGACGGCCTCCAGCAGCGGCCGCAGGGACGGCAGCTCGGCAACACGGTTGCGTCCGAACCACAGCATCTGCCCGGCCAGCAGCACCAGCAGAACCACCACCAGGCCGGCGCGCACCAGGCCGCCGCCCGGTGCCGACGCCGTGACCGCAGACACATAGGCCGGGCGTGGAATATCCGCCGCGTGGCCAGCACGGCCGGAGGGCAGCGGATCGACGTCCGCCTGCGCCGCAAACACCTCGCTGCACACGCCGCAGCGGACGCGGCCGTGTGCCGGCACGGTGGCCGGGCCGCGAAACACCGTGCCACAGCCCGGGCAACGCAGCAGCGCCGATTGCAGGCTCATTGTTTGCTCCCTTTCACGCAGGCCCAGCCCTGGTCGATGATCGGCAGGTCGAAATTCAGCGCCGATCCGAACGCCGCCATCACGTCCGGCAGCTGGGATTCGAGGACGCCGGATAGTAGCAAAGCGCCTCCCGGCCGCAGTGCATCAAGCAAATGCGGTGCCAGCGTCACCAACACCGGCGCGAGGATGTTGGCCAGGATCAGGTCGGCCACGACACCGGCCGGCAATTCCTCGGCCTGCATCACCCGCAGGCGGTCCGACACCGCGTTGCGGGCGGCGTTGTCGGTGGTGGCGGTCAGGGCCTGTGGGTCGATGTCGAGCGCCCACACCCGCTGTGCGCCCAGCAGCGCCGCGGCAACCGCAAGAATGCCCGAACCGCAGCCCCAGTCGATCACCTCGCCACCCACCGGGGGATTGCGTGCCAGCCAGCGCAGACACAGCGCCGTGGTCGGATGCGCGCCGGTACCGAAGGCGAGCCCGGCATCCAGACGCAGCACCAGCGCGTCCGGCACCGGCGCCGCCGCGCCGGTCGGACATACCCACAGCCGCCCGCCGAAATGGCGCGGCCGCACATCCTGTCCGCTGCGCGCCCAGTCCTGATCGGCCACGCGCGCGCCGCTCACAGCCGCCACGCCCATGCTGGCGAGCAAGGCCAGCAGCGGTGCCGGATCGTAGTCGCCCTCGAATAGCGCGCTCAGACACACCTCGGGCCACAGCGGTGTCTGTCCGGGAAGCGGCTCGAGCACCGGCCGATCCGCGGCATCCAGGCTGGTGATCGCCAGCGCGCCGGCGCTCTCCAGGAGCCCGCACAGCGCATCGTGACTCCCGGCCGCAGCGCGGCACTCGATACTGATCCAGCTCATGCCACCGTCCTGCGCGTCCATCTGAAAGCTTCTGACACATTCCGCGAGCGGCCGCGGGACATCAGGCCGCCCCGACCGGGCGCCTGGCCGTCGCCGCGAAGGCACCCAGACACAGCGCCAGGAATACCAGCCCACCGACCGCCAGCGCGTGCTGGTAATCGGCCCGGCTGTGCGGCGCAAGCACACCGAGCAGCAGCGCCGCCAGCGCCATGCTGAGCATCTGCCCCACCAAGCGCGAAGTCTGCATGAGGCCGGCCGCCAGACCGAAGGCCGCCGGCGGCACCGCGGCCAGCGCCGCGTGCTGGTTGGGCGGCACGAACAGCGCCGTGCCGACGCCGACGCAGGCCAGCGCCACCGGCAGCAGACCATAGCTGCCGGCAAGGCCGGTGACGGTGACCAGGGCCAGGCCGGTCGAGGTCAGGCCAAGACCAGCCATGGTCAGGCGCCGCGCCGGCACGCGATCGGCCAGGCGCCCGGCCGGCGCCGCCAGCACGGTCTGCAGTACCGGCTGGATGGCCAGCAACAGCCCGGTGCGCGCCGCGCCGCTGCCAAGGCCGTGCTGCAGTACCAGGCTGAGCACATAGCTCAGACCAAACACGCCGCTGTAGTGCAGCAGGGCCGCGCCGGCCGAATAGCGCAGGCCCTGCCCGGGCGCCAGCAGGCGCAGGTCGATCAGCGGCTGCGGCGTGCGCCGCTGGTGGGCGATGAAGGCCCACAGCAGCAGTCCGGCCAGACCCAGCAGCAGCGGGGCATCCGACTGCTGCGGCCGGCCGCTGGCCAGCCAGAACGTGCCCAGCGCGCCGCCCAGCAACACCGCGCCGGCAAGGTCGAAACGCTCGCCGGCCGCGGTCGCCGCCGCGCGCGGCAGCAACCGCCACAGGGCCAGCGCCACCGCCAGGCCGATCAGACCGGTCAGATAAAACACCGACTGCCAGCCGAAGGCCTGCGTGAGCAGGCCGCCCAGGGCCGGCCCGGCGGTCAGGCCGACATAGGTCACGGTGATGTTCAGGCCCAGCGCCCGGCCGCGCCGCTCGGGCGCCACCAGCTGCGCCAGCAGCGCCGGACCGGTGCCAAACACGCCAGCCGAGCCCACGCCCTGCAGCAGACGCAGCCCGATCTGCGCATACGGATCGCTGATCCACGCACCAAGCAGACTGGTAATGGCGATGATGGCCGCGCCCAGCGCCAGCACCGGACCGCGACCATACAGGTCGCCGGCCCGCGCGACCGGCATCATGAACACCGCCGCCGCCACGAAGTAGGCGCTCGTGTACCAGCCGGCCTGGGCGGCCGTGAAGCCGCGCGCGGCGGAAATCTGCGGCAGCGCCACCACGATGGCGGTGGCGATGAACGGCCCAAGAAAGCTGGCCAGCGGGATCAGCGCCAGCGCGAGTCCCGGTCGCGCCAGGGGAACCGGCGAGGCCACCCTCAACCCTCAGGCCGGGTGTGGCAGCGGCTGCGAGGCTGCCCTCGGCTTCGCCTCGCGACCCGACAGCAGCAGATAGACCACCGGCACCACATACAGACTGAACAGCGTGCCGACCAGCAGGCCGCCGATGACGACCCAGCCGATCGGGTGGCGCGACTCGGCGCCGGCGCCGCCGGCAAAGGCCAGCGGCACGGCCGCCAGCAGCATGGTGGCCGAGGTCATCAGGATCGGTCGCAGGCGCAGCACCGAGGCCTGCACCAGCGCCTCACGGGCGGCCATGCCGCCGGCGCGCAGCTGGCGCGTGAACTCGACGATCAGGATGCCGTTCTTGGCCGTCAGGCCGATCAGCATGACCATGCCGATCTGGCTGTACACGTTCAGCGTGAGGCCACTGAAGTACAGGGCCGCCACCGCGCCGGCAATGGCCAGCGGCACCGACAGCAGGATCACCAGCGGGTCGCGGAAGCTCTCGAACTGCGCCGACAGCACCAGATAGATGAACGCCAGCGCCAGGCCGAAGGTCAGCGCCAGCGCCTGGCTGGCCTCCTTGAACTCGCGCGAGATGCCGTCGTAGTCGATGCGCCCGCCGGGCGGCAGGATCTGCTGGGCCTCGGCCGCCAGCCAGTCCAGCACCTCGCCCATGGCGTGGCCGGGGGCGATGTTGGCGCTGATCTTGGCCGCCCGCAGGCGGTTGAAGTGGTTCAGCTCGCGCGGCGCCACCGCCTCGCGCAGGCTGACCAGGTTGTCCACCTGCACCAGCGAACCGTCGCCGGCCCGAAGATAGATGTCGGTCAGGTCGGTCGGCTGGCGGCGCGCGTCGTCGGCCAGCTTCACGATCACCTCGTACTGCTTGCCGGCGCGCTTGAAGCGCGTCACCTCGCGCCCGCCAAGCAGGGTCTCGAGCGTGCGCCCGACCTCGACCGCGCTGATGCCGACGTTGGCCAGCTTGTCGCGATTCACGTCCACCTTCAGCTGCGGCTTGTTCAGCTTCAGGTCCGTGTCCAGGTTCAGCAGAGCCGGGTTCTGGCTCGCCCGCGCCATCAGGGTATCGACCGCCGCCTGCAGCTGCTCCCAGGTGTCGGCCTGCAGCACGAGTTGTACCGGCATCTCGCGATAGCCGCCCATGCCCAGCGAGGCGCGGTTGATGGGAAACGCCAGCACGCCCGGCAGGGCACCGAGCTTCGGTCCGAGTTCGCCGGTGATGTCGAACTGGCTGCGCGTGCGCTCGCCCCACGGCTTGATGGTGGCGAACGACGCGCCGACGTTGACTGGCGCCGGCCGCTGCACGCCCGGCGACACCACCATGAACAGCGTCTTCATCTCCGGGACGGAGCTCAGGATTTTCTCGGCCTCCAGTGTGTTGCGGTACATGTAGTCGTAGGTCGCGCCCTCCGGGCCGATCATGAGCACCACGAAGTCGGAGCGATCCTCGACCGGCGCCAGTTCCGATTTGAGCTGCGTGAACATCCATGCGCCGGCCGCGCCCACGCCGATGGCCAGCGCCAGCACCAGCACCCAGCCGCGCAACGCAAGGCGCAGCGTGGCCTCGTAGCCGCGGTTCAGCGCCACGAAAAAACGTTCCGTGAACTGATACGCCGGGCTGTGGTGAGCCGGCTTCAGGATGCGCCCGCACAGCATCGGCACCAGCGTCAGGGCGACGAAGCCCGACACCGCCACGGCGCCGGCCACCGCCAGCGCGAATTCCCGGAACAGCCGTCCGGTGGTGCCGGTCTGAAAGGCCATCGGCACGAATACGGCGATCAGGGTGATGGTCATGGCCAGCACGGCAAAGCCGATCTCGCGCCCGCCGACCAGCGCCGCCTCGCGCGGCGACAGGCCGTCCTCGATGCGCCGGTAGATGTTCTCCAGCACCACGATGGCGTCGTCCACCACCAGGCCGATGGCCAGCACCAGCGCCAGCAGGGTCAGGATGTTGATCGAGAAATCGAGCGCGTACAGAAAGAAGAACGCGCCGATGATGGCGACCGGAATCGACAGGAACGGGATCAGCGTGGCCCGCGGCGAGCGCAGGAAACCGAAGATCACCACCACCACCAGCGCCAGCGCCTCGAACAGGGTCCGGTAAACGGCGTTAATCGATTCCTCGACAAAGTCGGACCGATCGGTACCGATCTTGAACTGCATGCCCGGCGGCAGGGCAGCCTGGATTTCCGGCAGCATGAGCTTGATGGCCCGGGCAACCTCCAGCAGATTGGCCGTGGACTGCTTGACCACGCCCATGCCCACCGCCGGCAAACCGTCCACGCGAATGCCGGAACGTTCGTCCTCGGCGCCCAGCGCCGCGTGGCCGACGTCCTTCAGGCGCACCGGGTAGCCGTTGACCTCGCGGATGATCATTTCGTCGAACTGCGCCGGCGTGCGCAGGTCGGTTTCAGACAGCACCGTGAACTCGCGCTCGGTACTCTCGATGCGCCCGGACGGCACCTCGATGTTCTCGCGCCGCAGCGCGGTTTCGACGTCCAGCGGCGTGAGCCCATACCCGGCCAGCCGCTCCCGATCCAGCCACACGCGCATGGAATAACGCCGCTCGCCGCCGATCAGCACCGTCGCCACGCCCGGAATGGTCTGCAGGCGGTCGCGCACCACCCGGTCGGCGAAGTCCGACACCTCCAGCGGCGAGTGGCGATCGCTGTAGAAGGCCAGCCACATGATCGGGTCGGCGTCGGCCTCGACCTTGGAGATGACCGGCTCGTTGACGTCCTCGGGCAGCTTGTCGCGGGCGCGGGCGACCCGATCGCGCACGTCGGCGGCGGCGTCGTCCGGATCGCGCGTCAGGCGGAACTTGATCGTGATTTCCGACACTTCCTCGCGCGACACCGACTTCATGACGTCGATGCCCTCGATGCCGGACAGCTCGTCCTCCATCGGCTGGCTGACCTGGCTTTCGATGATCTCGGCGCTGGCGCCGCGGTAGATGGTGCGTACCGACACCACCGGCGTGTCGATCATGGGGTACTCGCGCACCGACAGGCGCGTGAAGGCGATCGCCCCCAACAGCAGGATGACCAGGCTCATCACCGTGGCCAGCACCGGCCGGCCGACCGACACGTCGGTCAGTTTCACGGCCTGGCCTCCTGCTCACGGGCGGCCACCGGCATGCCGTCGCGCAGCTTCATCTGGCCCTCGGTGACCACCGTGTCGCCGGCCGCCAGGCCCTCGACGATCTCGACGATGCCCGGCTCGCGCAGGCCCGTGCGCACCGGCGTCAGCGCCACCTTGCCGTCCACTACCTTGAACACGAACAGCTGCTCGCCGCGCGGCACGATGGCCTGCTCCGGAATCACCACCGCCTGCGGCCGCTCGCCGACCGTGAGCTCCACCTGCGCGAACATGCCCGGCCGCAGCAGGCGGTCGGTGTTGGGCACCCGCCCGCGCAGCGCAAAGGTGCGCGTGGCGGCGTCCAGGCGCGGGTCGATGGCGTAAATCTCGCCCGCGAAGTCGCGTCCCGAAACGGCATCAACCCGCAGCGTCAACGGCCGACCGACCGTCATCGCCGTGGCATGGCGCTCCGGCACCCGGAACTCCACCTTCAGCGGATCCAGATTTTCCAGATTCACCAGATCCTGCCCCGGCTGCACATAGGCGCCGGGACTGACCAGCCGCAGCCCGGCCACGCCGTCGAAGGGCGCCCGCAGCACGGTCTTGGCCAGCATTACCTGATGGCGCTGCAGCAGGGCCCGCGATTCGGCCAGCCGCGCCTGCGCCTGGTCGTATTCCTGCTGGCTCAGCATGTTGGTCTTGACCAGATCGGCGGCGCGCTGGAAGTTCAGGCTATTGACCGTCACCGTGGCCTCGGTCTGCGCCACCTGCGCCCGGTACTCGGCGCCATCGAGCGTGATCAGCGGCTCACCGGCCTTGACCGGCTGACCTTCCTCGAAATGGATGCGCTCCACGCGGCCGGGAATCTCGGAGCGGATCAGCACCGACTCGTTGGCGGTCAGCGTGCCCACGGCCCGCAGGCGGTCGGTCAATGCCTGCGTGCGGGCGCCGGCCACCAGCACCGGCGGGCCGGCCGGCGCGCCCGTCGCAGCTGATGGCGCGGCCGGTTTGTCCGCCGGAGTACAGGCAGCCAGGGCCAGCAGCAGGCATCCGGCCACCGGCAGGCGACGCGGCAAACGCAGGGTGTGGGGCATGTTGTTTTCCGTTGGATCGGCGTCCGGCGGCATTACACCCAACGCTGACCGCGCGGTCAAGCTGCGGCAGCGGCACCTGGGGAAACGCTGCCGGAGCCCGGCTGCGGCGGGCGATCATCACGCTAGTGAAAATCGCGCGATTCGACCGACAGCGAGCCGAGCAGCCGCGACTGGTCCTCGATCCGGTAAGCCACGACGTGGATCACGCCCTGCCCCGCCTGCACCTGGCCGCGCACCAGCATCAGCGAGGCACCCAGGATGGCCTCGCGCTGTGCCTGCAGCACCTTGGGCCAGACGATGAGGTTCACGGTGCCGGTTTCGTCCTCCAGGGTGACGAAAACCACGCCCGAGGCCGTGCCCGGCCGCTGGCGATGGGTGACGATGCCGGCAACCTGCACGACCTTCCCGTCCGGCACGCCGGCAAGACCTTCGGCAGTCGTCACGCGTAGGCGCTGCAGGCGCGGCCGCAGCAGCGACAACGGATGCCGGCCCAGGGTCAGCCCCAGGCTGCGGTAGTCGGCGGCGATGTCCTGCCCCTCGCGCGGCGCCGGCAGCGACACGGGCGACTCCACCAGCGCCTGGCCGACCAGCAGACCCTGCCCGCGCTGCGTGCCGGCGGCCTGCCAGCGCGCGCCGTGGCGGTGGCCGGCCAGACTCGCCAGGGCGCCCGCCTCGGCCAGTGCGTCGAGTGCCCGCCGGCCAAGACCCGCGCGTGCTGTCAGATCCTCCATGCTCGCAAACGGCCCCGCGGCGCGCGCAGCCGGCACGCGTCTGCCCTCGCCCTCGGGCAGGCCGCGCACCTGGCGCAGGCCCAGCCGGACCTCGGGCGCGCCATCGGCGCCCGCCTCGAGCGTGCAATCCCAGTCGCTGTGGCAGACATCGACGGCCCGAAAGCGCACGCCGGCGCGGCGGGCTTCGTGAATCAGCTGTGCCGGCGCGTAGAAGCCCAGCGGCTGCGAATTGAGCAGCGCGGCGCAGAAGGCCGCCGGTTCGTGGCACTTGAGCCAGCACGAGGCGTAGGTCAGCAGCGCGAAGCTCGCGGCATGACTCATCGGGAAACCGTAGCTGCCAAAGCCCAGGATCTGCTGGTAGATGGCCTCGGCAAATCCGGCCTCGTAGCCGCGCGCGGCCATGCCCCGCAGCAGCTTGTCGCGGAACTGCTCGAGCCCGCCCTTGCGCTGCCAGGCGGCCATCGAGCGGCGCACCTGGTCGGCCTCGCCGGGCGAGAAGCCGGCGGCCAGGATGGCGATCGACATCACCTGTTCCTGGAACAGCGGCACGCCCAGCGTGGGCGCGAGCACTTTTTCGAGTTCCGGACCCGGGTAGTGCACGGGCTCCAGCCCCTGCCGGCGCCGCAGGTAGGGATGCACCATGTTTCCCTGGATCGGCCCGGGGCGCACGATGGCCACCTCGATCACCAGGTCCCAGAACGTGGCCGGCTTCAGGCGCGGCAGCATCGACATCTGGGCGCGGCTTTCGATCTGGAACACGCCGGTGGTCTCGCCGCGGCCAATCATGGCGTAGGTGGCCGGATCCTCGGCCGGAATGTCCTGCAGGCGAAATTCCCGGCCCCGCCAGGCGCCGACCATCTGCAGGCAGCGCCGGATCGCCGACAGCATGCCCAGCGCCAGCACGTCCACCTTGAGCAGGCCGACCGCGTCCAGGTCGTCCTTGTCCCATTGGATCACCGTGCGCTGCGCCATGGCCGCGTTTTCCACCGGCACCAGCTCGGACAGTGGCCGCTGGGAAATGACGAAACCGCCGACGTGCTGCGACAGATGCCGCGGCATGCCGATCAGCTCGCCGGCCAGGGCCAGCAGCTGGCGCACCAGCAGGCCGTCCGGCGCGAAGCCCTGTTTCTGCAGCTGCCCGACCAGCGCGGCAGGGTCGTCCCACCAAGCCAGGGAGCGGCTGATGGCATCCACCTGCTGCACCGACAGGCCCAGCACCTTGCCCACCTCGCGCAGCGCGCCGCGCGTGCGGTAGCACTGCACGGTGCAGGTCAGGGCGGCGCGCTGGCGGCCGTATTTTTCGTAGATGTGCTGGATGACCTCCTCGCGCCGCTGGTGCTCGAAGTCGATGTCGATGTCCGGCGGCTCGTTGCGCTCGCGCGAGATGAAGCGCTCGAACAGCAGGTTCATGCGCGCCGGATCGACCTCGGTGACGCCCAGCAGGTAGCAGACGGCGGAATTGGCGGCCGAGCCGCGGCCCTGGCACAGGATGCCGCGGCTGCGGGCGAAGGCGACCAGCTCCTCGACGGTCAGAAAATAGTGCTCGTAGCCCAGTTCGCTGATCAGGGCCAGTTCCTTCTGGGCCAGCGCACGCACCGCCGGCGGGCAGCCGTCTGGGTAGCGGCGTCGCATGCCGGCTTTGGTCAGGGCGCGCAGGTGCGCGGCGGCGGTCCTGCCCGGCGGCACCACCTCCTCGGGGTACTGGTAACGCAGCTGGTCCAGGCGAAAGGTGCAGCGTTCGGCGATGGCCAGCGTCTCGCGCAGCAGCGCGGCCGGGTACAGCTTTTGCAGCGCGGCGATCTCGCGCAGATGTCGCTCGCCGTTGGCAAACAGCGGCGCCGCCGGGTCGCGGATGTGCGTGTGGGCGCGGATGCAGGCCAGCACGTCCTGCAAGGCCTTGCGCTGGCGCACGTGCATGTACACGTCGCCGCTGGCCACCAGCGGTCGGCCGAGGTGTTTGCCAAGCGCGATCAGCGCCGCGTGGCGCGCGCGATCCTGCGGATGCAGCAGGCGCTCGAAGGCCAGCCACAGGCGCTCGCCGAAACGCTCGGCCAGGGCGCTCGCCTCGCCGCGCAGGCGGGCTTCGTCAAAGCCCTGCGCCGGCCACTGCGGCAGCCACAGCGCCAGCAGCCGGTCAGTGCCGGCATCCAGATCATCCAGCGCGAGGCGGTAATGGCCCTTGGCGCTGCGCCGGCGCGCCCGGGTGATCAGGCCGCACAGCTGCGCGTAGGCCGCGTTGTCGGGCGCCAGCACCACCAGCCGCGGGCCGTCCTCGAGTTGCAGTTCGCTGCCGATGATCAGCGGCAGGCCCAGCGGCCTGGCCGCCTCCCAGGCGCGCACGATGCCGGCCAGCGAGCACTCGTCGGTAATGGCCAGCGCCCGGTAGCCGAGCGCATGGGCCTGCGCCACCAGCTCGCGCGGGTGCGAGGCGCCGCGCTGGAAGGAGAAGTTCGACAGGCAGTGCAGCTCGGCATAGCCGGGCGGTTGACGCGCTGCCGGGCTCACTGCCACAGGCCGTGCAGGTAAAAGGCGCCGTCGTGCAGGTCCCGATACACCCAGCACAGGCGCCCGGCCCGGTCCTGCGCCATGAAGTAATCGCGCGCCGCCGCCTCGCCCTCCCACCAGCCCAGCTCGATGCGCTCGGGCGCGCCGAGCAGGCGCGCCGGCGTCAGGCGCTGCGGCTGCGCCAGCAGCCACGGCGGGCGCGGCGGGTGATGCGAGCCGGGCACCGCCGCCGGCCCGGCATCGGCCATGGCCGCCTCCGGGCGCCGGTCCGGACTGACCGCGATCTGGCGCACGGCGTCGCTACCCAGCCGCGCCGCCAGGCGTTCGCGCAGTTCCAGCAGGCGCTGGCCCAGCAGCGCGCTGCTGCCGAAAAGATCGTCCTGGAGCGCCGCGGCCGGCTCGAAACGGTCCGCTTCGAGGCGCAGTTCGAGAATGCCGTGCGCCAGCGTGATGCGCTCCAGCCGCTCGCGCACCACCCGCAGCAGGCGCGCCGGATCGCGCGTGGGCGACATCAGGCCGATCGGCTGCGCGCTCGCCCGCCGACGGCTGCCCCGCAGGCGCAGCACGAAATTCTGGACGGCGCCGTCGCGGGCGCGCAGGTAGGCCGCGAACTCGCCCAGCATCATCTTGAGCGGGAACAGCAGCGCCTCAGTGCTGGCGACCGGGTCGCCGAACTCGAAGCGGCGGCGGTAGCGCGCCGCCGGCACGAACGCCTCCCAGGCCTCCGGGGCACGACCCAGCAGCCGCTCCAGCGCCAGCATGGCCGTGCCCCCCAGACGCCGGCCGAGCGCATCGGTCGGCAGCGCGAGCACCTCGCCGATGCGTCGCAGGCCGGCACCGGTCAGCAGACGCAGCGCCGGATCCTCGAACGGCAGCAGCCCCAGCGGCAGCCCGCCGATGGCGCCGGCGATGTCGCCGGTTTCGCGCACCGGCTGCTGCAAACCGCCATCGGCACGTGCCAGCAGCAGGCTGCAGCCGAGCGTCGGGGCGACGCCAAACTGCACCCGATACGCCGGCAGGTCCGCCAGCAAGGCGCCGACCAGCCCGCTCCAGCCGCCAAACAGGTGCGCGCTCGGCCCAACCTGTACCCACACCGCCTGCCGCTGCGGGCACACGGTGACCGGCGTGCCGAAGCGGTACAGCCAGCAGGCCAGGCCGTTCAGGGCCGCGCGCTCGGCCGCCGGCCGGCGGCTCAGGGCCAGCAACTCCGGCACCCGCGCCACGGCGGCGGGCAGCGCCATGCCGGGGTGCAAGCCGCGCCGCGCCGCCTCGGCGTTCAGGCCGTGCAGCCAGCGGCCGCGGCCGGTCTGTTCGCAGACCGCCGCCGGGCGATCCGGCGCCAGCGTCAGAACCTGGCCCAGGGCCTCCAGCGGCAGGTCGGGAAACAGGGCGCAGATCCACGGCATGGCGACCGGCCGCTGCTCACGCCGCCACCGGCAGGTCGCCGCAGCGGTGCAGCAGGCCGTGACCGGCCGGCCCGCCGCGGCACTTGAGAACCTCCACCCGCAGCTGGGCATCGTGGGCCGGCGCCACCGTTAGGCGCACCGCCGCATGGCTGTGGCCGTCGGCGCGACCGGCGCGACCGGCGCGAAAACAGAACGCCAGGCACTGCGCGGCATCCGCGGCCAGCTGCAGGCGCCGCTCGGCCGTGCCATCGAGCGCCCCCCAGCAGGCCAGCGCGGCGAACAGGCCGCTGCGGGCGATCTGCTCCGCCGCCCACTGCGCCTGCCCGGCATCCTGCGGCCGCACCCACAGCAGATGCTGCAGATCGACGCCGCGCGAGGCGAGTGCCGGCGCATACGGCAGGTAAGGCGGATCAATCAGCGCCACCGCGCGCCCGGCCGCGGTGAACGCAGCCAGCGCCGGGATGATCAGCGAGAAACCCAGGCCCGCTTCGGTGCCGATGATCTGCGTCAGCGCCCCGACCGGCCAGCCACCCAGCAGCGCCCGGTCGAGGGCCTCGATGCGCGTGCTGGCCACCGCGGCCGCCGGCCGCGGGCAGTCGCCGCGCCAGACGCCCGGAATCTGCAGGGCCGTCGCCTTCACGGGCCGGTCGCCGGCCGGATCAGCCCGGCATGGACGCCGATCAGGCGCAGTCCGGCCGTGGCCGGATCGTAGACCTGCGGCGCAAAGGCAACCTGATCGTCATGCTCGGAGACCAGCACCACCTGGCCGGCGCGGCGCGTGTAGCGCTTCAGCGTCAGGCGCGGGTCGCCGGTTTGCGGGTCGGGCACCAGCGCCGCGACCACCGCGCCCGGCGGCGGGTCCGGGTCCTCGCGCACGCCGACCAGATCATTCGGCAGCACGCCGATGTTCCGCATCGACCAGCCCTGCACCCGAAACAGCCAGTCCGGGCGCGGGCGAAACAGCGCCGGATCGACCGCCAGCCACTCCTCCACATGATCGCCCGCCATGATCGGCTGGCCGGCGGCGATGCGGCCGATCAGCGGCAGCTGCACGCGCGAAGGCGCCGCTGCCAGCCGCAGCCCGCGGCTGACGCCCGCAACCTTGTGCAGCGCGCCACGCTGAACCAGCTTTTCGATCAACTCCGCCGCCGCGCGCACCGAGCAGCCCAGGCCCTGCGCCAGTTCGCGCACGGTCGGCGTGGCGCCGTGGCGCTCGAAATGGCGCTCGATGGCCTGCAGCGCGGCGGCCTGGCGGGGTGGCAAGGGGGCGGGTGCTGTCGTCATGGCTACACAAATGTATAGCCCCTCGCCCGGCCGTGCAATCGGCTGGCCTAGCCGGTGCAGGAGCCCGGCTGCGCCGGGCGATCCTCATGCCGCAAGGCAATCACCGCGCAGCCAGGCTGCGTCTACCCCGGCTCCCTTCAGCCCTGCGCCGCTGTGCGCCGGACCAGCACCTGACCGAAGCCGAGGCCGATGCCCAGCAGCGCGGCGGCGCCAAGGGCGATTGCCGGTCCGCTGCCGACATGCGCGGACAACCAGCCGGTCAGGGTCACGCCAGCCGCCTGCCCCAGGAAAAAGCTCGCCGCGAAGATCGACACCGCCGCACCGCGCACCCGCGGTGCCATCTGCGTGGCATTCACCTGCAGCGTGTTGTGCAGCATGTAAAAGCCGAGTCCGGCCAGCAGGCTGCCGACGATGCCGAAAATCCACGACGGCGCCGCGGCGATCGCGCCCAGCCCCAGGCACAGGAACACGGCGCCGGCGCGCGCCAGCCCCGCCTCACCGAGCCCCCTGACCAGGCGCCGCGCCCCCAGCGCGTACACCAGCCCGCCGGCGCCAAACACCATCACCAGTGAGCCGGCAACGGTCAGCGACACGCCGATCTGGTGATGTAGGTGCGCGGCCATGAAGGCCAGCGGCCCGAACAGGAAGCTGCCTTCCAGGAACACGATCAGCAGCAGAATCTGCGCCCAGCGCCCGCCGAGCACCTCGCGAAAATCACCCAGCGTGCGCCCCAGCGAGCTTGCCACGGCGCTGCCGGCTCGCCCGCTGGAGCCCGGCGGCAGGCGCTGCAAACCGACGAACAGCTGCGCGCCCACGATGCCGTAAAGCCCGGCCAGCACGAAATACGGCACCCGCCAGCCCAGGTGGTCGGCGGCCACGCCGCCCAGCCACACGCCGGCCGCAAGCCCCGTGATCTGCCCGATCAGGAAGCGCGCCAGCACCGGCTGGCGGCGCTCGTAAGGCACCACATCGCCGAGCCAGGCGATCGACAGCGGGATGATCGCCGCCGCCAGCATGCCGGCCAGCACCCGCGCCGCGCGCAGCTGCCCGAAATCGCCGGCAAAGGCACACGCCAGCGAGGCCAGCGCACAGGCCAGCACCGCCCAGGCCACCACCCGGTACTTGCCGAAGCGATCGCCGACCGGCCCCCACAGCACCTGCGAGGCGCCATAGGCCAGGGCATAGAAGCTGACCACCTGCGCGGTGGTGGCCAGCGGCACGCCGAAGATCTGCGCAAGCTGCGGCAGCAGGGCGTCGTTGACGCGCATCGCCATCGCGCTCGCGCCGGCGGCCAGCGACAGGCAGACGATGGCCAGCAAGGGCGGCGATCCGGTATCGGGCGCCGGGGAATCATTCATTGATACGGGCAGTCCTGTTGGCGGGCCGGTGCGCCCGGATCTTGTGAGTGCCTGCCACCCGGAGACCTTGTGGGAGTGCAGCTTTGCTGCGCGATGATCGCCCGGCACAGCCGGGCTCCCACAATTTTCCGGTAGGCGCCTGTCTGCGCCGCGGGAAACGCTCGATACCGTCAGCGTTTCCTCAACCACCGGCGCCGAACGAAAACCCGAAGCTGCCCAGCCGCCCGTAGTCGGCATGAAACACGTCACCCGGCGTCACCGCCAGGGCGCGCGTGAAGGAGCCGGCCAGGATGACCTGTCCGGCTTCCAGCGCCACGCCGTGGCGGGCGAAGCGGCGCGCCAGCCAGGCGATGCCGGCCGCCGGGTGACCCAGCACGCCGGCGGCAAGGCCGGTCTCCTCGATCACGCCGTTGCGGTACAGCACGGCGCCGGCCCAGCGCAGGTCGATGCCCTCCGGCCGCACCGGCCGCCCGCCCAGCACCACGCCGGCGCTGGCGGCGTTGTCGGCGATGGTGTCGAGCACGCCGCGCCGCTGGCCGGTTTCGGCATCCACCCGCTCGGTGCGGGCGTCGATGATCTCGATTGCCGGCTGCACGTACTCGGTGGCGCGCAGCACGTCGGTGATCGACACCGTCTCGCCGGACAGCGGCGCGCCCAGCACGAAGGCCAGTTCCACCTCGACCATCGGCACGATGAAGCGGTCGCCGGGAATCACCTCGCCGTCGCCGAAGAACATGTCGTCCAGCAGCGTGCCGTAGTCCGGCTCGCTGATGTCGAAGGCCTGCTGCATGGCGCGCGAGGTCAGACCGATCTTGCGGCCCAGCACGCGCCGCCCGGCCTTGGCCTTGTGCGCCATCCAGGCGGCCTGGATGGCGTAGCTGTCGTCGATGTCGAGGTCAGGAAACTCACGCCGCAGCTGCCGGCGCGGCCGACGAGCCTGCTCGGCAGCCTCCAGTTCGGCGGCGATGCGCTGCACCGCCGCCTCATCCAGCGTCCGCGCCATCGCCTCAGCCGCCGAAGTGCTTGACGATCAGCGGGTACATGGCGTCCCAGCGCTGGGTCTGCGCCCAGTGGCCGCAGCGGTCCAGCACCACCAGCTCGGCCTGCTGCAGGTGCTTCAGGAAGTACAGGCTGGTGTCCAGCGGCACGATGCGATCCTGGCGGCCGTGCACCAGCAGCACCGGGTGCGGCAGGCGCCCGAGCTGGGCTTCCGGCACGGTCAGGTCGTTCATGCCGGCGGCCTGCGCCTGGAACAGCAGGTTGGTCATCTCGCGCGTCTTGGGGTCCATGGCCACCGCGTAGCGCTGCTTGATGATCTCGTCCAGGCCCGGCACGGCGGCCGGATCATGCACGAAGCTCTCGATCACTTCCTTGTAGCGGGCCGGCCGTGGATCCTTGTAGAACTCCAGCAGGCGCTTCATTTCCCAGCTGTATTCGAACGGCGCGCCGATGGCTCCCATCAGCAGCACCTTGTCGAAGCGCTGCGGCGCCTGCACCAGCGCGTGCAGGGTCAGGGCGCCACCCATGGAATTGCCGACCACGTGGGCGCGCTCGACGCCCAGCGTGTCCATCAGCCCCAGCACCTGCTCCACGCGGTGCCCGATCCAGCCCAGAATGTGGGTCGGCAGCTCGGCCGGCAGCTCGGTCTGGCCAAAGCCGACCAGGTCCGGGGCGATCACGTAGTAATGCTTGGCCAGGTCCGGCGCGCAGCGCAGCCAGTTGGAGGCCGCCGTGGCGCCGGGACCGGCGCCGTGCAGCAGGATGGCCGGCGGATTCTTGGGGTCACCGGCCAGCAGCACGTGGCTGGCGATGGCGCCGGACGGGATCTTTTTTTCGACGACGGATGTACTCACGGGAAACTCCTGATGGCGACAAGAAAAAGCGTGCGCGCCGGCCGGCGCAGGGCGGCAATGATAGCCGCGCCCCTCGCCCCGCCGCTGACGCGACCGGCCAGCGCTGCATGAGGGCGCAGGATCCACCCGCCCGCACCGGCCTGCTGCGTCGCTGGGCGCTGTATGACTTCGCCAACAGCGCGTTCCCGACCGTCATCGAGACCTTCGTCTTCGCGGCCTATTTCACGCGCCAGGTGGCGCCGGATGCCATCACCGGCGCCGCCCTGTGGGGCCTGGCGGTGGGTCTGGCCGGACTGGCGGTGGCGCTGCTGGGGCCGGTGGTCGGGGCGATTGCCGATCACGGTGGCGGGCAGCGGCGCTGGCTGACCGCCACCACGGCGCTGTGCGTGCTGCCGACCGCGGCGCTGTGGTGGGTGATGCCGCACTCGCCGCACCTGATCGGCGCCCTGCTGCTGGTCGGTCTGGCGACCATCGGCATGGAGCTGGCCAGCGTGTTCTACAACGCGCTGTTGCCGCGCCTGGCGCCGGCCGAGCGCATCGGCCGCTGGTCCGGCTGGGGCTGGGGACTGGGCTATGCCGGCGGGCTGCTGTGCCTGCTGCTGGCGCTGTTCGGTTTTGTGCGGGAAGGGGCCTGGTTCCCGTTGCCGCGCGCCGATGCCAGCCACGTGCGGGCCACCTTCGTGCTGGCGGCGGTGTGGTTTGGCCTGTTCGCGCTGCCGCTGCTGACCGCCCGCCTGCCGGGGCGGGACGCGGCCGCAGGTCGCTTCGAGCTGAAGGCCAGCCTCGGCGATCTTTGGCACACCCTGCGCGGGCTGCCGCGGCAGGGGCCGCTGCTGCGCTTTCTGGTCGCGCGCATGCTTTATACCGATGGCCTGGCCACGCTGTTTGCGTTTGGCGGCGTGTACGCCGCCGGCACCTTTGCGATGACCGAAACCCAGGTGCTGGCCTTCGGCATCGGGCTGAACGTGACGGCCGGCCTGGGCGCGGTGGGCTTTGCCCACCTCGACGACCGCATCGGCAGCCGCAACACCATCGTCATCGCCCTGCTGGCCCTGCTGCTGGCCGGCGCCGGCACGCTGCTGGCGCAGTCGGCAACGGCATTCTGGGTGGCCGGGCTGGCGCTGGGTATCTTCGTCGGGCCGGCGCAGGCGGCCAGCCGCTCGCTGCTGGCGCGCATGGCGCCACCCGAACAGCGCAATCAGCTGTTCGGGTTGTTCACGCTGTCCGGCAAGGCGACGGCCTTCCTGGGGCCGCTGCTGGTCGGCGCCGTGACGCTGTGGTCGGGCAGCCAGCGCGTCGGCATGACGGTGATTCTGGGTCTGTGGCTGGCCGGGCTGGCGCTGCTGCTCACGGTGCCGGCGGACCGGCCAAACGCGCGCGAATAAGTCCCGCCACCGCCTCACGCAGCGCACGCGCAGCGCGCTCGTGCGGCTGACCGGGACCCGGTCCGGCCAGCAGTTCGGTGGCCCTGATCGGCGCGCCGATGTGTACGCTGATCCGCCCCGCCTGCGGCCAGCGTCGGTGTATCGGCCAGGCCCGGTAGGCGCCTTCGATGTACACCGGCAGCACCGGCACATCGGTGTGTTCCAGCAGCAGGCCGATGCCGGGCAGGAACGGCTCCAGCGCGCCCGTCCTGGAACGGGCGCCTTCCGGAAACCACACCAGCGCATTGCCGGCGCGCAGCGCCGCGAGGCCAAAGGCGAGACTCGACAACGCGCGCCGCTCGGAGTCCATCGGCAACACCCGCGCCAGGCGCGAGATCGCCCGCATCAGCGGACTTCCCAGCATGATGCCGGTCCAGCCGGCCCAGCACAGCTCGCGCAGCCCGCGCCGGCCGAGCGCGGCGCCCAGCGCCGGGGCATCGAGGTAACTGCCGTGATTGGGTGCCAGCAGAAACGGCCCGCTCGCCGGCAGGTGCTCGCGGCCGGTCACGCGCAGCCGAAAAAACACGCGCATCAGCAGCCAGGTCAGCCCCAGCAGCGCGGCCCGCAGCGGCATGAGCCACACCGGCACGGGCCTGAGCCAGCGGCGCTGCTGGGCATCCAGCGCCGCCAGCGGGTCGTCCAGTAGCGTGGCCGGCGGCGCCGTGTCGGCCAGACTCACCTCGCGCAGCAGGTCGCGCACGGTGGCAATGCGGGCGATGGCGTCCTCGGACAACTGGGCGCCGCTGCGGGCGGCGATGTCCATGCCCAGGTTCAGCCAGCCCAGCGAGTCGAGCCCAAGGTCGAGCTGCACGTGGCTGTCCGGCGTCAGCGGCCGGTCCGGGTAGCGCTCGTGCAGGAAATCCCACACCGCCCGCGCCCGCGGATCGCGCAGCAGCGCCTGATCGGCCGCGGCGAGCGGCGCCGCATCCGGCGGCGGGCCGCCGGCCGCCTGGCGCGCCTGTCGATAGCGCTCGGCCAGCAGGTGGCGGCGCAGCTTGCCCAGCGCAGTGCGCGCCAGCGGCTCGAAAGTGAGGGCGAATTCCACCACCCGCTGGTAACTGGGCAGTTGCCGCGACTGCTCGGCCACCGCCTCGCGCAGCGCCGCTTCGGTGGCCGGCTGCTGCGGCACCAGCAAGGCCACCAGCCGCCGATCCACCTGCAGCACCGCCGCCTCGGCAATCAGCGGATGGGCCTGGTAGACCGCCTCCACTTCCTCCGGCTGGATGTTCTTGCCGCTCTCGGTGACGATCAGCGTCGAGGCGCGGCCGAGCACCTCCAGACACCCGTCCTCGTCCAGCCGCCCGAGGTCGCCGGTGCGAAACCAGCCGTCGGCCGTGAACGCCTGCCGGTTGGCCTGCGGCAGGTCGAAATAGCCGCCAAACACGCCCGGGCCGCGTACCTCGATGGCACCGGCGCCGGCCGGCAGGTCTTCCTCGCCCGCCTCCGGCGCCGCCAGGCGCAGCTCGGTGCCCGGCACGGCGCGCCCGGCGCTGCCCGAGCGGCACTGGCCCGGCATGCGCAGCGTGAGCAAGGGCGAGGTTTCGGTAAGACCGTAGCCGACCGCCACCTGCCAGCCCAGCGCCGTCAGCGCGGCGTCGAGATCAGCATCCAGCGCCGCCCCGCCGCAGGCCAGCAGGCGCAGCTGCGGCGCCATCTGCCGGTGCAGCGGCGCCAGCAGCCGGCGCGCCACACCGGCGCCAAGCCGCGGTGCGGACCAGCGGGCGGCCGCCCGCAAGCCGCCCAGCAAGTGCCGCGAAACGGGTGGCAAGCCGGCCACGCGCCCGTCGATGCCCTCCAGCAGCGCCCGGTACAGCCGCGGCACGCCGATCAGCACGCTGGCGCGGCCCTCGCGCAGGGCCTGCATGATCTGCGCGCCGGTGGTGGCGCCCGGCAGCAGCAGCGTCACGCCGGCCACGATCGGCAGCAGCAGGCCGATCACGAACGGATATACGTGGTGCATGGGCAGCGGCAGCAGCACCCGGTCGCCCGGCCGGGCCAGATCCAGCGCCGCCACGGTGCGCAGCTGATACAGCAGATTGGCGTGACTGAGCGGCACGCCCTTGGGCGGCCCGGTGGTGCCGGAGGTGTAGAACATCACCGCCGGGCTGGCCGGGTCGATGCCTGCGTCGGCCGGCACGGTGGGCACCGGGTCGGACTCGGCCAAGCCATCGACCAGCAACACCGGCGCGCCACAACCGGCACAGCGCGGCGCGTGCTCGGCATCGGTCAGCACCAGCACCGGCGCCGCGTCGGTGAGCACGTGCTGCAGGGTGTCGTCCGGGCTGTGGGCGTCCAGCGGCAGCAGCACGCCACCGGCGCGCAGCACCGCCAGCGCACCGATCGCCCACGGCAGGCCGCTTTCGGCCAGCAGCAGCACCCGCCCGCCGCGGCTCACGCCATGCGCCCGCAGGCGCGCCGCGGCGGCTTCGAGGCGCTGCGCCAGCTCGCGATAGCTGAGCGCCTGCTCGCCGGCGGCGGCAAACCAGCGCAGCGCCGGTGCGTCGCCGAATCCGTCCAGGCCCCGCAACAGGGTGGCAAGATCCGGCGCCGGGGCTATCTGCACGCTCAAGGCATCCTCCTTCGTGTGACCGTTGCCCGCAGGCCGCCGCGTACCATACACCGCCCCCCTTTCGTATCACGGAGCATCGACCGTGGCAGCACCGCGCATAGGAATTGCGCTCGGCAGTGGCGCCGCCCGCGGCTGGGCGCACATCGGCGTGCTGAAAGCGCTGACGGCGGCTGGCATCGAGGTGGCGGTGGTGTGCGGCAGCTCCATCGGTGCCGTGATTGGCGCCGCGTACGCCGCCGGCCGACTGCCTGAAATCGAAGCCTTTGCCCGCGGCCTGAACTGGCGCGCCATCCTCGGCCAGCTCGACCTGCGCCCGGCCGGCGGCGGCCTGTTTGCCGGCGAGCGCGTTTCCCGCACCCTGATCGATCTGATCGGTCACGCCGCCATCGAGACACTCGGCCTGCGCTACGGTGCCGTGGCGACGGAACTGGGCACTGGGCGCGAGGTGTGGCTGCGGGAGGGCGACCTTGGCGTCGCCATCCGCGCCTCGATGGCCCTGCCCGGCGTCCTGGCGCCGGTGGAACTCGACGGCCAGTGGTTGCTCGACGGCGGCCTGGTCAATCCGGTGCCGGTGTCCCTGTGCCGGGCCATGGGGGCGGAACTGGTGCTGGCAGTCAATCTGAACGGCGGCATCGCCGGACGGCGCAGAGCGCAGCCCATGACCGATGTGGTGCCCGTCGACGATGGCACCGACAGCCGCAGCCTGGGTGCCCTGCTGCGCGGCGGCGCCAGCACGCTGCTGGCGCAATTGCTGCGACAGGACCGTCAGCAACCGGGTTACTTCGACGTGCTGGTCGGCGCCGTCAACATCATGCAGGACCAGATCACCCGCACCCGCCTGGCCGGCGATCCGCCCGACATCCTGGTACAGCCGCGTCTGGCCCTGATCGGCGTGATGGAATTCAACCGCGCCGCGGAGACCATAGCCGCCGGCGAGACGGCCATGCAGGCGCTGCTGCCGGCGCTGCTCGGACTGCTGGGCGAGGCTCAATGAGCCTGCCCTCCCACGCCTGCCGCCGCCCAGTCGCTGGCTGACCCGTGGGAGCGGCGCCCTCGTCGCGAATCCCCCGCCCGGCAGATTCGGCCCGGGGCGGGCCTCCCACAACGGATTGCCTCAGCCGATGATGCTGTCGGCCCAGGCCTGCGCGGCATCCAGATCGTCCCCGAGCACCAGCACGTGACCGAGCTTGCGACCCGGCCGCGGCGCCTTGCCATACAGATGCAGTCGCGCACCCGGGTGGGCCAGGATGTGCGCCAGCGGCGGCGCATCGTCGGCCCACAGATCGCCCAGCAGGTTCAGCATCAGCGCCGGGCGCGGCTGGGCCGGATCGCCCAGCGGCAGGCCGCAGATGGCCCGCAGATGCTGCTCGAACTGCGAGGTGACGCAGCCACCCAGGGTGTAGTGGCCGGAGTTGTGCGTGCGCGGGGCGATTTCGTTGATCAGCAGCTCGCCGTCCGGCAACAGGAACATCTCCACCGCCATCACGCCCACGTGACCGAGCGCGTCCGCCACCGCGGCGCCCAGCTCCCGCGCCCGCCGAGCCACCGCCGGCGCCACCCGCGCCGGGGCGCGCGTGATGTGCAGCACGTGATGGCGGTGCTCGTTCTCGGCCACCGGATAGCAGGCGATGTCGCCGTCGTGGCCGCGCGCCAGAATGACCGAGATTTCCCGCTCGTAAGCGACCCACGCTTCCAGCACCGCCGGCCGCTGGCCGAGCGCCGCCCAGGCCGCGGCCGGATCGTCGCTCATGCCGATGCGCGCCTGGCCCTTGCCGTCGTAGCCCTCGGTGCGCGTCTTGAGTACCGCCGGCCGGCCGACTGCGGTCAGCGCCTGCTGCAAGGACGACACATCGTCCACCCGCGCATAGGCGGTCTGCGGCAGGCGGTGGCGGCTCAGGAACTCGCGCTGGCGCAGGCGGTCCTGCACCGTGGCCAGCAATGCGGCGTTCGGATGCACCGGACGCAGGGTCTCGATCTGCGCCAGCACCGCCGCCGGCACGTGCTCGGTCTCGATGGTCAGCACGTCGCAGTGGGCAGCCAGCGCGAGTGCCGCGTCCACATCGTCCAGCGGCGCGCAGCTCAGCTCGGCAAACGGCGCCGCGCAGGCCTCAGGATCGGGATCGAGCGCGCGCACCCGGTACCCCATGCGACGCGCCTCCATGGCCAGCATGCGGCCAAGCTGGCCGCCGCCCAGCACGCCGATGGTGGCGCCCGGCAGCAGCATCACGGCTCCAGGGAGTCGGCCAGCACGGCCGCCGTCTGGCGGGCGCGGTAATCATCCAGGCGCGCCGCCAGGTCCACGTCGTGCAAAGCCAGGATGGCCGCCGCGAGCAAGGCCGCGTTGACCGCCCCGGCCTCGCCGATGGCCAGCGTGCCGACCGGAATGCCGCGCGGCATCTGCACGATCGACAGCAGCGAATCGACACCCTGCAGGGCGCGCGACTGCACCGGCACGCCCAGCACCGGCAGACGCGTCTTGGCAGCCGTCATGCCGGGCAGATGGGCCGCCCCGCCGGCCCCGGCGATGATGACCTCGATGCCCCGTCCGGCCGCCTGCTGGGCGTACTCGAACAGCAGATCCGGCGTGCGGTGGGCGGACACCACCCGGCACTCGTGGGCGATGCCCAGCGCCGTCAGCGTGTCGCTGGCATGGCGCAGGGTGTCCCAGTCGCTGCGCGACCCCATGATGACGCCGACCCGCGGCCCCGCGCCGTGTTCCTGCTGCATGGTCCCCCCCGGGCGGGCGGGCCGCCGGAAAAAAGCGCCGGATGGTACACCACCCCAGTCGGCCATCGGTGGCCGCGCGACAGCTCGCGATGAGCGCCTGCTGGGCGTCATCTTAAGTACCGGGCCTCGATCTGATAGGTCGCGGTCGCTCGAATTCCTGCGTCCCCCAGCCAGCGGCCGATGGCTTCATGGGCCACAGAATCGAGCCCACCCCGTCGCCCGGAACTTTTGCCGGGTTATGCGGATCGTAACTAGTGCTATAGGCTCGGGCTGCTCCAAAGCAGACCCGAAGACGCACGCACTCAACCAGGTAAATTTCATGGACCAGAAAACGAAATCCGAAGCCACTTCAGCGCCCGAGGCACGGGTCACCGATCGCGCGGCCCAGGCGGCGCATGAAACCGTCGACCGCGTGGCCGAACATGCCCGTTCGGCAGAGGATCGTCTGCGCGAGTCGGCCAGCCATGCCAGCGAGCAAGCGCGCGCCAGCGCTGAGCAGGCGCGCGAGCGCGGACGCGAGTACGCAGACACCGTACAGGGTTTCGTACGTGCCCGCCCCCTCACGGCGCTCGGAATCGCCTTTGCCGCCGGATGCCTGATCGCTCATTTAGGACGGCGCTGACAGGGGGAGACGGGTGGACGTCTCCCCGCCCCCTTTGGTTGATTCCGAAGCTGGCGTGGGCGAGAGCCTGCGCGAGACGCTGCGCGTCACCCGCAGCTACCTGATCGAGCTGCTCGAACTGGTGGCTGTGGAGGCGCGGCTGAACCTCGTTACGCTCCTGCTCGCCTGGATCCTTGCGGTCGCGATCGCGTTGCTTGCAGTGACTGCCTGGCTGGCGCTGGTCGCGGCAATGGTGGTCATGACCGTACGCGCAGGCGCGGACTGGCCGGCTGCGCTCCTCGGGGCGGCCGCATTCAATGGGCTGCTGTGCATGGCGCTGGTGATTTATGTCCGGCGCCTGATGCGGGCCGTGGGGTTTGACGCCACGCGCGAGAGCCTCGCGCCAGCATCACAGAACCTGCCCACATGATCGGTCTGACCGCCGCCCGGGCGCATCGCGACGCGCAGCGGCTCAGGACGCAGCAGGCGCGGTATCGCGTGCAGTGGTGGCAGGCGCAGACCCGCGCGGCTGCGCTGCGTGCCGCCACTTCCCCAATGGCATTGTTGGCAGCGGGCATCTGCGGATGGTGGTTCGGCAAGCGCTCCATGCGCGCCCCGGCGCGCGGCGAAGCAAGGGCGCGAGTCAACTGGCGATCGATCCGTAAAGTGTGGCTACAGATACTGCCCCTGTGGACATTGCTGCGCGGTCTGCAGAGGATCCTGGGTAATGCCCCCATGCACCGCGGCGAGATTGGGACACCGCAAGGCCAAACCCACCCGAATGCGTCGGCCACGCGTTCCGGCTCCGCATACCGTGACGGCGAGATGGATGGCCTGTGACGCCTGATGCGGAAAGCCGATAAAGCCATGCAGTTCCGTTGGAATGACGCAGGAAGCCCAACAGATTCAACCGACCGAAAGACACGCTTGCGAAGCCCGCGCGTTTTGCACACCACCCAAGCATCACGACAGAAAGCGCCCCGTCGGGCTGCTTGCCGACGGCAACCTTGTATTCCGGGTATTCCGGTATTCCCGGTGTACACGATGTTGGGCTGGCCCGACCGCCCGCCAGCCGGGCACCCTGTACCGTCCTGACGTGCAACACCCTGGAGCCGCACCATGACGTCCAATCATCGACAACCACCCGCGTGGCTGGAACAGGCGCGCAACGACCCGGCCGCCGTATTCGCCGGCCCGGAAGACGTCGCCCGCAACGACGCGTTGACCATGAACGAGAAGGTCGAGGTGCTGCGCGCCTGGGAGCTGGAAGCCCTGGAACTGGCAGAAGCCGAAACGGAAGGCATGCCGGGATCGGCAAACGGTCTGCTGCAACGGATTCTGGCCACGCTGACCGAACTCACCGGCGGCTCGGGCAAGGGCGGGCCGGCCTCCGGCTAGGCCGCGCGGGCGCAATAAGCGCCAGGTTACAGCCGGCAACCTTTGTGCTCCGGTATTCGCGGGGTAAACGATGTTGGGCTTCCTGCGTCAGCCCAACCAGCCCTAGTTGACATATTCATATGTGATATACCAATTTTCATCGATCTTTTTGAACCCCCTCTGGTATGGCTGCAACTCATTCGGCCTTACATCGAGTGAGGTGAACTGCGGCTCTAGTTCTTTCTCCGAATAGACATAGCCTTTCTGATGACTTGAATAACCACGCCCGCTTGGGAAAAGCATGATCCCTTGTGAAATCGGGTCAATACCAATACCATCAATTCTTGCTTTTTCTAGAATATCTAAACAAGCGGTACTGGATTGTTCTTTTTCGCTCCGCCATAGAATGCCGCTTTTTTTGACATTGCAATCAATCCCCGAGACAAGCGCAGTGAAATATTCCTTTTTGCTCTCGTAGAGGCTCCTCATCTCAGCATCGGTCTGTGGTCCGGAACAGCCTGCAAAGGCCACAAGGTAAATCATGGGAGCGAAACGCATGAGTTCGCTTGCAACATAACGCCTGAATTAAGCCGACCTGCGAAGCGGGTTCGGCTTGAATGAATTGTTAGGTTGCTCCGGCCGCAGGCGGCTTGGTGTCAATGGCAGTGCCATGATCAACCAACGGCAGCAACTCTTTGACCTGCTCAACGGAGTAACCCTCCAAATGCACGATCCGCTTGTCATGAAGGGTGAGGATGACCTTGCGGCTGGCGCGTGCTTTGAGCCAAGCAACGAGCACAGCAGCGATGGGGCCAGCAACCGCAGCAGTTTGCGCAACAGCGATCATGGTGCCAGCAGCCATGACCTGACCAGGCGGGGCTCTTAGCTCCTCGTAAGCAACGCCGGCCCCGTCAAGTGCCTGGATAAACGATTCTCGACTGTCCTTGAAGAGAGCTATACGCACGATGATGTCTCCAGAGCAACCTAACATTGAGTATCTGGAAATCTTCCGCGTTTAAACACGGAAGATTTCCGCATATCCCGCACGACCCTTGCCAGGTGAGTCTATGCCGGATCGGGCAACCCTTGGACCAAAAAATCGTCGTTTAACAATCACTTGAAAACTCCATCGCTGCTATTCCACGCCCCCCCGGTACAAGCCGGACGCCACGCGATTCTGGAACATTTCCGTATAGCCCGCGTGGCCTCTCGAACCCGCCTTTATCCAGCGCAAGGGCGAAGGCGTCGGCGGCCGGCAAGCCCTGTTCGAGCGTGGGTCGCAGCGTAGCGCCGTTTTTCCGAGTTTTCCAACGCTCAACTGACCGCCCTCCCGCCACCAAAAAAGCCATCCGGATCAAGCTCCGCCTTGAGTCGCCGCTCGATGGCCGCCTGCGCCGCCGAACGCCGGGGCACCGTCAGCAGATGCGCGGCAGCAGTTCCCCGGCCGGCATGTCCAGCGATCGGTCGATACCGTAGCGGCTGCGCAGGGTCACCTGCCCGCCGGGGCCGCGCACGGTGCCGATTCGCGCTGCCTGTTCGCCGCCCGGCGCGCTGCGCAGCAGGTCGAGCGCGGCCTGCGCCTGCGCCGCCGGCACGAAGGCCACCAGCCGGCCCTCGCAGGCCACGTGCAGCGGGTCGAAGCCGAGCAGCTCGCAGGCCGCCGCCACCGGCGGCGCCACCGGCACCGCCGCCTCGTCGAGCAGGACATCGACCCCGGCCTGGCGGGCAATCTCGACCAGCGCGCTGGCCAGGCCGCCGCGGGTGGGGTCGCGCAGGCAGTGCAGGTCCAGGCCGGCATCGAGCATGGCAGCCACCGCGGGCCACAGTGGCTGGCAGTCGGACTCGATGGTCGTCTCGAACTGCAAACCCTCGCGCCGGGCCATCACGGCGATGCCGTGCCGGCCGATGTCGCCGCTGACCAGCACGGCGTCGCCCGCGCGTACCCGGCCCGGATGAATGCTCACTCCGGCCGGTACCGCACCGATGCCGGCGGTGTTGATGTACACGCCGTCCGCCCGGCCGCGCTCCACCACCTTGGTGTCGCCGGTCACGATGCGGACGCCGGCTGCCTCGGCGGTCTGCCGCAGCGAGGACAACACCTGCCACAGCGTGTGCATCGGCAGGCCTTCTTCCAGAATCAGCGACACCGACAGCGCCCGCGCCCGTGCGCCGGCCATCGCCAGGTCGTTGACCGTGCCGCATACGGCCAGAGTCCCGATGTCGCCGCCCGGGAAAAACAGGGGCCGCACCACGTAGCTGTCGGTGGTGAAGGCAAGTCGGCCGGCAGCGCCCGTCAGCAGTTCGTCCAGACGCGCCGCATCGTGCAGCGACTGCCCGGCACACACCCCCAGCGTCGGCAGGATCAGCCCGTCCAGCAGCCGCTGCATCAACCGCCCGCCGCCGCCATGGGCCAGCAGCACGACCGGATACTCGTCCAGCGGCAGCGGGCAGGCGCCGTCCATGCTCAGGCGGCCTGGCCGCGGTAGCGGTAATACGCCGCGCAGGCGCCCTCGGACGACACCATCGGTGCGCCCAGTGGCCGCTGCGGCGTGCAGCGGCTGCCGAATGCCGGGCACAGGTCCGGGCGCAGGCGGCCCTGCAGCACCTCGCCGGCACGGCATTCGCCGGGGTCCGGCGGCGGTGTCTGGACCAGCCCGAAACGCCGCACGGCATCGAAATCGGCATAGCTCGCCCGCAGGCCAAGGCCGCTGTCAGGCAGTTCGCTCAGGCCGCGCCAGTCGCGCGCGACAAACTCGAACACCTCGCCGACCAGCGCCTGCGCGGCCGGGTTGCCCTCGGTGCGGGCGGCGCGCGCGTAGGCGTTTTCCAGCCGCGCCTGACCGGCCTCCAGCTGGCGCAGGCAGTGCAGCACGCCGGTCAGGATGTCCACCGGCTCGAAACCGGTGATCACGATCGGCACCGCGAAACGCTCGACCAGCGGCGCGTATTCGGCCAGTCCCATCACCGTGCAGACGTGACCTGCGGCCAGAAAGCCCTGGATGCGGCAGTCCGGCGCGGCGAGGATGGCGGCCATGGCCGGCGGCACCCGCACCTGCGCGCACAGCAGGCTGAAGTTGGCCAGACCCAGGGCCTGCGCCTGGCGCACCGCGGCGGCGGCGGCGGGCGCCGTGGTCTCGAAACCGACGGCGAAGAACACCACCTCCCGGCCCGGCTCGCGGCCGGCGATGGCGACGGCGTCGAGCGGCGAGTAGACGGCCCGCACGTCGCCACCGGCGGCCCGCGCGGCGAGCAGATCGGTCCGGCTGCCGGGCACGCGCAGCATGTCGCCGAAGGAACACAGCGTCACGCCCGGCCGGCCAGCCAGCGCGATCGCCTGGTCGATGACGCCAACCGGCGTCACGCACACCGGGCAGCCGGGGCCGTGCACCAGCGTGACCTGCGGCGGCAGCAGGCGGTCGATGCCGGCGCGCAGGATGGCGTGCGTCTGCCCGCCGCAGATTTCCATCAGCGTCCACGGTCGGCTGACGGTGCCGGCGATGGCGTCCAGCAGCCGACGCACGGTGGCCGGATCGCGGTAATCGGCGCTGCTCATGCGCCCTCCCCGCCCAGACGCGCGAGTTCGGCCAGCGTCCTTTCAGCGACGGCCGGATCGATCACCGCGATGGCGAGGCCTGCATGCACCAGCACCCAGTCGCCGACCGCCACCTCGGGCGTACAGATCAGCGACACCTCGCGCACCACGCCGCCGAAATCCACCCGCCCGCGGGCGAACAGCCCGCCGCCATCGTGCAGGTCCAGCACCCGGCCCGGTATGGCCAGGCACATCAGGCTGCCGCCCCGGCAGCGGCGCACACCGCCGCCTGGCCGAGCGCGAGCCCGCCGTCGCCGGGCGGCGCCCGCTGCGGCCAGAACACGGCCACACCGGCATCTGCGAGGCGCGCCGCGGTCAGTTCCAGCAGCAGGCGGTTCTGGAAGCAGCCGCCAGCCAGCACCACCCGCTGCGCGCCGATCCGCGTCGCCACGGCGACGATCAGCGCCGCCAGGGCGGCGTGAAAACGCCCGGCGATGAGCGGCACCGGCACGCCACAAGCCCGATCGGCCAGCAGTGCGTCGAGCAGCGGTTGCCAGTCAGCAATCAGGCCGTGCCCCCGATCGCCATCGAACGCCGTCACGTCCAGCTGGACGGCATGCTGGATTCCCGCGTGCGCGGGAATGACGGAGGAATCGGGGTCCACACCGACGAGCGGCAGCGGATACGGCGCCTGCGGCGGCGCTGCCTCGGCCGCGCCTTGCAGCGCCAGCGCCGCCTGAGCCTCGAAACTCATGCGCTGGCACAGCCCGAGCAGCCCCGCCACGGCGTCGAACAGCCGCCCGACGCTGCTGGTCCGTGGCGTGTTGATGCCCCGTTCGAGCGCCGCCAGCAGCGTGCGCCGCTCGGCTGGGTCAAACGCCCGCAGCGGCGGCAGGTCGAATGCGTCCAGATCAGACCCGAAACGCGCGTGAAGCAAGCCCAGCGCCGCTCGCCGCGGCTCGCGCGCGGCCTGCTCGCCGCCCGGCAATGGAAACGGTCGTAGCGAGGCGACTCGGCGAACGCGCAACCGGCTGGCCAGCAGAAACTCGCCGCCCCACAGCGTACCGTCGCTGCCCAGGCCCGCGCCGTCGAAGGCCACGCCCAGCACTTCGCCATCAATGCCGTGCTCGGCCATCACCGCCGCCACGTGGGCATGGTGATGCTGCACGCGCCACACTGGCAGGCCGAAGCCGGCCGCCCGCAGGGAGCTGCCGTAATCCGGATGCGCGTCGCAGGCCAGATGCGCCGGCCGCACGCCGGCCAACTCGGGCAATTCCCGCGCCGCGGCGTCGAAGCCAGCCAGCGCCGCCACGCTGTCCAGATCGCCCAGATGCTGACCGAGCACGATGCGCCCGCCCCCGCCCACCGCCACGGCCGCCTTCAGGTGCCCGCCCAGCGCCAGCACCGCTTCGTTCGCGTCAGGGCAGTCCACGGCCAGCGGCGCATAGCCGCGCGCCAGGCGCAGCACCTGCGGCCGGCCCGCCGCCACCTGCACCAGCGAATCGTCGAGCGCGCGCAGGATCGGCCGGTCGTGGACCAGAAAAACGTCCGCGATGCCGGCCAGGCGCGCCTGCGCCTCGGCGGGCGTCGTACACAGCGGCTCGCCGGCGCGGTTGCCGCTGGTGGCGACCAGCGCAAAGCCCAGCCGGTCCAGCAGCAGCGCGTGCAGCGGCGAGTACGGCACCAGCGCGCCAAGACGCCCCTGACCGGGCGCCACCGAGGGCGCGAGGCCATCGCGCCGCCGCGCCAGCAGCACGATCGGCGCGGCCGGACCGGCGAGCAGCGCCCGTTCGTCCGGCGTCGTCGCGCAGGCCGCCTGCACTGCCTCGCCATCCGCAAACATCACCGCGAACGGCTTGTCCGGCCGCCGCTTGCGGGCCCGCAGGCGTGCCACGGCCGCCTCATCGCGGGCATCCACCAGCAACTGAAAGCCGCCGATGCCCATCAGCGCCACGATGCCGCCGGCGCGCAGGCAGTGCGCAGCGGCGTCCAGCGCCGCCGAGTCGCGCGCCTGCACCCTGCCGGCGGCGTCGTGCAGCGTCAGACGCGGCCCGCAGGCCGGGCAGGCGTTGGCCTGGTGGTGAAAACGCCGGTCGGCCGGGTCGGCGTACTCGGCGGCGCAGGCCGCGCACATCGCAAAACCCGCCATCGCCGTGCGCGATCGGTCGTAGGGCAGCCCGGCGATGATGCTGTAGCGCGGCCCGCAGCGGCTGCAACTGGTGAAGGCATAGTCGAAACGCCGGCCGGCCGGATCGCGGATGTCGGCCAGGCAGTCGGCGCACACAGCCAGGTCCGGCAGCGGCAGCGCCGGGCCTGCGCCGGGCTCGCTGGCCACCACCGCAAAGCCGCTCGCGCCGGCCGCGGCCTGCCAGTCGGTTTCGATCGCATCCACCCGCGCCGGGGCCGGCGCGGCGCGCAGGGCGTCCAGCAGCGCAGCGAGCGCCGCCGGCTCGCCTTCGGCGTCGATTTGCACCCCACGCGGCGTGTTGCGCACCCAGCCGCCAAGACCCAGCGCCGTGGCCAGGCGGTACACGTGCGGCCGAAAGCCCACCCCCTGCACGGCGCCGCTGACGGTGATCCGCGCCCGGCGCACGGCGGTTTGCACGGCCGGGCGCGCCATCACCCCACCTCGACGCTGCGTAGCAGGATGTCCTGTGCCTGCGGGTGCTCGGGGTCGTCCGACACCTCGATGTCCAGGCGCGCGCCCTGGGCCAGGCTGCCGCGGCTGCCGTCCTCGAAATGCTCGCGAAAATGGCTGGCCGAGATGTGGGCCAGCGCACCGATCCACACCGAAACGCCGACCACGCGCGTGGCGCTGTGCTCGCGCGCGACGGCGTCGATCCTGGAAAGCAGGTTGGCGATCAGGGAGTGTTCGTGCATGGCGGGTCCGTCAGATTCGTGGCAAGTTCCTCCACCAGCCCCGCCGCCGCCGCGGCCACCGGGGCACTGAGCCCCTCGCCGAGGCCGAAGTCCGCGCCCTCGATGCCGTAGACAGCGACCCGCGCCGGCAACTGGCCGAGCGCTCGGGCCAGTTCCACTGCTTCGGCCACGCCGAGCAGGTGCGTCGAGCAGCGCAGCAGCGCCGGCGGCAGTGGCTCCCGGGCGGCGTCGAAACGGTGCACGGTGCCGGGCGGCGCACCCGACTGCACGGCGTCGATCAGCAGCGCGGCGTCGATGCCGCCGAGCGCATCGACCAGCTGGAAGCCGTCGTCGCCGAGCACACGCACGTCGAGGCTGTCACCCAGCCGCGCGGCGAGCGCCTGCGCCACCCACACGCCGACGCCATCGTCACGCCGCGCGCCGTTGCCGATGCCCAGCACGCGCTGCCGCACCGCTCAGCGCCGCTCCACGGTCAGCTTCAGGAAATGCGCCGAGCAGGAGATGCACGGGTCGTAGTTGCGGATGGCGGTCTCGCACACGGCGCGCAGTTCCGCGTCTGGCCGGTGCAGGTTCGGCTCCACGTAGTGGCGCAGGTCGGCCTCGATCACGGCCTGGTTGACCGAGGTCGGGGCGACGATCTTGGCGTCCGTGATCAGGCCATCCTCGCCCACCGTGTAGCGGTGATAGAGCACGCCGCGCGGTGCCTCGGTGGCGCCGTAGCCAGTGCCGGCGCGCGGCTCGAAGGCCACCGCCGGCGTGTCGCCGGGAACGTAGCCGTCGATCAGGCGCAGCGCCTCTTCGAGCGCCAGCACCACCTCCACGCCGCGCACCAGGATGCTGCGAAACGGGTTGCGCACCACCGGCGGCAGCCCGGCCGCCTGCGCCGCCGCGCGGGCGCGGGGCGTGAGGCGGTCGTGGTTCAGGGCGTAGCGCGCCAGCGGGCCCAGGTGCACCACGCCGCCAGCGGCGGTGCGGCTGTGC